>JBNACB010000005.1:0-31658 GCA_049632765.1 Akkermansiaceae bacterium | reverse complement strand
GTAGAGGATAAGCGGGACAATACACCTGCACCCGTTTGTGTCTATCGCGAGCCAGATCTCATTGAGCGAAGCGTGCGCAGTTTCCTCACGGACAACATGGGCCAGGTATTGTGTGACGACGAGGAAACCACCAACTCGATGCGCGAAATTGCAGGACGTATCTCCCGCAGAGCCAAACGCCGTATCCAGTACTATCCTTCCCGCCAGTCTATTTTCGAAAAAATCGGCATACAAAAGCAAATCGATGAAGCCTTCTCACGTCAAGTGTGGCTCAAATGTGGTGGTTATCTCGTCATTGATGAAACCGAGGCCATGATTACGGTGGACGTCAACACAGGCCGCAACCGCGGTGCCAAGGATGTCGATAAAATGCTTCTCGAAACCAATGTGGAGGCCGCTGAGGAAGTCGCCAGACAACTCCGCTTGCGCAACATCGGTGGTCTGGTCGTGGTCGACTTCATTGACATGCGCCACAGGCGGGACCAACAGGCGGTCTATCGTGCCATGAAGGAGCGTCTCAAGCGCGACAAGGCGAAAACCCAAGTCCTTCAGATATCCTCCATCGGACTCATGGAAATGACCCGCCAGCGTCTCAACGAATCCCTTCGTGACAGCCTGCTCGAGCCTTGCCCGTATTGCGAGGGACGCGGCAGAGTGAAGACACCCATGACCATGAGTGTGGAGGTTCAGCGCGCCCTCAATACAGTCATTCAACGAGGCGAGGGCAAACTTGGCGACCTTGTTATCGTTGTCAATACAGAGGTTCTAAACCGGTTCAAGCATGAGGATTCAAGTCTCTTTGTCGAGCTTGAGCGCTCTCACAGCGGACGCTTGACCTTCCGCACTGACCCCGCACTTCATCGTGAGCGCTTCGCCATTATTGAGGCCGACACCGATAAAACCCTGCATCAAGCATAGCGAGATACCGGCAACAGATGCCCAAAAGCAAGACGATCGAAATTGATGAAATACTCACCCCGGAGAGTTCCGGGGGTGAAGTTCACCGGGACCAGCGTGACCGGACTGCAACGTCGTCTGGCAGCAGACCCTCTGATAACCATACACCAGATACTGATGGAGTCGGAATGGGCTCTGCTGATCCGTTCGCTCATTTCCGGCAATCCCTGCCATGGAAGGCGCGCCTCACGCTCTGGGTCACCCAGTGGCTCATGCTGCTCAAAACCAAAAGCTGGAGCAGACTTGTCATCATCCCCATTATCATTCTGGCAGTTGTGATCGCCATACCCTTGGGACTGATTGCTATCCTGTTACTGGCACTGCGATCCATTTTCAAACCATCGAGATATTAGGCAATCTAAGGGTCTCCAGCGTATTCCCACAAGCGATGGCAGGCTCAGGGGAGAGGGTGCTGTCTTTTCGCAGGGCCTGGAAGAATCGTCACGGCCGTGTTCCCGCTTGACTTCATGTTTTGATGGTGGAGTTTTGCGGAGAGCTTTTTTAGATCACCCATGCGTTTTTTTCTTCCTCTCCCGTGGCTCCTTGCAATCACCCTCGCATCATGTGCTGAGTTACCTCAAGCATTCAACCGTTCCGAGCTGGCAATGCCAGTTCCAGCCGGCCCTGCCGTCAAAATTGGCACCATTCCGCGCGCACCGGTTCCGCAGATTGGTGCCCCCAGAGCCATCGTTGTCGATTACACCAGTGGACGGGTCCTCTACGAAAAAAATGCCCGTGAGCGCTGTGCAGTAGCCAGCACCCAGAAGCTCCTGACGGCACTGTGTGTGATGGACCATGGTAACCTTACCCACAAGTTCACCATTGAGAAAAGTGACACATGGGTAGTACCCACCAAACTCGGGATTCTTCCTGGTGAGGTCTACTCCCGCCGCGCCTTGCTCGGGGCATTGCTTGTTAAAAGCGGAAATGATGTGGCTCGCGCCCTTGCAAGGAGTGTGGCAGGTAGCGAGACCAATTTTTCCAATGTGATGAATCAAAAAGCCCGCAATTTGGGCATGCATGACTCCCGTTTCCTCAATCCTCACGGCCTCACTGCCACAGGCCAGTATTCCACTGCATATGACATGGCGCTCTGCGCCCGTGCCGCATTTGATAGTTCCACACTGCGTGGGATCATGAATACGGAAACCTACACTTTCCGCTTTGCCAATGGCCGGTCAAAGCGCCTGGACAACACCAATAAGGTCCTTAAAAAAGTTCATTATTGCAACGGCATGAAAACAGGCACCACTCGTGCCTCCGGGCGATGCCTGGTATCGAGCGGCACACTGAACGGCCGTACGGCCATAGTAGTCATTCTGGGTGCTACCTCGAGAAATGTATGGTCTGACTCAGAAAAATTGCTGCGCTGGGCCCTGGAGCGACCTGCAGCTAATTAATTCTCTGGTCAGCTGCCAACGGCCACTGCTACGTTGCTGACATGCGACTTCCAGAGGACGAACTTTCAGCTCTCAGGGATGCCTCTCTTTTAAGACAGCTGCCGGACTCGGACTCTTCGCTAATAAATTTTTCCTCCAACGACTATCTGGGGCTGTCGCACCACCCCAAAATTATCGATGCTTACAAGGAAGCTGTCGGAAAATATGGCGCCGGCTCCACTGCATCACGGCTGATCTGCGGAACATCGCCCGCGCACGAGCATCTCGAAGCCACCATTGCCCAAGCCAAGAACACAGAAGCCGCAATCACATTCGCTAACGGCTATTCAACTGCAGTTGGCGTCATTAGTGCCTTATTACAAAAAGGTGACACCGTCATCCTGGACAAATTATGCCACGCGAGCCTCATCGACGGGGCTCGGATGAGTGGGGCCACACTGCGCGTCTTTCCCCATAACAATCTTCAAAAACTTGCCTCCCTGTTGGAATCCACCACGGCCAAAGCCAACCCGGACTCACGGACCCTTGTCATCACCGAGTCTGTCTTCAGTATGGATGGTGACCTCGCGCTACTGCACGAGATAAGCTCACTCACCAGGCAATATGGCTGCCTGCTCATGGTAGATGAAGCCCACGCGCTCGGCGTTATGGGCCCCACCGGCATGGGTCTGGCTGAGGAACTCGGTATTCAGGATCAGATTGACTTTCACATGGGAACACTGGGTAAGGCAGCGGGAGTTGCCGGCGGTTATCTCGCCTGCTCCAAAACCTGGGCCGAGCTGCTCATCAACCGGGCCCGGTCCTTCATTTACTCCACTTCCCCTCCCCCTGCACAGGCCTCGGCTGCAGCAGAATCCATCCGCCTGATACGGGAGCAGGAAGGCCTGGAGCTCCGCAACAAACTGTGGCAAAATATCAAGCTGTTCCAAGAAGCCTCTGGAACGGCTGGCCCGATCCAGTCCGCCATCATTCCATGGATGGTAGGTGCCTCGGAGGACGCTCTTGCACTCGCCGCCCGTTTGCAGAAGCAGGGCTTTCATGTCCCAGCCATTCGCTATCCAACCGTCCCCCCCAATACGGCTAGGCTGAGGATCACGATAAGTGCCGGCCATCAACCCGCGGATATTGAAAATCTGGCTCTTTACATGGCACAGGCCACGCTTCCCTGCAGCTGTGAATCAACAAAAAAGCGATGACTCAAAGGTCATCGCTTTCTGCAAAATCAATTTGTAGACAAGCTGGGTTGATTCAAATCAAACCCGCCTTCTTGAGGGTGGCATAAGCACCATTCTTATTGATGGTCTTGATCGCCTTGGCACTCAGCTTGACTTTGACGTGACGGCCAAGCTCAGGAATGTAGATCCGCTTGGTGTGGAGGTTGGGAGAAACGCTACGCTTCACAACCTTGGTCACGTGACGACCGATTCCACCCTTTTTCTTGGCAAGACCGGAACGGTGAATTCTTCCACCGACACGGACGCGGGAACCTCTGATGCTACATACTTTGGCCATTGTTCTAGATTGGTTTGAAATTTAGACTCGCTGTGGGGCTTGGGGTTTTTGATGGGCGGTTACTCTCAAGAGCTCGCCCAAACGCCATACAAAAACGCTCACTGCGGGCGGGGAGAAATACACTCAGGCAGCCTTCAGTCAAGGGAATTTGCTGAATTTTCCAGTAATTATTGATGTTTAGCGCGACTTTTTCATCCATCAAGGTTGCTGTGCTGCTGTTTCTTGGCCATTCCAGCCAAGATATAGCGGATGACGAACCACGCCCCAAAAAAGCCACCCAATGTGTCGGCCAGCCAGTCTCCGCCATCATTGCCACTGCGCCCCGGGATAAAACCCTGATGATACTCATCAAGCCGGCCAATCGCACAGCTCACCACCGTCACCAGCATCAAGAGCTTCACACGTGATGCAACGGGCCATTGCAGACCTCCATACGCTGCCAGCGTGAAACCACCACAGGCGAAGTAGAAAAAATGCAGCACTTTGTCGAGGTGAGCAATGGGCAGGACATCATTTGGGCCGGGACTTCTTGCGGATAAAAACCACAGCAGGATAGCCCAGATAACAAACAAGCACAAATAAGCCGCGGGCCTTACAGGAAGGCGCGCGGCAATGTGATTAATTACTTCGGAATACCTATGTGCCATGGACAGGGTCTCGACTGCACAGCCAAGTCTAAACCAACTCCTCTAGCTTGGATTTCAGCTGGTCGAGTGTAACATTGGCGCCCGTAATGGTGTCTTTGACCTCGCCATCTTTGAAAAAAAGCAGGCAGGGAATGGAGCGCACCCCATACTTGGCTGCCAGACTTTGATTGGTGTCCACCTCCACTTTACCAACTTTAGCCGTGTCAGCCACAGCCTCGGCAAGCTGATCGATGAGTGGGGAAATCATTTTGCAAGGTCCACACCATTCAGCCCAGAAGTCGACCAAAACCGGCTTGTCCGAGTTGATAACCTCGGCCTCAAAATTCGCTTCGTTGTATGCATTAGCCATGCACGGAATATGAACGTCGAGGCAGATACGTCAAGCCGGCAGATGGCGAATGACTTTGCCGCCGTCTACTTGGCCCGCTAATGAGTCAGGGAAGAGAAAAACCCAGCGTGAACCTTTTGGGTCCGTAGGGCCTGCGCATGTCATCTTGTGGCCTACTGCAGGGACAAATTGCCCGTTGACCATGCCAAATAGGCAATGAGTGCAGCGATCACAAAGAGAATAATGGGGATTACCAGATCCTTGGTCATGTCAGTTTGATGTTCTTGGTAGTTACGGATAACCCGAAAAAAATGATTTACTCAAAGAGTCGGCCCCACCCTGGATTGTCGAGGGTTGTATCGTTCACCCAGATGTTGGCAGTGCCAAGCTGAACACCCAGCACGATGAGTGCAGCCACCAGTGCGACTACCGACATCGCTGTGGCAACGCCCTCTTCTTTGTGCTCTGTCTCTTCTCCCGGCAAAGCAACGGAAATGTTTGGCATTTCAGGACCTTGCCCCTCGACTGGAACCGTTGCGGGCTGACCTTGTTGAAGTTGAACCGAGGCTACGGGCATGGGCTGGCTGGACTCACCCGCCGGTTGAGTGGTAGTAGGCGTGGAGAGGCCCACTGTGGGTGCCGGTGTCGGCACGGCAGGCTCTGTGGTATCACCAGCGGCCTGCTCTTCGAAATCGGGCGAAGCAATTTTAAGAGTTGCCGGCTTGGGCGGTGGCACAAGATGCTCAGCCCCCGCAAAAGTGGATCCTGCGACTGTGGGTGCTGCAACTGGATTTTTAGCTTGGGATGCTGTTTGTAATTTGACCGAGGGCGCCTTGCTCGCAGGGGTGGAAAGTTGGACAGTGGGCGCAGGGGGCGGCACTACAGGGGCACCGGAATCAGCAGGCTTGCTCAGAGGAATGGTTGGCGCAGGAGCAGGCGGGGCATCGCTATTGTCGGTGCTATCCGCTGCACTCTCATTGGGTGTGGCTTTGAGTGTCACACGTACCGTCTCCTTGCGCAGAGGAACTGCTGAAGTTTTCTTTGTCGGCTTTGGGGTATTATCTTCAGTCATGGGAATTATAGTTAAAGTTGTGTCAACAGGTCACCAGAGCACTGACCAAGAGAACAAGGGTTATAACAAGTTCATTTTTGACTCGTTATTAAAGACGATTTCGGGGACGGCTGTCAAACAAATAGAGCATTTTTTACAAAAAAACTTTAGTTATATGAAGTAAAATCACTTAAAAGTTTATTTTTCTGAATACCTCAAAAAAAGGACGCCTGGCGGATAAAATCCAACCAGGCGCCCTGCCCTTTTTCGTCGTTATGTTCTCCCTCAGGAGAATTGTTCGCGTTTTCCTGTCGCTAACAAATAGTTACTAAAATTTTGGCACATAGAGCTCCGAGCCTTTCGCGAGAGTAGTATTCTTACTGAGACTCAGCCCGTTGAGCTCATTAAGCTGGGTTGTGCTTGCACCATGCTTCGAGGCAAACTGCCCATACGTAATTTGCTGATCTACGGTGATCGTACGAATTGCAGGCTCGGGATCACGCTGCGGTGCCTTGGTTGCTGAACTCTTGGCCTGAGAATTGGTTTTTGGCGCTGACTTGTTAGCGCTGGATGAGGCCATATCCACTGTTGATTTCTGAGGGGCTTTGCTGACGCTTTTATTTCTCAAAGGTGCCGCCTTTGCATTGCCATCGATCTTCAGGATCTGACCCACGGATAGCTTGGTTGGAACGACTGCGGGGTTCGCGGCTTGCAAACTGGCTACAGACACATCGTGGTCACGGGCAATCGAAAAGAAAGTCTCACCACTTTCGACTTTGTGCTCTCCAACCGGTGTGGACGATACGACCGCCTCACTCCGGCTGGCACTAGCTGCTGCAGGTTTTCCAATGAGCAACTTTTGACCAACATAAATGCGGTCATCATCAAGGGCATTTAGTTCAAGAATCTGCGCTACTGAAACATTGTGTTTCTTGGCAATACGGCTCAATACATCTCCACCTTTGACAACATATGTGCGCGCATCATTTGCATTTGAATAGGTGGACTTCGTGGAAGCGGGCTCAGTGTCCGGCTCCAATTTAGCCGCCTCGTCAGCAACAGATACTTGAGCGAACTGAGCCTTCAAAAGCTTTAACTCCTGTTCGAGTTGGGAGATTTTTAGTTCCTGCACGTCGGCGCGTGCTCGAAGTAAGTCAATATCACTCTGGTTCTGGCCCACTGCAGCTGTGACAGCGAGAGAAACGATCATGGAATAAAGGGCTAGGAATTTCATAACGAGGGCTATTATTCTAAAAACTTTTTATCTGGCAAGCAAAAGTTTAATATTTCCTTACTATTTATTTATGAGTAATAACTAATTGCTTCATTTTGAGGTGCCTCGCGAAGTTTTTTGTCAAAAAAACACCCGAGGTGAGACCTCTGCGAGACCACTTGTGCGGAGACCTCTTCTTTCTTTCCCCACTTTCTGTCTCTATGAAAAAGGCCGTCTCATCCGACCCTGGCACACATTATCATTTCTTTGTTTTTGCTATGACTTTTTCGTTTTTGCTATAGGGATTGCGCCGATGCTTGCGCAAAAAACATTCTGGATACAGAGCAAGACAAGCCGCGCCTATGAGTCGATGGATCCAGAGGAACATGCCGCTTTGGTGTCGATCATGCGGCATCAGGCCAAATTTTGCGGCATCAACATTCTGACCTACCATATTGAATCCGGTAATTTGAGCATGCTGGTCAGTTGCCCTTCGCGAGATCATCATCTGGAATATTTTCGGGATCGGGAAAATGAGCCACGGGGAAGCGGCATGGCACGACTTTTCCATCATCTTCGTCAGATCTATACCGCAAGCCATGTCCAATCTCTCGCTGACGAATATGACTCCCTTATACAGCACGGGGAGGATACACAGCCCTTTATCACGCGCTACACAAGGCGCTTGGGAGTACCTAAAAAATTTGCCGAGGCCATCAACGAGGCTTTCGCTCGCTGGGTCAAAAAAAATCGCCCTCAACTTTATGAAAAGGTAGGAGGCAATGTATGCCGCAAAGAAATCTATCAGACCTATCTGGATACACTTTACAAGCAACGTGAAATTGCAGTGCGTATGGATGCGAGCGCGGTCAAACACGATGACGGTTCCGAACCACGCCAATACTGGTGTGGTTTTTCCGACGCCTTGCGGGGTGATGAGGATGCTTTGGATGGACTGCGTGAGCTGATGAGGGCACCCGCTGAAAGCGCCGAGAAAATCAAAGAGCTGGGCTACTGTAGCCAACCTGTTTATTCCTCATCCAGTGCAGGCGGTTCTTCCATGCCGGACACGGCTTCCAAGAAATCTCCAACCAGACGTAGCAGCCACAAAAAGTCCGGATCTGTTTTGAGCCTCAGTGCGCCTCCCATGGATGATGAACCGCTCGAACCTCCCAAGCCCATGAGCCAGGAGGCCAAGCAAAAATTTGTCACGGCTGCTATCGCTTTGATGGCCGTATTTCTGGGCTTATTGGTTTTCCTCGGTATCCGGGAATGGAATAAATACTCGGTCAATAAACAAGCCGTGGAAGCCGGGAACTCTGACACCGCCCCAGAGGAACCATCCAACGGTGAACTTTCACCTCAATCAGAAGAGCTCACCGCACAGCCGAATCCCAACCCTGAGCAAGCCCTGCTGGCTAAGATGACAGCGCAGCTTTATGACAAGGAAGCACGTCAACTAGCGGAGGATTTCGGCAAGTGCATGAATCCTGAAATACGGCTGAGGATGTGCCGGCAGCCGGATAAAATCAGGAAGCACATGGCCCATTACACTGAGAGCGCCCTCACTGAACCTGCTACGGAGGTTACGTTCATGGACGTCGTGGATCTAGGCGGGATCATGGCGGCGCGCTTTGTCGCGAAATTTAACAACTCCAGCTCGCGGCTCATTTGTGTCGTGCCCACCGCAGCAGGTCTCAAAATCGACTGGGATTGTTATGCACGATACAACAATGAGGCAGTGAGGGAACTGCTTGATGGACAAATCAAATCAGCAGAATTACGTGTCTTCGTCAAAAGGTCAGACTACTATAATTTTTCCTTCAGGGATCACAACAGGTGGATGTCTTTTGAAGTAAACAGCCCAGACTTTGAGGAAACCATCTATGTTTATTGCCAGAGAAATACCACAACAGGCAAGATGCTGGATTCAGCCATACCAACCAGCGCAGTGGGAAAATCTGTGCAGATGACCATACAAGTGTCATCGAACCAGGAGACTTACCGGAGAAAGCAATTCACGCTGGATCGCGTCTATAGCTTTGGATGGGTGCGTGCAGCTCTAGACATCGAAGACCAATACCGCTCCAGACTGGACACGATTGCGAGATAGAACAATACGGCCACCATCTTCGTGAAACCATCTGGTATCCATATCCTGTTTCTTGACGGTGAGTGTTTGTTATGTCGGCGCACCGCTCATCTTTTACATCGGTTTGACAGAACCAGACATATACATTTCAGCACACTGCAAGGTAAGACAGCAGAGTTCCTTCCCTCAGAATGGCGTATTCTGAGGGACACCGAAGGGAATCCATCTGGCAACGCCATACTGGCCGAATGGACTGAAAACGGCCATTATATTTACTGGCATGGTGCAAACGCAATACTACGCGCTCTCAAGTTGACCAAAAGCTGGCTATCTCTCGCTTGGCCTCTCTATTACACACCATCTACTTGCAAAGATTCACTCTACGAACTTGTCGCACGCAAACGTCACCAAGTGGCAACAATATGCAGCGACTGCCCCTCCCCGCCAGAGAGCTTCAAAGATGCATCGCTACCCTAGGGGCGACGCAATGACCTCAACAATCAAGGGCTGACTTGGAAGCCTCTATTGCAATAGTCTAGACACCCTTATCTGGATGCACTCCAAGAAAGCTGGCAGAGAGCTGTTAGCTGGCACGTTAGATGTAACCTTATTATTCCGCTTTTTCGGACATTGCCTCCTTAACCTTTGCTTCAATGTCATTGTAAATGCTTTCGTCATCCATGAGGGCGACCTTTGCCGCATCACGGCCTTGGGCTAGCTGATTACCAGCATAGCTGAACCAACTGCCTCGCTTCTGAATGATATCAAACTCGAGAGCAAGATCTAGCAGCGAGCCTACGGAGGATATTCCCTCGTTATACATAATGTCGAACTCTGCCTCAGTGAATGGAGCTGCTACTTTATTTTTTACCACCTTGATTCTGGTTCGGCTACCTTGGACAGAACCGTCTGTTGCCTTGATCTGTCCAATGCGGCGAATATCAATGCGAACAGATGAGAAAAACTTCAATGCACGTCCACCGGGAGTGGTTTCAGGATTGCCAAACATCACGCCGATTTTCTCGCGAATCTGGTTGGTAAAGATACATGTCGTGCGAGCCTTGGAGATCAGACCGGTGAGTTTACGCATTGCTGCACTCATCAAGCGGGCTTGGGTACCCACAGTGCTGTCACCAATTTCCCCAGCCAGCTCTTGCTTGGTCACAAGCGCGGCTACTGAATCCAGAACAACGACATCGATAGCATTGGAACGAACCAGCGTTTCACAAATTTGCAATGCCTCCTCACCCGAGCTCGGCTGTGAAACAAGCAGGTCGTCGATGTTTACACCCAGTTTGGCAGCGTAGGCAGGGTCAAGAGCATGTTCCACATCGATGAAGGCCGCGAGACCTCCACGCTTCTGGGCCTGGGCAATAGCCGTGAGGGTGAGAGTCGTTTTACCTGAGGATTCAGGCCCATAAACCTCGACAATGCGCCCGCGGGGAAAGCCCCCTACTCCAAGAGCACGATCAATGAGCAAGTTACCCGTGGGAATGACATCTACGTCAACACGGTGCCCATCTCCCAATCGCATGATAGCGGTTTCTCCAAAGTCTTTCTGAATCTGTGAAATTGCAAGATCGAGGTTCTTTTTGCGGGCTGCAGTGACTTTATCGTCTGATTGATTAGCGCTCGTGGTTGCCATGGATTTTTTGGTTTTTAGTGCTTGGGCTGATGATGTCTGGGAAGCGGCTGACGCCTTTGCCTTTGCGGCGGTGGATTTTACAGCTTCTGACTTACTTGTAGTTGTAGTGGTTGCGGTGCTCATGACAATAGTTGTTTTTGATTTTCCGCAGCTTGCACTTTCAGTTCCCTGCAGTCAATAAAAAACTGTTCAATAGAGCACTGTTTGTCAGAACATGTTCGTTTGAGTGGGGTAAATTCCAATTACAAGAGACACAAAGAGAACAATTAGGGGTGGTGCATGCAGCATCATAGGCTCATGCTACGGCACATGACCAACAACGATCTACCACTAAGGAGTTACACGGGAGGAATGGCCCAAACCAACGGCTATCTGCTTGGATCCAGCAAAGATGGAGGTCCATGTATACTCATTGATGCGCCATTGGGCATAAGCCAATGGCTGCAGGAGCTCGGAGAGCAACCCCAATGCCTCTTACTGACCCACCAACACTATGATCATGTGGAAGATGCAGCAGCACTGGTAGCCATGGGTGCAGAGCTCTACGCATACTCCGCATATTCTCAGGATCTGACTCTGGAGAAACTGTTGCAGCAATCGGGCATACTGATCGATATTGAAACCTATCAGGTAGACCATATTTTGGAAGGCTGCTCAACTCTTGATGCTGGTGGACTAAGCTTCACTCTAAAACACGTGCCCGGGCACTCAACGGACAGCCTCGTGTTCATCCACAATAATCTTGTTTTTGGAGGTGATACCCTCTTCGCAGGCGGAATTGGCCGTGCTGATCTCCCGGGCGGAGACATGGACCTCCTGATTCATGGTATCCAGGAAAAAATGCTTAGTCTTGACCCTTCTGCAAGAGTCTTTCCTGGCCATGGTCCCGATACGACCATTGCTATGGAAAAAGCCACAAACCCCTATCTTTAATCAAAAATCAGGGTCCATTCTAGCCTCGTGACGCGATGTTGAAAATTTCCTCACAGGACATCTTGCGTTCACCAGAGAAAAGTGCCATTTTTGCTTTGAGGTCAATTTTTGAACTGCAAATCTACCGTTCCGGTTGTGCAAAACACCACTGGTCACGACAGGTTCAAAAAGACAAAAATTCACCATCCTCAACCGCGTCACACGATAAGTGGGAAAAACCCACCACTCTGTGGCCTACCAAATCACCACCCTTCAACCATCACCCTCCAAAACCAGATAAAGAACAACCCACTACAAAAAAATGGAAGAGACATTCACAGATACAAACTTCATGGCTGACGGCCCCATCGGCGACCCAAACAAATCCAAGTTGGCAGCTGGCGACTTGCGTGCAGCTGTTGCTGATCCACCAAACAAGACCAAGCAAATTGCCCAAGACGCAAGTGCCAAGGCACAACAATTCAAACAAGCTGCCACGGAGAAAGCGCAGCAGTTCCGTGAATTCGCAGGAGCCAAAGCCAGTGACTTGAAAGAAACTGCCGGAGCAAAGGCCCAACAATTCAAACAAGCAGCGAGTGAACAGGTAGAACAGGGACGCGCAAAGGCGCGTGCAGCTCATGCGGATGCCGAGGCATATGTGCGTGAACACCCCACTAAATCAGTCCTCACAGCCTTGGGTATTGGCATTGTCATTGGCTTGGTCATCCGCCGATAACATCGGCACCACACACATCTGGTCTTGTTGTGGCATTGCTGCCCCAACAATGGGGGTGTGAACGTGCACATGTTTCCACAGGAGCTCGTAGGATTGGAGCGAGGTTACCATTGCCAAATGTTCAAATAAGGCTAAAGGGTTCGCGGCACGCAATGGTTCATGAATCGCCAATGCTGGATCTAGTTCCCCCATCCTCTCAAGAATTGACCCATGGATCCTGATTACTCACCAGAAGATTTTGAACACAATCAGGCCGAACATCCAGAACACATGACAAGTGCGCTGGCTCAGTTTCTCACCGCACGTGTTGAGCTCGCATCGATCGAGGCCAAGGAAGCCGCCTCTCATGCCAGCAAAAAAGTCGCTTATGGCGTGGCGCTGGCAATCTCAGCCTTCTTTGTCTGGAGTTTGCTGCTGAGTGGTGTGACCGGCATATTGGCGCCCATTGCAGACCAATGGTTGAGTGACAAAGCCGACTGGCTTCCAGGGTGGGCTGCAATAGTGCTCGCGCTGGCCATGATACACGGAATCGTGGCTCTTGTATGTTTCCTTAAGTTGAGACGCCCACCTGCAACACCCTTGTTCGAGCTCTCACGCAAAGAGATTGAAAACGATAAGATATGGCTCAAAAAGGACAAATAGGCCAAGCAAGCGAACGCAAGCGTGAATTAGTGGCCCAGCTTGCCTCCTCCAGGCTTTCCATCACGCACAGCAAGAAAGCGATTCAAGAAAAGCTCAGGCCGGGCAGGCTGGTTCGCGGCGTCTTCACACGCAGGCCCAAGACGATGTTTGCAGGGTCTGTCCTGACAAGTCTCATTGCAACGCTGCTCATCAAACGCCCCAAAAAGGCCAAGAAAGCTTCCACGCCAAAAACCAACAAACAAGTACTTCTTACCTGGCTGCTTTCACTTCTCAAGCCTGCTGCAAAAGCGTGGCTTGTTCATTTTGCAAAGCAGCTCGCCGCCAATAGGCTGGCCAACGCCTCACGCCCGCAGGAAGAGCAGAGCAGCATCAACAGACAGGATCAGTTTTTTGTTCAGCGCTAGCAAAATGCGCCTTAAAACATCGCCTGAGATTGCCCAGAGACAGCCGTAAATTCAGCTCACTGCAAGATGAATTCATGGATTTAAATTGTCTGGGCTTTGCTCTTTACTCGTAACCGCAGTCTCAGTCAGTATTCAATCAATGAGGCATATCGGTTACTGTATTCTCCATGCATTTTGCCTGATCTTACCGGTTCTGCCTGTTACAGGTCAGAACAGCGAGCAGAGCACAAACTTAGCAAGCGAGGATGACCTACTGGGGGCAAATTTTGCCAACATGCCGGAGATGCCGGAGCATCTCAGCATATCAAACAATGGCAAAATCACGTACGATGCTCAGAAGCAGAGTATCGTTTACGGAGGAGATGTTGTAGTCAGAGCTGACAACGGTATCAGTCTGAAAGCAGGCAGCGTGACTTATCATAGTGATGATGAAACTGCTTTCCTGAGAGGGCATGTCTCCGTGCGCCAGAAATCCACGACTCTTCAGAACGGAAAAATCATTCCAGGTATCCAACTTTTTGCCGAAAAAGTCCGGCTCAACGCGCGGGACACCACCATCACACTCAGTGACAATGTCACCATTTACCAGGGATCCTCGATTCATCATGGGAATGCCGCCACTTATAATTATGGCACTGGTCAACTCAATACCGAGGGACTTGCAAGCGGTCATGACTATATCCTGATGCAATCCAATCGCTTCCGGATGGTAAACCACAAGGGAAAGAAAGTATTCATTGGCGAGAATGCAGGCATTACCACTCACGATGTCTCGGATCCAAACTACTGGATCCGTGCGGACAAGACATCCATCTATCCCGGCGATCGCGTGATCTTTAATAACCTTCGTTTGTATGCAGGCGATATTCCCGTTCTGTGGCTCCCCTATCTGTCCCAGCCACTTGACGCGAACCTCGGCTATCTATTTATCCCCGGCGCACGATCAAACTGGGGGTTTTATTTACTTAATCGCTATGGGGTCATGCTTGGCGGTGAAGTGGACGAACTCACGGGTGAACGCGAGGGAGCATGGCTACGGTCTCAGTGGCATGCCAACCTCATGAGCAAGCGCGGTGTTGGCATGGGACTTGACCTCCTCGACACGCGTGTCGGTAACGAGGAGAATCTCAGTGGTCTCAAGCTCTTTTTTCTGGAGGACATGGATCCGACGATCAGGCGAACTGCAGAAAACCGGGAGTCACTTGATGCGAGTCGCTGGAAACTCGAACTCAAGCACCGCATTGAGCTTCAGGAAAAGAATCAAAACCAGACCTACTTGAATTTTGACATCACAGCCCTGAGTGATCGCTTCTTTCTGGAAGATTTTGAACAGGAAACCTTCAAAATCAATCCAAGCCCGGACAATATCGCGGGGATTTTTCATCGTAACCCCAAGTCTCTTTCAGGTCTCTACACACGGATGCGCTTGAATGATTTTTACCAACAGGATACGCGCTTGCCGGAGCTCTTTTTTGATCAGGTGAAAGGTCCTTTCTTTGGATCTCCCGTTCTACATGAGGGCAACACCAGCCTTGGCATTTATGATGAGCGCTTGGCTGATTACCAAATTGACAACCTCGAGGCAGAGGCGGCATCTCCGGGCGTAGATGCAACACGGCTTGCTGAAATCAACGAACTCCTCGCTGATCGTGGATATACCCGGCTACACACATGGCACGAGTTTAGTTTGCCACTCAACCCAGGTGGCAAAGTTGCCATCACACCCAGGGCCGGAATCGGATACACCAGATACACTGATATAGATAATGGTGCGAACTCATTTGGCCGCACTCACATGTCCGCGGGTGTAGACACCTCAGTCAAATTTTCCAAGGTATACCCGCGAGCCGTGAGCAAAACCTGGGGGCTCGACAGCATTCTCCACGTGCTTCAGACCTATGCCAATTTTTCCCAATTATCAACCGACTCACTCGATAGCTCTTTCAGGGGCATTGAAACACTGACGCCTTCAACCAGACCCAGACCTCTGGAAGTGGGCCAATTCACTGCCACGGACAGCCTCATGGACTGGTCCATCCTTCGGCTTGGAGCACGCAACCGTCTTCTGACCAAGCGCGATGGGGGGTCACATGAGTGGCTTGCCGTCGATACCTACATGGACTTCTTCATGAACGATCCGGAATTCGACCGTGATACATCCAACCTCTACAACGATATCATCTGGCAGCCCCTACCATGGATGAGGCTCAATGTTGAGACCCAGTTTCCCATTGCCGCGGGCGGCTCGGAATTCCGTGAATGGGCCAGCAACATCACTTTCATGCCCAATGATGTCATCGAGCTAAGCTTCGGTTATCGTCAGCTCGACAATCACCCCATTCTCATTGACTCCAACCGCATAGACCTCCGGGCCTATGCGAGAATAAGCGACACTTGGGGGCTTGGTTCCTATCAGCGTTGGGAACTTGACGACAACACGCTCGAGGTTCAGCAATACAATATCTACCGCGATTTTGAGAGCTGGATTGCCTCTGTGGGGCTCCATATTCGCGACAACCGTGATGCGCCTGAAGAGTTTGGCATTATGCTCAATTTCACGCTCAAGGATTTCCCCTCCTTTCGCCTGCCTCTCTCCGTTGACAATGAGTAAGGCAATATCTACATCTGTTCCCGGCAGCCAGGTTGAACAATGCCCTATTCCAAAAAATAAAATGACACCCGAAGAACTAATCACCAGCCTAGAGTGGCGCTATGCGACCAAGGAATTTGACACTGGAAGAAAAATCTCCCCAGACACTTGGGTTGCTCTGGAGAAGAGTATGGTGCTGACTCCATCATCTTTCGGCCTACAACCATGGCAGTTTATCACCATCACCTGCCAGAAAACCAAACTCCAATTACTCGAACACTCATGGCATCAGCATCAGGTGACGGACTGCTCACATCTTGTGGTCCTTTGTGCCCGCGATGCATTGGATCAGGAAGACCTGGACAAGTGGCTCGACAGGCTTGCGAGTGAAAGGGATGTGAGCCGTGAAAGCCTCGATGGTTATGCCGGCATGATGGGTGGTTTTTTCAGCACCATGGATCGCAGCCAAAAAATCGCGTGGGCCAAAAACCAGGTTTACATCGCTCTCGGTCAACTCATGACCAGCGCAGCAGTACTGGGTATTGACGCCTGCCCGATGGAGGGAATCATCCCTGCTGAATACGACCGCATTCTAGAGTTGGGACAATCTGGTTTTACCACGACAGTAGCCTGCGCGATGGGATATCGATCCAGTGGCGACAAATATGCCGAGTTACCCAAGGTGCGTTACGAGGCTGAAGACATGCTCAAAACCATCTCTTAGAGGGTAGCGCCTATCCACAAACTGAGCTTAGGCATCATCCGGAGCTCCCTTATGGAGCCTGCCAGCCTCGTCTATTTTCTGACGGTAACTCTGGACAATAGTCTGGAGAATGTCGTGAGCCACTTGCTTGTTTTTATCCTGATAGCTTACTCTCACGACAGAATCCTCCATCTTAACGCTAAACTTTGCCCTGATTTGCCTCTTCGCAGCCTCGGCATCCGCGCATCCCCAAACATCAACGAGATTCTTCTCTGCGATCAAATCATCGAGGATTTCATCTGAGAGCACAAAAGCCTTGAACATCTCCAACTTGAAGCCATCAGGGGCCCTTCCAAGCGCACCCTCATATTTGAATTCCTGATGCTTCCGTGCCTGATATTTCCTATATCCTTTGTAGGCAACAAAGAGCCCACCGGCACCAAGAGTGACCAGCAAAAAAGCGGCTAACAGAATTTTCAGTCGATGTTTCACGGGCTCAAAGTATGTAGATATCCAGATGATGCCAAGTATATTGAATCACATGGCGAGAGACACCACCCAGATGTAAGCGTATTCACCGACGTCTGTCTGGCATTGTAATCATGATGTCTTTTCACTCTTTTCGAATTGCCTGACAGCAATTTGTCGGCATGCTCAGCGGCATTGAGTAGAACACCGGTCAGCCCATCATTAGATGATTTCTGCGATCTCGCAGAAAAAGGAAACGTCGTACCAGTCTACGCCCAGCTGGCGGCTGATTTTGAAACACCGCTTTCTGCCTATGTAAAAATAATGGGTGATAGTGAGGCTTTCCTTTTTGAGAGTGCCGAAAGCTCAGGGGAAAGTGGGCGCTACTCTATCTTGGGCAATAATCCACGTAAGATCATCAAGGCGGAAGGCCTCGAGATTACATGTCGCGACAATACCGGCTCTGGTAGTCAGCAAACCTGGACGGCCTCGGAAGACGTGCTTGCTGAACTGGAGAAAATCATGGGGCAGTATAAGCCCGTTCCTCATGGAGATGCCCCACCTTTTTATGGGGGGGCTGTAGGTTATCTTGCTTACGATGCTGTGCGCCAATTCGAGCCCAGCATTGGACCCGCGGCAAAAGATGAATTGGGGCTTCCTGATGCCTTGTTTATTATCGCGGACACCCTGTTGATTTTTGATCATCGCTTACGAAGACTGCTGGTTGTGGCCAATGCATTCATCGATGAACATGAAAGTCATGATGAAGCTTATCGTGATGCCTGCCAACGCATTCAGTCCCTGGTGAATCAACTCAACACCGAACTCCACGTTGCCCCCCTGAATGGACTGGCTCCGTACCAGACGCCACAAGCCAACAGCAACACCACGCAAGAGGAATACGAACAAATGGTTCTCAAGGCCAAGGAATACATCGCCGCAGGAGATGCCTTCCAGATTGTTCCAAGCCAGCGCTTTGAAACAGATTTTTCAGGAAGCCCGGTAGATCTCTATCGTGCATTGCGCCACATCAACCCCTCTCCTTACATGTTCATTCTCCAGCTGGAGGACTTCGCCTTGGTTGGCAGCTCCCCAGAGGTTCATGTCCGCGCCATTGACGGCAGGATCGACATTCGACCAATCGCCGGAACGCGCTGGAGGGGCAAAACGCCGGAGGAGGATGATGCTCTGGCTGCCGATCTTCTGGCGGATGAGAAGGAA
Source organism: Akkermansiaceae bacterium (assembly GCA_049632765.1). Classification (GTDB taxonomy): domain Bacteria; phylum Verrucomicrobiota; class Verrucomicrobiia; order Verrucomicrobiales; family Akkermansiaceae; genus Oceaniferula. The sequence goes on along the minus strand of JBNACB010000005.1, from coordinate 13,137 downwards.
TGTGCCGAGCACCTCATGCTCGTGGATCTCGCCCGCAATGACGTTGGTCGCATTTCCAAACACGGCAGTGTCACGGTTGATGATTTCATGATCGTGGAGCGCTACAGCCATGTGATGCACATTGTTTCCAATGTCCACGGCGAGCTGGATGACAATCACTCATCTTATGATGTGCTACGCGCCACATTCCCCGCGGGAACTGTCAGCGGGGCCCCAAAGATCCGTGCCATGCAGATCATCAACGAGCTCGAAAAGAGTAAACGCTGCACTTACTCGGGTGCTGTTGGCTATTTTGGCTGGGACGGCAACCACGACTCCTGCATCACCCTCCGCACCTGTTTGCTCAAAAACGGGAAAGCCTATGTGCAGGCCGGAGCCGGTGTTGTCGCCGATAGCGACCCGACCTACGAATACCAGGAAACCGTCAACAAATCCATGGCCATGATCCGCGCCGTCGGTTTGGCAAAGACTATCTCCCAAGCGGAGTAATTACTCATTCCAAATTCCAAATTCTCCATGCTTCTCGTCATCGATAACTACGACTCCTTCACCTACAACCTCGTTCAGTATTTTGGCGAGCTTGGCTCCGAGATGAAGGTAGTCCGCAATGATGCCATGAGTATTGATGAGATACGCGACCTTGCACCCGAGCGCATCTGCATCTCGCCAGGTCCATGCACTCCCAACGAGGCGGGTGTTAGTTGTGATGTCATCCGGGAATTTGGAAAAGACATTCCCATCCTTGGTGTTTGCCTTGGACACCAGTCCATCGGCCAGGTTTTTGGAGGCGAGGTTGTGCGGGCTGAACGCCTGATGCACGGCAAGACGTCACAGGTGTTTCACACTGGCAAGAGTGTTTTCGAGGGGCTTCAAAGCCCACTGACAGCGACACGTTATCATTCACTTGTCGTCAAACGTGACACGCTACCAGATTGCCTGGAAATCACGGCCGAGACCAAGAGCGGCACCATCATGGGCCTGATGCACAGAGACTATCCTATTCATGGTGTGCAGTTCCACCCTGAGTCTATCCTCACCGATGACGGCATGAGGATGCTGGGCAACTTTCTAGCCATTAGCTAGTGGAGGTGCAGAAATAGATTCTTCACGTGAAACTCGAGACTATTCTCTCCTCCCTTCCTGAATCTAAACTCAGGCACGACGGGGGCTGGCTTTTTTCGCCCGAACCTCTTCCATTGGCAAAAAAAACGGCCAGAACACTCACCCAGCTTGGTCATCCGCTTGCACAATTTCAGCGTGCATCTGACTCCATTTACCAGCGCAGCGCCACAGGCAAGTTGCCCTCATGGATTCACGAGTTACTCGATGCGGGCAAACCACAATGGATGGTTGATGCCCAGCGGCATGTGGCCATTCGTGATGTCATGCCTCGGGTCATCCGTCCCGACCTCATTGCCACCGGTAACGAGACAGAGACAAGCTTCGCTCTTACCGAGCTCGACTCCGTGCCGGGAGGCATGGGTATTACCTCATGGCTGTCCCAATTCTACACAGATCATGGCTTTGATATCCTTGGCACAGCCAATGGCATTCGTGATGGTTTTCAAAACCTGTTTCCTGAAGAGGGCGGACGCATCCTCCTAAGTGACGAGTCAGCGGATTACCGCCCTGAAATGGAATGGCTCGCTGAACAATGCAGCGGTATTGTGACTCAGCGGGCTGAGGATGACGACGGTGCCGATGCCCCGGCCTATCGCTTCTTTGAATGGTTCGATTGGCAGAACATACCTGCTGCCAAGCGTCTCGCCGCTTCCCGGGAACTCACTGCACCCTGCAAGCCTCACTTGGAAGAAAAACTCTGGCTCGCACTCCTCTGGTCACCCTCCATGCAGGCTATCTGGGAGAGAGAACTGCGTGGCAACCACCTGCGCCGGCTGCGGGAGCTGGTTCCCTTCGGCTGGGTGGTCGACCCAACCCCACTGCCCCCTCAGGGTGCCTTGCCTGGGCTCGGAGTCCACTCATGGGACCAGGTTGCCTGTTTCAGCCAGAAAGAACGCCGTCTGGTATTGAAGGTCAGTGGATTTTCCGAGCTTGCCTGGGGCTCTCGTGGTGTCTCGATTGGCCATGACCTGCCCGGTAGTGAATGGCAGGAGAAGATCCAGGAAGCGACCAGCGCCTTTGGTAGGCAACCAAGGATGATGCAGGATTACCAGCCCGGCAAAATCATTGAGCACCCCTATTTTGACCCCGAAAGCGGCGAGCGGCGCATGATGCGTGGCCGTGTACGCCTGTGCCCCTACTTTTTTACCGATGCAGAGCACAAAACAAGCTTCGGAGGGTGCCTCGCCACCATTGTCCCTGCCGATAAAAAGAAAATTCACGGCATGAAAGATGGTATCCTTGTGCCGTGCTCTATTTCGGCAGATGATTCATCAATTTAAGCACTACACATTGGTAATCCCCCCTGCCGCAGTCTTTCTGATTTTTTGCCCGGGAAGCTCAAAATTACCTTGTCAAAACAGGACACATCCCCTACGAACCCGCCTACCTTCGTTGCGCCGCTCTCTCAACTATGGGAAATTGAAGGACTTATCTTAAAATTGCGGCGGATTTCCCAACCCACCAGAGCCATCCTGAATCAAGGATGGACACCCAATAATACAATGGTCAATGAACTGATTAACGAAATGGTCGAAGCTGGAGTCCACTACGGACACCAGACTCGCAAATGGAATCCAAAGATGAAGCCCTACCTGATGAAGGACAAGGGCGGCATTTACATTATCAACCTCGAAGAGACGGTCAAATGCCTCGACAAGGCTTCTGACTTCCTCGGAGAACTTGCCTCCAAGGGACAGAAAATTCTCTTTGTGGGCTGCAAACGTCAGGCTCAGGACGCTGTGGCTGAAGCTGCAGAAGCCATTGGTCAGTATTATGTGAACCATCGCTGGTTAGGCGGAACCCTCACCAACCTTGCCACCATTCGTCGCTCTGTGGAGCGTCTGAAATACCTCGAAGACATTGAGAAGTCCCCTGATTTCAAGAAGATGTCCAAGAAAGAGCTCTCTGCTCTTGGGCGTGAGCGTGAAAAGCTGTTGCGTAACCTCCGAGGTATCCGTGACATGGACAAGCTCCCCGCTGCCATGGTCATCGTTGACTCAGCACGGGAGACCATCGCTGTTGCCGAGGCGCGCCGTCTCAATATCCCGGTCATCGCAATTGTTGACACCAACGCAGATCCCACCGCAGTGGACTATCCTATCCCCGGTAACGATGATGCCACCCGCTCCATCCGTCTGCTTCTCCAGAATCTGGTCGACTCCATCGTCGTCGCCAAGGACTGATCCTTTTTCCCAATAATTAAACACTACCATTCCAATCATGGCAATTACCGCATCTGCTGTTCAAGAGCTCCGCAAGATCACCAACGCCGGCATGATGGCTTGTAAAAAAGCCCTCACCGAAACCGACGGTGACATGGACGCTGCCGTCAAACTCCTCCGTGAAAAGGGCATCGTGAAGTCCGCCGGTCGCTCAGACCGCGAGACCTCTGAAGGCCTGATCGCCGCCCATGTCTCCGAAAGCGGTGACAGCGGCCTGCTCGCAGAGGTCAACTGCGAGACCGACTTTGTCGCCAAAAACGAGGGCTTTGGTGCCTTTGTCTCTGACATCACCAAGACCATTGCTGAATCTGACGCAATTGATGCTGAGGCAGCCGTCTCTCTTCCCTACGGTGATGGCACCATTCAGGACGCTCTCGGCGCCAAGTTTTCCGAACTTGGTGAAGTCATCAAGGTGAAGCGCATTACACGATACAACGCCGAGGGAAATGGCGCAGTCTCCAGCTACATCCACATGGGTGGCAAAGTTGGTGTTCTGCTTGAGCTGAGTGCTGAGAAACCTGAAACCAAAGACAGCGCAATCTTCAAAGAGCTTTCCCGCGACATCTGCCTGCACATCGCTGCCCTCAATCCTGCTGGATTGACCCGCGACGACATTGATGCCTCCACTATTGAGGAAGAGAACGAAATCAATCGTAAGCAGCTCGAGGCTGAAGGCAAACCTGCTGACATCATCGACAAGATTCTCATCGGCAAGATCAACAAATACTTCGCCGAGTCTTGTCTGGTTGATCAGGCCTTCGTCAAGGACGACAAGGTCAGCGTCAAGCAGCACATCGCTGCCCAGGGCAAGGAGCTTGGCGACAATATCAGTATTGTTCGCTACGCCCGCTTCAATGTTGGAGCGTAAGAAGCAGCTCCAATCGATTTTTCAAAAACCCATCCTGCATCTTGTAGGGTGGGTTTTTTTCTGCAGCCACAGAAAACTACTCAGCGGCCTTGTCTAGCCATGCTTCAACCGAGGGTTTGCCACTGAGAAAGTCCAGAGAAGCCAGAAACCGGTCCGTTTCAATCATGGTTTTAACGAAATACTCGCTGTTTGCGGAGAGCGTCCAGAGATTGAAAAAGCCGTGTTTTTGCCCCTCATAGATGAAGGTCTCGCAGCGGTTGCCCTGCTCCTCCATGAGGCGCTGATACTTCATGGCCGTGGTCACTGGAATGAGCGAATCCTCTGCCCCAAGAAATACGATGGTCGGAGGTACTTTTTTACCGAGGTTGTGCATAGGTGAAATCTGTCGCCAGTATTCTTTGACCCGGTCGTGCCCGTATGCCCCTGGACCATTGTCATAGACCGGATTGAAAAGAACCAGGGCATTACCCACGGTAGAAATTGTCACATCGTCATCTGGATGATCAAACCCCACGGCGGTGGCCGTCGCCGCGGCTACATGCCCGCCGGCGGATCCTCCTCCTACTGCAAGTTGATCGGGATCAATTCCGAGCTCGGCGGCATGCTTTCGAATATAGCGAATAGCGGATTTGCCATCCTCGACACAGCCCGAGGGCTCCACCTTATGGCTCTTCTTCGTGCGGTAGCTGGCACTGATCGCGACCATGCCACGTGATGCCATATAAGCGGCCTGGGCATAGAACTGGCTGGGCTTACCTCCGACCCAACCACCACCAAAAAAGAACACGATCGCCGGCCGCTTCTGCCCCTGTTTGAAATCATCAGGATAAAAAATATCCAGAGTCAGTGGCTGATCCGGAAATTTCGGGTCCAGTTTGTAGGTGACTTTTTTGTCTGGCACCAGGGGAGAATTGCCTGCATTCACCTCGGTAAAAACAAGGCAACCAAGAACCATGCCGAGAAGCACGGGGAGGCGCGAAACATTGTAAACCATGGTCATATGATCGTAACGAATACCCGGGGACATCATGAAACGCGGCACGCGCCCGCGGGCAAGTGTGTGGTTTATCAGTAATAAGGCTTGAGCATCAGGTAACACACTGGCCCTGTTACGGCAACATACAGCCAGAGGGGGAAAACCCAGCGTGCCATCCGGCGGTGACGTTCAAAGTGGTTGGTGTAGGCGAGTGAGAGCGTGATCAGGATGAACGGCAGGCTCACCGCAGCAAGGATGATGTGGCTGGCCAAAATCAACAAATAAACAGCCCTTTCCATCCCCTCACCACCGTGACGAACCTCCTCCTGAGTACCGTGATAGGCCACATAGCTCAGCAAGAAAAGCACGGAGAAGCCCACAGCAAACCCAATGGCGCGCCGGTGCAGGGTAATGTTTTTCTTTTTCACGGCCGCAACTGCTACCAGCAGACTGATAGCCACAAGGGTATTGAGAATGGCATGCAGTGGGGGCAACATGGGCAAGCCCATGCCGATGTCGAGTTTGTATCTACCCATCAGGACAACCAGCCCGAATACGAACACGCTGAGTATCCACGATACCCGGGTGAGCTTTTTGAGCAGCGCGGCATTGGGCTCGCGACTCAGGTAGGTGTTGAGATCCTGAGCGGTCGTCATCGGTCTATTGCTCATTGAGTAGCGAGCTCACCGTGAAGTGGAGCTTTCCTTCCTCACCACGATAGAAGACATCACCCTTTTTTCGTGCATTGTAGAGATCATGCCTTCTGATCAACGAGAGGTTACGATCAAATATCGCAATGGCCATATCATGCTCGAACGCACCGAGTCGCGCTATCTCATCCGGATCCTCACGCTTTACAATCGACTGGTACTTCATTTCCTCAATCATGTATTCTTTCAGATCCTCTGCATCTCCAGTTAAAAACCACCAGTTCTTACTCTCTGCACCGAGGGCTTCAGCATAAGATTTCATCTGCTCGACTGTGTCATTGGCGGGATCGACCGTGATGCAGACAATGACAAAATCAGGATGATCCTTGAACTTCTCGTAGAGTGCCTTGAGCCCCTGCGAATTGCGTTTCGCACACATCGGACAAGAGGCATAGAACTGGGCAAAACCCCACACCTTGCCCTTCAGGTCCGAGATTTTCACATCACGTCCATCCTGGTGCCTGAGAACGAGGTCCTTTTCCAGAGTGAGCAAAGGCGTTGAAACGCCCTCCTGCACATACCGTGGAACCTCAGGCTCGGGTTCTTGCAAATGGCTTCCGCGAATCAACCATGTCGTCAGCAGGATCAACACGCAAAGTACCGCGACACTGATGTAAATCAGTGCGATTTTCTGTTTATCACTCATTCTTGGCTACCTGTTTTGGTTTCACTTAGTACGAAATCGGTGTTGGCGTAGAGGGTTTTCTTAAGTTCCTCTACAGCATTGAGCGCTGCCTGGAATCGTTCTGAATTTCTGAGCTGCGGCTCCTCCCTGAGTTTTTTTTGCGCTGCATGTTGGAACTCTTCCGCCTCGCGAAAATCATAGCGCTGCCTGATGTGCATCCCCCTGTCAATCAAGGCGATTTGCGAGGGGAATTTCCACTTCCCGGCAGGATCTCCGGCTGCCCGCTCGGATACAATACCCAGCCGCAACTGGTCCTTGAGATAACCCCTCTGTTTACCTGTCTCCCCGGTTGTCAAAAACCACCACCGCTCATCCTCAATACCGAGTTGCTCCATGGCACTCTTGAGTTGCGCAGGCCCCACTTCCAGATCGGCACCCTCAACGGAGATCGCAACAAAACGTAAATCATCATTATCGGAGTAATGATCAGCAATTTCTCGCATCATGGCCAGGGCATACCGGTTTTCCTCGAGCTGGCCCACGCACACAGGCACGGCAAACCAGACCTTGCCCTCAAGATCATAGGTGGCAACCAGTTTTCCCGCCTGATTCTTGGCAGCGAAGTTGCGGCTGATCTTGGCGGTGATTGGAGGCCTGCCTTTGTTGGCCTCGGCCTTCTGTTTTGATTTGATGGCATAAGCCGTCAAAACCACCGCGGCACCCACAATCATGATGCCCACGAGCTTGAACGCTGTGCTGCGCAACTGGGCGGGGTTTCTTTCAGCGGGTTCCATGTTCATGGCAAAACGTCGGGCGAATCAGATTGCTTGCGACGCACCCTAGCCTTGCTTCCAGCCAATGGCAAGTAATCCGAGTGCCATCGGCAAATAGAGCAGCGTATAGAGAAAAAGCCTTTGCGCCGTTTTTCGATCCCCGGAGACAGAGAATAAGCGGCACAGCCTGAGCATCCACATGCCCACCAGACTTCCACCCACCAACCAGCTCACGCCGGTATAGCCTAGCCACCATCCCAGGGGAGCCAAGAGGGTCAGCAAAACGGTGAAGGCTCCAGCGATGAACGCAGACTTTTTACCTGAGACATCACCATTGGTCCACATGACATAACCTGCTTCCTCATACTGCTCTCTCACCAACCAACTGATTGCCACAAAATGGGGCATCTGCCACAAAAACAACAAGGCAAACAAATACCAACTTTGCCCGTCAGCCCAACTACCACCGGCATCACCTGCCTGGGCAACGGCGGCCCAGCCGATCATCGGTGGAATGGCGCCTGGAACCCCACCCAGGAGTGTGTTCGTGGAGCTGCGCCGCTTCAAAGGCGTGTAAAGGAAAACGTAAACTCCGAGTGCAATAGCCGCAAGATAGGCGGCAGCCGGGTTGACCTTGAGCGCCAGATGAATGATACCAAATGCCGACAGCGCCCAGCCTATGCCAAACGCATTTACCGGTATCATGCGTCTCGCGGGAAGAGGCCGGTCAGCGGTTCGCTTCATCCTCGCATCCTCCTCAATCTCCATGAGTTGGTTGAATGCAGCCGATCCAAAGGCCGTGCAAGCCGTACCCAGAAGGGTGTGAAACAATAACCAACCGTCAAAAAACCATGAACCGTGGAAATATTTGGCAGCGAGCAGGTAGCCAAACAAGGTCGTGCCCACCACAAAAATGTTCAAATTAACCTTGGTCAGTGTGACCAGATCGTCCTTGAGTGTGGGCGGCTTGTCGCCTTTTTTTCTACCAGCCATGATTATCGTGCGTTTCAGTTGGACGCGGCCCCTTTACTGCTCTGAATGAGCCATTTTGTCCACTGCTTCTTCACTACCATAGACCATAAGGGTGTCACCGGCTTCAAGGACAACATCTTTACCGGGTGTTCCGAGAAAAGTGCCATTGGGCTTTGTAATTCCCAGAACCACAATTCCCTGATCGTTGGGTCTGGATTCATAAAGAGCTTTTCCCTCAAACGGGTGTTTTGCCCCAATCTTGAAGTCCGAAACACAATATCCATGCTCCACATTGAGTAACAACTCATAGTCCAAGGCTTTGGCAACCCCCGCTCGCTCCAGAGAATAACGCATCAAAGCATCCATGGGCCTGCGAATGTAGCTGGTGCTCGCCAGCACATACAGCACAAGGATGGTGAGCAGAACAATGCCAATAACGGAGAAAAGCCCTGATGCCCCCTGGTCGCTTTTGCCCACAAAAGTGACAATCAAAGTCGCCAAAGCCGAGGTCAGGCCAATGTTGCCAGCGATAATCAAGTGCAGAATAATACGGCGCCTCACTCTGTGACCAACGACCATTTCCGCCTCCGCAGTCGTAAAGCCGACACCAAAAAATGCGGAGGCAGCCTGAAACCTGGCCGCAGAGAGTGACATACCTGTGAGTACAAGGGCATTGGTACCGACACGAACAATGAGTAATGAGACAAATACGATCGTCAGAAGAGCTAATAACGGACCCATGGTCTCGTTTTAATGCTGATTGAGGCAAACCGGAAGCCCAAATCAATACCCCCCTCATACTTCCTTAGCAGCCCCAGTATGAGGGGCCTGTGACCACGTGCGAGACATCATTCCGGAAGCAGGGTGGAGAACAGATCACCAGTAATAACTAATTGATAAAGAAAACTTTAAATACAATCTATATTAACCTACCCGGCTCCTTTTTTCTTGTCGTACTATGGTCATGATGGCATCATGATATATTATAAACATTTGTACGCCTCTATATCTTTGATGATCCTTATAAATGAGAGATAGGTCGCAGATCATTGGTTTAACCAATTCGAATAAAGCAAGCTGCTCCCCGTGGGCAATATCTCCACCCAAATCAACCAACCTATCAAATATCATGGAAGTATCCGATCCCATCACATCTGTTCTGTCAAATAAGAGCTCCAAACTCCACACCATCAGTCCAGACGCCACCGTCTTCAATGCCATTGAAAAAATGTCGGAATGTAACGTGGGCGCATTGCCTGTCATAGAGGGGGGCGCCCTCATAGGCATCATTTCCGAGCGTGATTACACCCGTAATGTCATCCTCAAAGGGAAGTCCTCTCACAAAATTGACGTGCGCTCCATCATGACCAGCTCGCTTGTGACTATCAATGAAGACGACTCTGTAGCGCACAGCCTGCAGACCATGACCAAAAAACGAGTGCGTCACTTGCCGGTGGTAAAAAATGGTGCGCTTGTGGGCATTGTCACCATCGGCGATCTCGTGAAGTGGACCATATCTGCTCAGGATGCCCTCATTATCCAGCTCGAAGGCTACATCCAGGGAGCCTACCCCGGCTAGCGCAAGCCACGTCCCAACCAAAACATAGTGGACAAGCCGGCGCGCGCCTCCCCGGCTCGAGGCCCAGTGCGCTCTTTGATTGCTCCAAGACCTGCCATGCCGAACATGGGAGTGGGCACTCATTTCCGCTCTTGAATTATTCCCATTCGCTCCTATGCTGCGCGCCCCATGAGCGACCAGCCATCCATCTCAGAGGCCACCCCCCAGTCCACCGAAGCGGAACTTATTGCTGTGCGGCGTGACAAGCTTGCCAAGTTGCGCGAGCTTGGTATCGATCCCTACGGCGGTAAATTTGACACCACCACAACTCCGGGCAAGCTGAAGGCTGATTTCGCCGATGATCAGGCTGTTACTATCGCCGGGCGCGTACTCGCGATTCGTGACATGGGCAAATCCGTCTTTGCCACCATTGGTGACGTTGAGGGACGCATTCAGATTTACCTCAACCAGAAAGGCGTCAGCGAGACGGACTGGGCTGTCTACAAGCTCCTCGATCTGGGTGACTGGATCGGTGTCGAGGGTGAAACCTTCACCACCGGCAAGGGCGAACCCTCCGTCAAAGTAAGCCAACTCACCGTGCTGAGTAAATCACTGCGTCCCATGCCGGACAAATGGCACGGCGTTGCCGATCGTGAGACCAAGTATCGCAAGCGCCATCTGGACCTCATGAGCAACGACCACTCCGCAGAGGTCTTCATCACACGCTCCAAGATGATCGCTGAGATCAGGAACTTCCTTCATGAGCGCGACTATCTCGAAGTGGAGACCCCCATGCTCCAGAGTGTTGCCGGTGGTGCCGCAGCACGCCCCTTTGAAACTTACCACAACGCACTAGGCATGGATCTCACCCTGCGCATTGCTCCTGAGCTCTTTCTCAAACGCCTTCTGGTCGGTGGATTCACCAAGGTTTTTGAGCTCAACCGCAACTTCCGCAACGAGGGCATTTCCCGCCGCCACAATCCGGAATTCACCATGCTCGAGGCCTACCAGGCCTTTGCGGATTTTGAAACCATGGCCAACATGGTGGAGGAGCTCACCTGCCACCTCGCCGAGAAATTCTGCGGTGGTCTCAAGATCGAGCATAAGGATGAGGAAGGAAATGTCACCCGCACGATCAACCTTCAACGTCCATGGAAGCGTGCCAATTACCATGACCTGATTAAAGAGGTCGCTGGCGATGATTTCTTTGATATCACGCCGGAAGCACGCCGTTCCAAGTGTGACGAGCTTGGGGTTCAAATCTCTCCGGAGATGGAGGACTACGAGGTCATCCAGCAGGTGTTTGAGAAAAAGGTTGAGGAGGAGACTTTCGATCCCCTCTTTGTGACCCGTGTCGCCTCCGAACTCATCCCTCTGGCCAAACTGACCCCCGGAGGCAAGACCGTCGAGGTCTATGAGCTCATCATTAATGGACAGGAAATTTCACCTGGTTACTCCGAGCTCAACGACCCTGACCTGCAACGCGAACGCCTTGAGCACCAGGCAGGAGGCGAGGAAGAACAGGAAATTGACCACGACTTCGTCGAAACCCTGGAAAACGGCATGCCCCCGGCAGGTGGAATCGGTGTCGGCATTGACCGCCTGATCATGATGCTCACGGGTGCTGCCACCATCCGGGACGTGGTTCTTTTCCCACTGCTCAAGAAAAAGGACTGACGACATGCGCACCGGAAACGGTCGACAAACCCTGCACTTGCAGAAAACCTGCCAACGATGTATGCGCAGGGCATGAAAGTCCTCAGCTACAAGGATGCCCCCTACGCGCGCTTCGTCAAAAAGCTTGATCGCCGGGCCACCCCCGGAGTTGCCGGCAAGCAAGTTGAGGATACTGTTGAGGCCATCATTGCGGACGTGCAGAAGCGCGGCAACACCGCCGTCTTTGAATACACCCGCAAGTTTGACGGTCTCAAACTCTCAGCCAGTTCACTGTTCGTGAGTAAGGCCGAGATTGAGGAGGCCTACGCCTCTGTTGATGATGAGGTCAAAAAAGCAGTCGCTGCCAGCAAGCGTAACATCCACGCCTTTGCCAAACGCAGCATGCGCAAGGACTGGAAAGCCAAAAACCGCGAGGGTGTCGAGGTCGGTGAACGTTTCACTCCCTATGACCGCGTCGGTGTCTACGTTCCAGGCGGCAAAGCCCCGCTGGTATCCTCTGCTCTGATGACCGCAGCCTTTGGTCAGGCTGCCGGGGTGCCGGAAATCCTCGCCGCCACCCCGGCTGGCCCGGACGGCAAGATCAACCCTGCCCTGCTCTACGCCTTGGTGGAAAGCGGTGCGACCGAGATCATCAAGGTGGGTGGCGCCCAGGGAATAGCGGCCATGGCCCTGGGAACGAAATCCATCAGACCGGTGGAGAAAATCTTTGGTCCAGGCAATGTCTTTGTCGTAGAGGCTAAACGCCAGCTTGTCGGTGCTGTCAGCATTGACCTGCTCCCAGGGCCCAGTGAGGTGCTCATTGTTGCCGACAAGTCCGCAAACGCGAAATTCATCGCTGCGGATATGCTGGCGCAGGCGGAACACGGTGGCGACAGCGTGGTCGGATTTGCCACCAACTCCAAGCGCCTGCTGGATCAGGTGCAGCAGGAAATCCAAAAACAGGTCTCCACTCTCAGCCGGGAAAAATACCTCCGTGAGGTACTCAAAAAAGGCACCTTCTGCCTGCTGACAAAAAACCTGCAGGAGGCCGTCGATATTTGCAACGCCTTCGCTCCGGAGCACCTATCCCTGGTGGTTGAGGACGAGGAAAAGTGGCTCAATGAAATCCGCACGGCCGGTGCCATTTATGTCGGCCCCCTTGCCGCGGTCGCCGTTGGTGACTTCCTCGCCGGCCCCAGCCACACTTTGCCCACTGGCGGCTCTGGCAAATCCTTCTCCGGTTTGCGCGCAGATCAGTTTCAGCGCCGTGCCAGCATCGTGCGCATGGATCAGAAGGCCATCAAAAAATCCCTGCCCACGGTCGATACCTTCTCCCGTATCGAGGGACTGGATGCCCACGGCCGCTCCGTGAGTATTCGGGTGGATTAAGCTCTGCGCACCCCCAAAAAAGAGGGGCGTTTTTTTTGCAAGAATTCGTCTGTAAAGGCGTTATGTTTATGCACCCCCATGATTTGTTTTTAAGGCTTATGGCAAACCTAACGTCTTTCCATAGGAAACTTCATTCCATCATTGGTACTGCCACACTTCTCGGCACGGCTGCGGCCCCTGCTGCCGATAACACCATCTCATTCAACGAGCACATCCGCCCAATCTTCATCGCCAAATGCACGAAATGCCATGGTGGGGTGAAGGCG
>JBNACB010000004.1:0-72015 GCA_049632765.1 Akkermansiaceae bacterium | reverse complement strand
ATTTCGAGAAATACCGAGATCTCATGGATGCATTGGAGAAAGAGGAGCGCCGTTCACCTCATGGTGACACAACCAGCAAATACCTGGATGGGGTGCAGAGGTTCTATGGTGCTGGACGCTGATAGCCTTGTCATGAGCCTGGGGGCTCGTAGATGATGCGATAGTCCAGATAATACTCCTTCAGTGCGGTCACAACGGCTTCGGCGTATTCTCGGTAAATAGATCTTTTGTCCACACCGTTGACCGGCTTTGTGCCTTTGTAGTCACCCAGCTGAATGCGCTCATAGACTTCCTGGTTATTCATCACGTAAGGCTCGAGAAAAATCACAGGGCATTGGTAGATGCGGTTGGCTAGAAGATTGCGCAACCATAGACCGGGTATGTCCTCGACTTTCCGGGCCCGGTGCCCGGCATTCTCATACTCGTAGGGAGGTAGTTTGGTGGTGGCGCCAAGAGAGTGGGCAATATACATGCCCATGGCTTTTTCCTCCTCATGACTCCTTTGTAGAATTTTCATGAGCATTTCAAAGCGTTCGTCGTCATGGCTGATTTCATCACTTGTGAGTGCTCCGTGCAGGAGAACGTGGTAGTGGTTCTTTTCAGTCAATGTAGGGTCGTTAGGATCATTCCAAGCCTCAGCGTTGTAGTGAAGGCAGAGAACCAGGTCAGGATTGAAAGCGAGATTGACTCTCCGGGCACGCTCCCGAATTTCGCCCGTGCGATAGAAGAACTTGTTTTGATAATAGGTGATGGTCTCCTCATCACCCTTTCCCATGGATTGGGCCTTGGCGAGAGCGGCTTCGCGATAGTCTGCAGGGCGGCGAGGATTCACAGGGCTGTTTGATCCTCTTATGAGATAAACCCGGGCACCCAGGCCGATTAGCTTTCTTTTGATAATTTGACCAGTGAGCAAGGTCATGTCGCCCTCTTTGACAGGGTTGCCCTCGCCGATTTGAAACCAGCGCTCTTCCAGTTTGGCAAAGTCACCACCAATGTGCCCCGGGTCGATGGCTATGTGAACTCCTGCAAGAGGTTTTTCCCGGGTGCCGGGGGGGAGTTCGCCCACGCTGGTCCAGTTTCTGGCGGGGGACGCTTCACTGATGACACTGGCAAAATTAAGCCTGTAGGTTGCTCCCGGTTGAGTGCTGTCCGTGCGAATGATGGCGTGGTCTGAATGTATTGAGATATATCTCTTCCATGTATCGTCCGTGGTATACACCTCTGTAAGCAGATGAAAAAAATCATCACGAGTGATGGTGTCTTGCCAGAGATCGAGCGTTGTCCAATCCGGCTGCTGACCTAAATCAGCCAGATGAGACGGTTTTTCCTTTGGCTGAACGGCGGTCAGCTGCTCCTTTTCGGTTTTTGGGGTGGGTTCCCGCTGCTGTTTCAACAGTGCGAGGTAGCCTGCGGTTACCGCCAAGAATACGATGAGAAGTATCAGGACAGGATAAAGTTTTCTGCGTTGTGTGATTTCCTGCATGGGATAAAAATCTAGGACTGAGGCTTAGGGGTTGGCTGACAGGAGACAGTGTGATTCACTGTGCCTGTGATTCGTATTCTTTTTTTGGGAGATATCGTCGGTGAGCCTGGACGGAAAGCGGTGATTGGTCGTGTACCATCACTTAAACGAGAAGAGAAGATCGATTTTGTCATTGCGAATGCGGAGAACTCGGCTGCAGGGAGGGGCGTTACCCCCAAAATTTCCATCGATTTGCTGCGTTGTGGCGTGGCGGTGCTTACATCTGGTGACCATATATGGGATCAGAAGGAAATAGTCGACTATCTTCCGACGGAACCTCGCCTCCTGCGCCCGATCAATTATCCCGAAAATACGCCGGGGCATGGAAGTGTCGTGCTGGAGACTGAGAAGGGTAAAGTGGGAGTGATTAACGCTCAGGGGAGAACATTCATGAATCCACCCCTGGACAACCCTTTTGTCTCCGTTGAAAACGAGGCGCAGCGTCTGCGTGATGAGCAAGGGGTGAAGGTCATTTTCGTCGATTTTCACGCCGAGACAACCAGTGAGTCGATCGCTATGGGCTATCATCTGGATGGCAAGGTGTCTGCAGTCGCGGGCACTCACACCCACGTGCAAACTGCTGACGAGCGGATTTTAGAGCAGGGCACAGCGCACATTACGGATGCCGGTATGTGTGGTCCGGAGCGCTCAGTGCTTGGCCGCAGCGTGGAATCCGTCGTTTGGAGATTCAAGACAGGCATGCCGACGCGCTTTCCCGTGGCCAAGGGGCAAGTGAGGCTCTGTGGCCTGATTGTTGATGTGGATGAAGAAAGCGGCACATGCCTGATGGTCCGGCGATACAATGAGTTGCTGCCTCTGGGAGAGTAGTGCGGTTGCCATTACGATCAACAATGGCACTGGCTGCCCATCGTGCGCGCTGCTCTTGCGCCAGCACTAGGGAGCGGGAGAGAGCTCCATTTCCCTGCTTGCAAAACGAACGAAAAGGAAGCAACGATCAGCATCGACCCCTGTGCCCATGAGAATGGAACCTTTGCCGGGGTTGTCCCAAATATGGGAGATCATCATTTTGTGTTTTTGGAATGCGTCCAGTGCTGGATAGGGGGCTTTTTGAACAGGAGCTGAGTAGACCTCGGAAAAGAGCCTTTCGGCATCCAGCCACGCTTGCCTGAGCTGTTTTGAGTAGGTTCCGAGCGCAAGCCCCTCCGAGCGCAGTGTGATCTCATTAAGACCTCCTTGTTCATCCCAGTTGAAATAGAGGTGGCATTTAAGCCCCGAGATTTTGGCCTTGCACTTGTAGATACCGTTTAAACCGGTCCTCGCGGTGAAGACATCATCGACGGTCTGCTCCACCAACGGGCTTTGCCGAAGTTTTTTAGTAACCGTTTCCCGGCTGTCTCCAAATTCCAGATCGCCATAGACACCTGCATGGCTGGCAGAGATCAGCAGCGCGCTTATGAATAAGATCAGTCTGGTTTTCACAAAATTCTCTCTTTCAGGGCCTCGGTGACCATCTTGGGATTGGCTTTGCCCTTGGAGGCCTTCATGACCTGCCCGGTGAGGAAGTTCAGCAGCTTGTCGTTGCCTCCCTGAATCTCGGAGACCTTGTCCGGATTTGCAGCGATGACTTCATCCACAATCGACTCAATAGCGCTGTTGTCTGCTGGTTCAAAGCCCATGGCCTTGGCTTGCTCGGCCGGACTGACATCGGGGTTTTGCCATATCTGGGCAAAGACCTCTCTTGCCTGATTGTTGGATATCGTGCCCGCCTCCACCAGTTTGGCGAGTTCAAGAATGCTTGCTGCCGGTAGAGGGCATTCCTGAATGGTGATATTGTCCTCGTTGAGCTTGGCAAGCACACTGTTGGTGATCCAGTTAGCGACTTTTTTGCCGAGTTTGGGCTCCTTCGCCGCCGCCTCAAAATAGTTGGCGAGGTCCTGATCACTGGTCAATACGCCCGCGTCATAGGCGCTGAGACCAAAATCCTGCTCAAAGCGCTCACGCTTGGTGTGTGGTAGCTCGGGGACCTGTGAGCGCATTTTCTCGACAAGTTTGCCGGTTTTGATCGGCAACAGATCTGGTTCTGGAAAGTAGCGATAATCGTGGGCATCCTCCTTAGTGCGCATCATCTGGGTTTCGCCCATATCAGCGTCCCAGCGGCGCGTTGACTGTATCTGGGCAATACCAGCATCGAGTTCCTCCGCTTGGCGCTGGATTTCGTAATGGAGAGAGTTTCTGACTGCAGAGATGGAATTGAGGTTTTTAAGCTCAACTTTTTCACCCAGCTCCTCTTGCCCGTGGGGGCGCAGGGATACGTTGACATCACAGCGCATTTGTCCTTTCTCCATGTCCGCATCAGAGATGCCCCCATAGACGAGGATCTGCTGTAGTGACTTGAGATAAGCGTAGGCCTCCTCAGGAGTCTCAATATCGGGCTCAGAGACGATTTCCATAAGGGGAGTGCCGGCGCGGTTGAAATCAATGGTGGAGTTGTTGGCATGATGGGTGGATTTGGCCACATCTTCCTCGAGATGGATGCGTGTGAGCTCAACAACCTTGCCGGGAGAGGGGATGCTTTTTTGAATTTCCTTCGGGTAGGCCAAATCGTAGAGGGGTACACCTCCGCCGAGGCACAGGGGTAGGTCGAACTGGGACAACTGGTAGTTTTTGGGCATGTCCGGGTAAAAGTAGTTTTTCCGGTCCCATTTGGAAATTTCAGGAGTGGAGCAATCCAGCATCATACCCGCTAGAATGGTCTGTTCAATGGCGTGGCGGTTCAACACGGGCAAGGCACCTGGCAACCCGAGGCACACGGGGCAAACATTGCTATTGGGCTCTTCCCCGAAACTTGTCGCGCAGCCGCAGAACATTTTGCTCTTTGACTTGATCTGGCAGTGGACCTCGAGCCCGATGGTGACGATGTAATCTGAGATTGGCATGGTGGATGCAGGGCCGTTTTTTCGATCCCGGAAAAAACTAATCGAAACACAGCTCCGACATCAACGTTTGATTGTGGCAGATTTCGATGGGTTACAGCACGTGCTGTCATTATGCAG
Source organism: Akkermansiaceae bacterium (assembly GCA_049632765.1). Lineage (GTDB taxonomy): Bacteria > Verrucomicrobiota > Verrucomicrobiia > Verrucomicrobiales > Akkermansiaceae > Oceaniferula. The sequence goes on along the minus strand of JBNACB010000004.1, from coordinate 67,479 downwards.
GCGCTCTACAGGTAGGATGGTGCGTAGATTAAAAATCAATGGATTGCGCTGGATTTAACCAAGACCTGTGTAATATTTAGCGCGCCTGTCACTCAGTAGCAGGCTTTCTTAGAGTTACCCCGTTAAACAGATACTTATCATGAAGAAGACACTTATTCTCGCGCCCGCCATTGCTGCACTGGCCCTTATGTCGGCCCAAGCCGAAAATGCTGATGGTAAAATGGCCTATATTACTTGCAGTGCATGTCACAACGCTGACGGCCAGGGTTTGCCACTTGGAGATAAAAAAATGGCGCCATCTCTCACAGGATCCAAGGTAGTTACTGGTGATCCCGCTGTGCTGGCACTTGTCATTCTCAAGGGTATCAAAAAAGAGGGCACCGAATACATGGGTATGATGGCTCCTCTTGAGGCTGCCTTTGCAGACGACAAGAGGTTGGCAGATGTGATGACCTACGTGCGCCAGTCATTTGGCAACGAGGCCGGCGCTGTCACGGCGGAGGATGCGGCCAAGTATCGTGCGAAGTGGCAGGATATTAATGAACCTGTGAGCCGTGCCCAGATCGACGAACACTCTGCTGCGGAGTAAAAACTGACCTCTCTTCAGCTTTCACATAAAAAACACAGCCTCTGTGCTGTGTTTTTTTATGCCTTCAGGAATTATCGTGATGGCCCCGGCGCTGCGAGTTGATTCATGTGTGCAGGGTCCCATTTGCGCAACTGGTTCTGCAGTGACTGATCCTTGAGAGCAAGTGTGAGCTTGGGTGAGGAAAGCAATGAGACAGGGTAGTCTGAAAGGGCTGCTTCCTTGATGCTTGGATCGTGCGCTAGATTTAAAAAGGCCGTTTGATTGATGATGGTGAGAAACTCAGGCTTGCGCAACATGATGTGGCGTGAACGCGTATGGTGATAATAGACCAGAAGCTTGGAGAGATTGAGCCTGTCCTCGAGGTGCAACGGATCCGTGCCCAGTAGCCATTGTCCCAGTGAACTCTGGTTTAGCGATTGTCTTGCGGTGATAAGCCATGGAAGAACGCGCTCATGAGTGATTTGAACCGTGCCTGCTTCTGGTTGCTCTGCCCTGGTTGCGGTGCTGGTGTGTTGCAGCTCGGCAACACATCCCGTGTAGCGCGCTCCAACCAAAGTCATCCAAATGAAGGCTATTCCAATGCAACAGGTAATCACCGCAGCGGGAAAACCAAAGCCAATGCGTTGCCCGGTTTTTGAAACATTGAATGGATCGATCAAAAAGCGAAATAAGAAGCGGCAGACGATGAATACAAGAAGGCCTGCGGCGATGGCGGCTGTCCAGCAAAGCCAGGGCTGGGGGTTCTCGAACCAGGGATTGACTAGTTCATAGGCATGCTGGTGGACCCAGTAGGTGCAGTAGGCGGCGATGCAAAGGCACAAAATTCCCAAAGTGGTGCCGATGAGGCCTCTGAAAAAACCGGTCGCGGCAAAAATCAGAAGGATAACACCAATGACCCCATATGTGCCAATGTCGGACCAATTCATGAACCGAAGAAGGATTATTGGGTGCTACACTGAGCACGGTGCTGGAGAGCATGGTCGCACAGAACGAGAGCAGTCATCGCCTCTACAATGGGGACAGCACGCGGGAGTACACAAGCATCATGGCGGCCCCGGCCCTTGAGCTCAGTGTCCTCGCTGCCGGTGGTGACCGTCTTTTGTTCGGTCATGATGGTTGCGGTTGGCTTAAAAGCTGTCCGGAAAACGATGTTCTCGCCATTGCTGATGCCACCCTGCACACCTCCTGAATTATTCGTCGAAGTGCGCACTGTTTCACCCTCCATGTAAAATGTATCGTTATGCTCGGCACCTGTTAATTGGGTGCCTGCGAAGCCCGATCCGATTTCAAAACCCTTGGTGGCCGGTATGCTCAACATGGCCCCAGCCAGAGATGCTTCAAGCTTGCCGAACACGGGATTACCCAAGCCTGCCGGGGCATTACGCACGATACATTTGACGACGCCACCCACAGAGTTTCCCGCCGATCGTGTCTCCTTGATGAGGGCAATCATGGAATCAACGGCATCGGGGTCACCCGTGCGGACGATGTTGGATTCTATGAGATCATGAGTCACTTTATCTGTGTCCACATCAGCCTGAATGTCCTTGATGGAATCAACCCAAGCGAGAATTTCCATATCGGGATAAAGGTGGAGTAATATTTTTTTCGCAATGGCAGCCGCAGCAACCCTGCCTATGGTCTCTCGGGCTGATGCCCTGCCTCCGCCATGCCAGGCGCGTGTGCCATATTTGGCATCGTAGGTGTAGTCAGCGTGAGACGGGCGGTATTTGTCCTTCATCTCCGAGTAGGAGGAAGGCCGCTGATCCTTGTTCCTGACCAGAATGGCTATGGGGGTGCCCAGTGTTTGTCCCTCAAAGACACCGGAGAGAATTTCACAGGTGTCACTCTCATTGCGCGGAGTAACAATTTCACTTTGCCCGGGGCGACGGCGATCCAGTTCTATCTGGATATCCTCTTGGCTGACGGCGATACAGGGTGGGCAGCCGTCGATGACAACGCCAACCCCGCCACCGTGAGATTCTCCCCAAGTGGTAATGCGAAACAAATGGCCAAAACTATTCGACATAACTGGAAAGCAATCAAGCAGGTTTGAGGGATCTTTCAATGCGCGATTTCATGCATCCTGATAAAATGTATTGCCTGCAGACCCACGGAATATCCAGAGTCGCCGGCTTTTCAACTGGCAGATTTCGGCAATCTCGATAATAGTCCAGATATGTGCTGCAGTCGCTGTCTGGTGCTCACGGTGTTTGTCTTGTTGCTGTTGCCGGTTCAGGCAAGGGCTGAGAGTGCCGTGGGAGATCCGTCAGGGCTATCAAGCCAGAAGCTGGCATTGTCTGATTTAAGTGATGTGGTTCATCCAAGGGTGGCTGAATTGAAGCATCCCTCTACCAGTGGGATCAATAACGGGGTGCTGTGCAAGGTGACAGCGGCCTCACCCAAGGCTCGCAAGCATGTGAAAGAGGGATATGCCCTGGTGCACGCACAGTGGCATTTTGAGGCCTATCGCCATTTTTGCGCGGCACTGGCAATTGACCCGGAATGTGTCATGGCCTACGCAGGTGTGGCATTGGCATGGATCCAACCATTCAATGAATATGCTCAGTATCGTGATGCTGCAACCAGACGTATGCTGGAGCTTGTCAAAGCGGATGAGGCTAATATTCAGGGTGGTGGGGAACAGCGATACAGGGCCTCGGAGAGGCGTTTTGTTGCTGCGGTTGCCGCTCTTGTGAATCAAAAACCGCAGGATGCCGCAGAGTTGTTTATGAGTCTGGCTAATGATGAGCCTGATTGTCTGCAGGCGAAAATGATCGGTCTCTTCCTCAACCGGGGGGAGTATAATGTGGCTAACGAGCCATCGCAGGCGCGTTTGGACGTCCTGGACGAGCTTAGGAAGCTTATGAATGATCATCCGGACAATTTCATGCTCATGGGATTTTGGCTAATGCTGAACTCAGATGCTCCGAATAGCTCGATTAACATCAAAAAAGAGATCCTTCCTTATGCGCGCTATATCGCCAAGGAGTGTTCCGAGCTGCCGGCGTGGCAGCATGCTCTCGGTCATTTTGAATGGCGCGTGGGCAACTACATGCTTGCCGAGCGGGCATTCAGGCGGGCGATCAAGCTCTATGAGAAGTGGATGGCGCGAGAGCAGGTGTCCATGGGCGATTGTGAGGGTTTGATAAAGTCGAAATGTTATCTTGCTAATGCCCTCTATCAAATGGGCGATTTCAACGGTGCCCTCGAGGTCGCTGAGAGTTTGCGCGCTCTCAAGCCTGATCCTTCCCGCCCCCAGTGTGCAGGTAATCAAGTAATTCTTTGGCGTGCTCACCACTTGCCGGCACGGCTCTATTTAACGCGGGACGGTGCTGATAATCTCCAGAGTGCGCTCCGGTCCCTGCCTACAAAAGAAGAGCTCAGACCCTATGTGACGGATGAGAAATTCCCAACCCTTGCCGGGGTTTATGTGGAGGCTCTTGCTGCTTACATTGGTTGCCGGCAAGCGATTGAGCAAAAGTCGATGAAAGATGCGCACTCACTGCGAAACACGAGGCTGAGGGGCTTGATCAGGCAGCTCGCGGCGGTAGCAGAGGGTGCCATGAAATCGCCCGATTTTACTCACTATTTCAATGCTGGTAGTAGTTTGGCGATCTATGATACCGAGCTTGCCGGGCTCATCGCCCTGGCCGATGATACATCAGCAAGCCCTATGGCGCTGAATCATTTCATGTCTGCTCGAGACAAGCAGGGCGTGCCTTCACTGATGATGCCGCCCCTGGTTCTCTCACCCATGGAAAACCGGGTGGGTGACTACTATCATAGCATCGGTCGCCATGCTGATGCTTATGAGGCCTATTATCAGGGGCTCGTCAGATACCCCCACAACATGGCCTCGCTGCAGGGCGTCAGGGTCGCACTCATTAACATGGGTGAAGCGCAGGAGGCGGAACGCGTTGCTGAGCACATGAAGCTCATCAGGCAAAGCAAAGGATCCGGGCCGGCTAATTGACCGATTCCAGCATTTCCCTCTCAACACCCCTGAGTTCCATGATACGAATAATGGTGGATTCGATCAGGTTGTTGGGGCAGGAGGCCCCGGCAGTGACACCTATGATCACCGGTTTGTCCTTGGAGAGAATGTCCTGGTAGCTGCTTTCGACCTCCTCGTTGTGAGAGATGTCGTAATGCATGACCGTCTCGAGTGACTTGATGCATTTTGCATTGCGGATAAAGAAGGTCGGCAGGTTTTTTTCGCCGATTTCGGCAAGGTGGGTTGTGTTCGAGCTGTTATAGCCCCCAACAACGAGCAGGATATCCATGGGCTTCTGTTCCGCCTTTTCAAGCATGGTGAAAAGTGCGTTCTGACGCTCTTGAGTAGCACCACATATGGTGTCAAAGACATGGTAATTTTCGTCAGTGCCGTCACGAGTGATAACGGCCTGCTTGATTTTTTCCTGAAGTGCCTCTGTCTCGCTCTGGAGCATTGTGGTCTGGTTGGCCACACCCACGCGGGTGAGATGCAGGTCAGGGTCAAAGCCCTCCGAATGGGCACGGGCAAATTTCTCCATGAATTCGCTCCTGTTGCCCCCGCCGCGAATGTAATCACAGACGTAGTCGGCGTCGGCTAAAGTCAGAATGATCAGGTAGTGCCCGTTATTGTCAGCCCCCAGAGCCCGCGAGGCCGTTGCACGCGTTTCCTCATGGCCGGCCTTGCCATGGATGATGGAAGTGACATCGTTCTTGGCATAATCACGCACACGGCGCCATACCTTCATGACATCACCACAGGTAGTATCGACGACATGGCAGCCAATTTCGGCCAGACGCTCCATAAAACTGGTGGGCGCACCAAAGGCAGGCACAATCACGACATCCTCCTCAGTAAGATTGTCATATTCCCGGGTCATTTCTTTCCAAGGCAGGGAGACAATGCCCATGTCGCTGAGCTGTTTGTTGACCTCGGGGTTGTGGATGATTTCCCCAATGAGAAAAACGCGCTGATCCGGGAATACCTTGCGCGTAGCATAGGCAAGATCAATGGCACGCTCCACGCCATAGCAGAACCCGAACTGCTTTGCCAGGCGAACGGTGGTGTTGCCGACTGTGATTTCCCCACCGCAGGACTTGATCTTTTCTACAATCGATGAACGGTAATGCTGCTCTACCTCTGCCTGGACAAGAGCCATGACATCAGGGCGGCGCACATTGACGCGTTTTCGTTTTTGGGGGGCATCTTTTGAGTTGTTGGCCATGGAATGAATCCTGATTTGATTTTCTCTCGGAGGAATGAATGCAACTAAAGCTAAAATGCGGCAAAACGCACGACCTAATTTTGTGTGGACTTGCGAAAGGGTAGCCCCAACAGGAAGAACATCAATGCTCCTATGCAAATCATACACAGAATATATGTGGGCCACTCGGGCATCATGTCCAGGAGGCTTGCCTGGTGAGGCTTGTGCCTTAGAAAGCCAAAATTGGTTCCAGTGACCATATTGATGAAAAATACCAGGAGCGCGTAGCCAAGCAGCCAGCCAAAAGACTTTATCCAGGCACTCTTGCGTGGTCGCCAGCCTAGCCCCAGCGGGAGTAAGAGAGCTGTTATGACAACGACGCCGTGTTGCAGGAAGAAGGAAAAGAATACCGGGTGGGGGAAGTCGTAGGCAAGCGCGGGTGTCAACAGACCTTGAAACGTACCAGCAAGGCCCCAGAAGTAGGAGAGTTCACATAATAGAGGTTTTCTGGTGATGATGGCAAAGCCACACAGAAATGCAGCGATGTCACAGAGGTGTAGGGGTATGACTGCATCGAGAGTGAACGCACCTCCGGTCGACTCCCAGGCTGCCTGATTAATGGGGTAAGAGGCAAAGCAAGTAAATGCCAGCAAGGACAAGACGGACTTGGCGTGTGCGGAGTGAGCGTCCTTGCGGCAGCGCAAGATCATCAAGGCTGCTGTAACGGTGAGGCAGGCGAGTGCACCTATGTGACCCACACCGTAAAACTCAAAAGCAGCGAGCATGTGGTCTTTTAGCCCCAAAGATACTTCTGTGGAACTGTAAACTTGTCACCATGGTTCGATGGGAGTTCAATGAAGGCAGATGGCGAGCATGATCCAAAGCACCATGATCCGCGCCTCTGCGGGCAGTGGTAAAACCTTTCAGCTGGCCAATCGCTACCTCGCTCTCATGGTGCTGGGAGAAAAGCCGGAAAAAATCATAGCGCTTACATTCACCCGCAAAGCAGCTGGCGAATTCACCAGCAGAATCATGTCGCGCCTTGCAGAGGGGGCCTCATCTCCGGAGCAGGCGCAGGAGCTGGCAAAACAGCTCGGGGAAATTATTCATGGCACCGAGTCCATTCCGTCACTGATCCGTGGGGCAGAAGTTGAGGTGCCCCGCATGGACGCCTCCTTCTTCCAGCGAAAACTTGGGGAGCTGATCGAGGTTCTGGACCGTCTCGCTCTCTCTACCCTGGATAGTTACTTTGTGCGCATTGTGCGCAATTTCTATCTGGAGCTTGGCTTGAGTAGCTTTGAGCTCATGGAGGATGCAGCCATCTCAGCCGAGCGCATGGGAGTGATGAAAATGATTTTCTCGCACCGCAGAACGCGCAGGCAAGACCGCAACGATTTTATTCAGTCCTTTAAACAGGCGACTTGGGGCGAGGAGGAGAACAGGCTGTGCCAGACTCTCGAAAACTTTATCCAAAAGCACCAGAATCGCTGGTTGAGTGCTCCTGATGAATGCCGCTGGGGGAGTGCCGATGGTCTCTGGCAAAATGGATGCCCATATCCCGATGGCGACATTGGAGAACTTGCGCGTGAGCTTCGTGCAATGCTCGGTGAGCCATATACACCTCACAAGAGGTATATGGGTGGCTGGCTCAAGGTTTGCGATATTCTCGAGCAATATCAGCCGGGCGCGCCATTCAAAAAGAACGCACAACTTGAACGCGCCATTTTGCACTGGGATCAATACCCCGAAGGTGGAACTGTTGAGGAAAAAAACAAATATCCGATCTCCGTTGAAATGGGGCGGGTGATGAGTGCCCTGATAGGTTCCTACATCCGGGCCGAAATCGACCTGTATATGAAGCGAACGCGCGGGCTCTATGCGGTTATGTCTGCCTATGAACAACGCTATCAGGATCATGTGCGTGACAGGGGCAGGCTCTGTTTTTCTGATTTGACGATGTTGCTCGCCGGTGAGGGTGCCATGCACATATGGGATGATGACGAGCGCAACCTGATCGATTTCCGTCTGGATGCACGCTACGACCATTGGCTTCTTGATGAGTTTCAGGATACATCGAGACCGCAGTGGCAGGCAGTTGAAAACCTGGTTGATGAAATCATGCAAAATGCCGAGGGAGATCGCTCGGTTTTTGTCGTTGGTGATAGCAAGCAAAGCATTTACGGGTGGCGTGGAGGAGAACCCCGGCTCTTTGATGATCTCAAGAAGCATTACGGTGAGCGACTTGCTGATTGGGATATGGACCTCTCCTTCCGTTCGACACAACCTGTTCTCGATCTGGTCAATACGGTCTGTGATTTGTCCGGGTCCAAATGGAGTGATGTGTTTCCTCAGAAAGCTCTTGAGCGTTGGGTGTTTCACCAGCACACACCTAACAAGAACGGCGAGGGGCATGCATTGGTTTTTGAGACTGAGGTGGATCCCGAGACAGCGGATGCTGATGCCAAGAGAGAGGCGCGGTATCGAGCCATGCTTTCCCTGCTCGAGAAAGTGAAGCCTCTCGAGCGAGGCATGAGCTGTGCGATTCTGGTTCGGAGAAATGCAGAGGTTAGTGAAATTGTAGATTATCTCCGTGCAGCTCCACAGGCTATGCCCGTTGCCTCAGAGTCCGAGACGTATCTTGCCGATGGCCCCATTGGGTCTGTGGTTCTGGATTTGTTTCGTTGGTTGCGTAATCCAGCGCATACCTTCGGTCAGGTACATATGGCCATGAGCCCGTTGGGCGGAATGATTGAGGATTGGTGTGGTAGTGATGTGCGCAGCACACAGTGGCAGTGGCTATCTGCGGAGCTGGCCAGAGAAGGCATTCAGAATCTGGTTGAGCGGATTATTTCCGCTTTAAGGGAATGCATGACTGTCTCTCCTTATGGCAATGCGCGGCTTGATGAATTACAGGCCACAGCAGCCGATTTTACACGGCTGGGGGGCAGCTTGGACGACTGGGTGCGAATTTTGGAAGCTCGATCACTCAGGGAGACCAGTAATGCCGGCATGATCCAGGTGATGACCATCCATAAGTGCAAGGGGCTTGGCTTTGACATGGTCATTCTTCCCGAGCTCGGCAGTGCCCAGGAATTCACCACCATGGGGCAGGTGGATGTATTGGAGCGCAAGGGTGAGCTTGGATCTACCCAATACATTATCAAAACACCACCAAAGGACATCCGCGCTGCTGACAAAGAGCTTGCTGACATGGTTGGCAACTGGGAGGCAGATCAGTGTTACGAGCGCTTTTGTAATCTCTATGTTGCCCTGACACGGGCTAAAAAGGCCACGTATTGCATTCTGGACCCTGTCAAAGGTCAATGGGAACCCAAGCGAAAATACGATGACTGGATCAGAGAGGCAACCGCTGGGCATGGGCAACGAAATGAGTTGATTCAGGATACGCAGTACACGGTGCTCTACGAGTCTGGCAAGTGGCTGTCATCAGGTGGGCCTGGCCAGGAGGAGACTACATTGCCCCCATCGAAAATCACGAAGCTATGTCCGCCAGCGCCTCGCATATCGCGCAAGTTGGCCAGTGAGGGTAAAAAATACCAAGCTGGTGAGCTGCTTGGCAATAGCAAGGCAGCAAGCTTTGGAAACTGGGTACACCAACAATTCGAACAGATATCATGGCTTGATGAGTTACCTGAATTATCTGACGACAAAGCTGCCAGAGTCGTGGCGGATTGCCTCAATGTTGAGGAAATACGAGCACACTTTCAGAGACCGGCTGGTGAGTTTGAGTTATTGCGTGAGCAGCCCATCGAGACGCAAGATGATGGGCAGTGGGTCAGTGGTGTGATCGACCGCGCGCTGATTCACCTGGATAATGGGATACCCCAGTCCATCAGCATCATTGACTTCAAAACAGATACCAGGGAAACCATCGAGTCCTTACGTGATAAATACCGTCACCAGCTGGTCGCCTACCGCAATGCCATGCGACAAGTCACCGGAGTTCCAGAGTCCCGGATTAGCTGTTATTTACTATCGACCTCACTCAAGAGGATGATCGAGCTGCATTAATGGTGATACTGCTATCTGCCGGTGGCGGCAACAATGATTAATGTAATACAGCCGAGCAGTGTTGCTACAGTGGCTGCCAACCAATACCAGCCCTTGCGGGTCCCTCGACATGCCCATAGGCCTGCGAGAAAGCCAAAGGCCATGCCTGAGATGTGAGCTGTGTTGGCAATGGGCATCATTCCGCCCCACGAGAGAGCGAAACAAAGCGCCTGCCAGATCAGTAGCCAGCGGAGACTGTTTGATGTGAAACCCTCAAGAAAGCCAGTGTATCTCGGCCATGCGGCCCACATGAAGCCCCCCATGGCGTAGACAACTCCCGAAAAGCCGATACCTGGACTGCCAAAGAACAATTGCAGAGAGGAGCTTACGAAACCAGCACTGATGAAAAAGGCGAGGGTTTTCCAGCTGCCAAGACCGCGTTCCATCAGGGGCCCAAGGCGAGCCAGCCAGAGCATGTTGAATACGATGTGCCACAAATCAACGTGTACAAATGTGGATGCGATCAGACCCCACCATCGTCCCTGAGCCAAATCCTCGTGGGTGGTGTATCCGAGGAAGTGCGCCATTTTGTAGGTTGCCACATTTCCGGAATCATCCCGGTTGAGGAGGAAGAAGACTGCCACACACCAGAGCATGATGGAGTATGTGAGGACTGGCAGTAGGCTCGGAAAACGTTCAAACTGTCTCGAGCCATATGCCGGGCCTGCATCATCCGGATGAGCGGGAGGGAAGGGGAAACGTCGGTAAGCAGGCATGTGCGTTTTCTGGCAGATTATAATATGCGGGGCAAGGACAAGCTGTGGGTGTTCTCAGGCAGAATTCTCTGCCGCAAATATCACTTGATCCGGGATGCAGAGGAATTATTGTCTCCTCCATGCGTAAGTCCATTTACATTTTGATAGCCATCGCATTTCTGCCTCTGTTTTCGTGTGCAGACAGTTCTGAAACTGCTCGCAGGCCCGTGGGCCCGGAGTCGGATGAAAGTTACATGCCATGGAACAGGCCCACCGGTCCTGAGGGTGCAGGAGCACTCAGTATTCTTGATCAGCGCTAGGCCGGATTGCGTTTAGCGGTGGTAGGGCTCGCCTCGATGAATGGTGGCGACCCGGTAGAGTTGCTCGACTAGCACTAGTAAAGCGAGCTCGTGCTGAAGTGTCAGGGGTGAGAGCGCCCACACCATGTCTGCTTTTTGGCGCAGGGATTCGCTGTGTCCATCAGAGGCTCCGATAAGATAACTGGCACGCTTGATTCCCTCGTGTTCCCAATTCCGGATGCGTGTGGCAAATGCCGATGTCGTGAGATTCTCTCCGCGTTCATCAAGTGCTATGCGCAGTGTTCCCTCACTGCTATTGAGTAGTCGCTTGGAAACATCCTCGCTGCTACCGTCCTTGATGTGTTTGAGCTCATAGGAGCCGTAACGCGACAATCTCTTTACGTATTCGGCAACACCGGTTTTTGCGTATCCGAGTGCAGGCTTGCCGGCTGCAATGATCTGGTGTTTCACGACGGATAGTGGCCATATGGTGATGGTGCCAGCCATTGCCATGCCGGCATCTTACATTTGCGCGCTTTTAAACAATACGCTCCAAGAGCCAGGGCAGAAGCTCACTGATGCTAACCCGTTCCTGTTCCATGCTGTCTCTGTGGCGAACGGTGACTGTATCGGTGTAGTCTTCTCCATTTTCACCGGGCTCACCGAGGGTCTCAAAGTCAATGGCGATACAGAATGGAGTTCCCACCTCATCCTGACGTCTGTAGCGGCGGCCAATGGCAGCAGCCTCATCATAAAACACGTTCATGTGTGGCTGGAGCAGATCTTTGACTTCCTTTGCCTTGGCGACGAGCTCGGGTTTGTTTTTGAGTAGCGGCAAAACAGCTGCCTTGATGGGGGCAATACAAGGTTTGAGTCTCATGACTTTGCGTATGTCTTGCTTGCCTCCATCTTTGGTGAGGTCTTCCTCATCATAGGCCTCACAGAGTATGGCGAGTGCCGTGCGGTCACATCCTGCCGAGGGCTCGACCACGTGGGGGATGAATCTCTCTTTGGTCTCGGGATTAAAATACTCGAGGTTTTTTCCTGAGTGCTCCTGGTGTTTGCTCAAATCGTAATCAGTTCGATAGGCCACACCCTCGAGCTCCTGGATGCCGAAAGGGAATTCGTATTCGATATCGTAGGTTTTCTTCGAATAATGAGCACGCTCACCATCAGGCACATCAAGGATGTGCAGCTTTTCACGGGGAATACCGATCTCCTCGTAGAATTCGAGACGTTGCTCCAGCCACTCGTCGGTGAGTTTCATGCCGTCATCAGGGTGGCAAAAATACTCGATTTCCATTTGCTCAAATTCGCGGGAACGGAAGGTGAAGTTACGCGGGTTGATTTCGTTGCGGAATGCCTTGCCGATCTGGGCAATGCCAAAGGGTATTTTCTGGCGAGTTGAGTCGAGCACATTCTTGTACTGTACAAAAATAGTCTGCGCAGTTTCAGGGCGCAGATAGGCGACGGCATTGGGATCATCATCATCCGCGGAGGCGCCCATCTTGGTTTGGAACATGAGGTTGAATTCCTTGGGCTCGGTGAGCTCACAGTGCTTGTCCTCGCCTTTGGGAAGCTGAACCTTACCTTCACAAAGGGGAACATCCTCCATCTGGTCAGCACGGTAACGTTTTTTGCATACTCTACAATCCACCATCGGGTCAGAAAAGCCGCCCACGTGACCTGAGGCTGTCAACACGGCCTGGTGGGTGAGGATGGAGCCGTCCATGCCGACAATGTCGTCTCGTTCCTGGACGTTTTTTCGCCACCAGTATTCCTTGAGGTTGCGCTTGAGCTCAGCACCCAGAGGGCCGTAATCCCAGCATCCATTCAGGCCTCCGTAGAGTTCTCCCGACTGGTAGATGAATCCCTTGCTTTTGCACAGAGAGACAATTTTCTCCATGCGTTCTGGATCAGTGTGAGTGCGTTCTGCCATGGCGGGGGGAGACTAGGAGCAGAGGGTTAAGAGTCAAGAAGCAAGAGATTCATATTGCCAGAATGTTCCGCTGCATGGAAGGTGATTCCGTGTCCGAGGCTCTCAGTGTCACCCGCCTTGTCAGGCGTATGAAAAACCTGCTCGAAATCGAGATAGGTGATGTCTGGGTGGAGGGCGAGATCAGTAATTTGCGCAGACAATCCAGCGGGCATTGTTACTTTACCCTTAAGGATGAGAAGGCGCAGATTTCATGCGCTTTGTTCCGTGGCTCAGCAGCCAAAGCCAAGGCACAACCAGAGGATGGTATGCAGGCGCGTATCTTTGCCGAGGTGTCCGTGTATGAGGCGCGTGGCCAGATGCAGCTTATCGTCAAGCAGGTCGAGAACGCCGGTCTGGGTGATTTGCAGGCGAGGTTTGAGGAGCTCAAGAAGAAGCTCAACGCAGAGGGTTTGTTTGACCCGGAAAGCAAACTGCCTTTGCCGAAATTTCCCACCAAAGTCGGCTTGGTCACCTCGCCGACTGGCGCGGCTCTTCAGGATATGCTTAATATTTTGACAAGACGTGCACCATGGGTGCAGCCCATTCTCTATCCGGTGACCGTCCAGGGCAAAGGTGCTGAGCGCACGATTGCCGGGGCAATTCGGCAGCTCTCCGAGCCTGAAAAGCATGGTTTGCCCCGGGTCGATGTCATCATTGCAGGGCGTGGCGGTGGCTCGCTGGAGGATTTGTGGAATTTTAACGAGGAGATCGTTGCCCGCGCTATTCACGCGTGCCCCATTCCTGTGGTTTCAGCCGTCGGGCATGAGATTGATTTTACCATTTCGGACTTCGCTGCGGATGTGAGGGCCCCGACACCAAGTGCCGCAGCCGAGCTTGTCGTTCCCGATGCTGGTGAACTCGCGTTACGCACGAGGCGGCAGGGAGATGCCCTGCAACGCATCATGGAGGGCAGGATCAAACATGATACTGCGGTTCTTGAGTCCGCGCGCCGTGCACTGATGCCCCGGGATTCAGAGCGGGCATTGCGTGAACCGATACAGACTCTCGATCAGGCACGAGAAGCGCTCAGAGATACATCGGATGCACTATTGGAGAGTGTGTCGGCAAGACTCAGGGAGTTGGCCAGAGCCTATGCGGCTCATCACCCCAAGCGAGTCATTGAACGATGTGGCGAGCGGCTCGATCACCTCCGCTCCCTGCTTGAACGAGCAGCTAATAACACACTCAAGGTGGCGGAAGAGCGCATACAGCGTCAGGCTTCCCTGATCCGCACTTTGGGGCCTGAATCCACTTTTGCGCGCGGATTCTCAGTGACAATGACAACTGAAGGCAAGGTGGTCAGGGATGCCAGTGAGCTTGAAAAAGGGGACCGCATTGTCTCCAGGTTTGCCCGCGGACAAGTTGACAGCACGGTGGAATGAATCCCGGCTGCATCGGCACATAAAAAAGCCTGCCAGCCATGAGGCAGCAGGCTTGATGATGTAAAGGGCCTTCAGGCTCAGATCGCCGCAGCTATGGCCTGGGCCATTTCCACGGTGCCGACCTTGGTCTCGCCTTCCTTGCCGGTAAAGAGATCGGCAGTCCGAAGCCCCTTATCAATGGCACTGTCAACGGCAGCCTCGATCGCATTTGCTGCATCGTTTTCTCCGAGTGAGTAGCGCAGCATCATGGCTGCGGATAGAATCTGGGCGATGGGATTGGCAATGCCCTGACCGGCGATGTCAGGGGCCGAGCCTCCAGAGGGCTCATACATGCCAAAATAGAGGCCGTTTTCATTCTGATTGCCGAGGGAGGCACTGGGGAGCATGCCCAGGGAGCCTGAAATCATGGCCATTTCGTCAGAGAGGATATCGCCGAAGAGGTTGCCGGTGACCAGGACGTCAAACGATCCGGGCTGCTTGACGAGCTGCATGGCTGCGTTGTCAACATAGAGGTGGGAGAGTTCGACCTCGGGGAATTCCTTGGCAATCTCGATGACGGTCTCACGCCACAACACGGAGTTCTGGAGCACGTTGGCCTTGTCCACGGAGCAGAGCCGCTTGTCTCTGGTCATGGCTGCGGTGAACGCAATGCGGGCAATGCGCTCGATCTCGCTTTTTTTGTAAACCATGGTGTCGATGGCAACAGGCTCACCATCGCGCTGTTCGATTCCTTTGGGTTGGCCAAAGTAGATACCGCCGGTGAGCTCCCGCACACATAGAACATTGAAGCCATTCGGGATGAGCTCGTTTTTGACAGGAGATGCATGGGTGAGGGAAGGTAGGCAAACACCGGGGCGGAGATTGGCAAACAAGTTGAATTTTTTGCGCAAAGGCAACAGCGCACCACGCTCGGGCTGCTGGTCAGGTGGCAGGTTTTCCCACTTGGGTCCTCCCACGGAGCCAAAGAGAATGGCATCGGCAGCTTCGCATGAGGCAATGGTTTGTTCGGGAAGGGGAGATCCTGTGGCATCAATGGCGGCACCTCCCACCAGCTGGGCGTCTTTTTCGAAGACGATGGAGAATTTCTCGGCTGCTGCATCGAGGACAAGCATGGAGGCGTCCATGACTTCGGGTCCGATACCGTCTCCGGCAAGTATGCTGATCTTATGAGTCGTTGACATGCGCGCTGTGTAAGCAGAATTCGGGAAAGTTTGAAGTTTTATTCACAGCGAAGCGTGTACATGTTCCTGCCTGTGGAATTGTTTATCCATTTTCTCTGGCTCACAGGCGGCTTCGTTTTGCTCTACTATGGCGCGGAGTGGTTAGTGCGTGGAGCTTCCGAGATCGCTTTGCGTCTGGGTATTTCCCCTTTGGTGGTGGGGCTTACCGTCGTTGCCTTTGGTACGAGCATGCCCGAGTTGTTGGTATGCCTGAAGGCAAACTCACCAGCCGTCATTGACATTCCCGCAGGCTGGTTGGGCTTTGATACGGGGACTGGCAAAAACAGCCCTGATATGGCGCTGGGCAATATTGTGGGATCCAATATTTTCAACATCGCGCTCATTCTGGGAGTGGCTGCCATGGTTCGCCCTGTGGTGGTTCATAAGCAGCTTATCCACCGGGAGCTTCCGATATTGCTGGGAAGCTCGCTGGTGTTTCTGGTGATGATGAGTGACAAGCACCTCTCCCGAGCTGAAGGTGGCGTATTGACTGCGGGAATTCTTGTTTACATTGCAGCTAACGTGCTGTTGTCGAGGAAAGCCAAATATGCCAAGCAGTTTGAGGAGTTTGAGCGGGAGGAGATAGAACAGGCTAAGAAGGGGGGGCTCCGGGTCCTGCTGGATCTGGTATTCATCATTGGAGGCATGGTTGCACTCGTGGTCGGTGCTGACTGGCTCGTCAATCATGGTGAGCAGATTGCCAAAATTTTTGGAGTGCCGGATGTGATCATCTCGCTGACTCTCTTTGCCCTGGGCACTTCCTTGCCTGAGCTGGCGACTGCCATCGTGGCCGCACTGAAACGTCAGGGGGATATCATCACGGGTAATGCCATTGGGTCCTGTATCTTCAACATTCTGGCGGTAATAGGAGTCACTGCGGCGATCAATCCTGTGTGTGGAGATGCGATCTCATGGCTCGACCTGGGCGTTATGATGGCCCTCTCCATCGTCATTGTGCCGGTGATGTGGACGAGCATGAAGCTCAGCCGCAAAGAAGGCGCCGGCCTTGTTTTTGTGGCCTTTGCCTATGCCACCTTGGTCATCGTTGTTCAGAGATAGTGCCTTAACAAACCGGACACTGGTTGATCTGGGTGAAGAAGTCGTTGCCCTTGTTATCAATGAGGATGAATGCGGGGAAATTTTCCACCTTGATTTTCCAGACGGCCTCCATCCCCAGCTCGGGATATTCCAGGACCTCGAGCTCCTTGATGTGATTGAGTGCCAGCAGGGCGGCAGGGCCACCAGCTGAGCCGAGGTAGAAGCCACCGTGGGCCTTGCAGGCGTCTGTCACTTGTTGAGACCTGTTGCCCTTGGCGAGCATGACCATGGAACCGCCGTGTTTCTGGAAAAGATCCACATAACTGTCCATGCGCCCAGCAGTAGTGGGACCAAAGGATCCTGAAGAGTGGCCCTCAGGGGTTTTGGCCGGACCGGCATAATAGACTGGGTGATCCTTGAAATACTGCGGCAGATCGCCGTCTTTTTCGAGCCGTTCCTTGAGTTTGGCGTGCGCGCTGTCCCTCGCGACAATAATCGTTCCTGTGAGTGAGAGTGCGGTGGTGACAGGGTATTTGTCCAGAGTGGCAAGAATCTTGTCCATGCCTTCGTCGAGGTTGACTTCGACGCCTTTGAATTTCCAGTCCTTGTATTGCTCGGGAATGAATTGCCCTGGGTTGGGTTCGAGTTTTTCGAGAAACACCCCTTCCTTGGTAATCTTCGCCTTGGCCTGACGATCGGCTGAACAAGACACTCCAATGCCTACAGGGCAAGAGGCTCCGTGGCGTGGGAGACGAATCACGCGGACATCAAGTGCGAAATACTTGCCTCCAAACTGGGCACCAATGCCAATGTCGCGCGCAGCTGCCAGAAGCTCTTTCTCCATGGCAAGGTCACGGAATGCCTGGCCATGCTCATTGCCCTCGGTGGGCAGATCGTCATAGTAGCGCGTTGAAGCCATTTTGACGGTCTTGAGGTTAGTTTCAGCAGAGGTCCCACCTATGACGATGGCAAGGTGGTAGGGAGGGCAGGCCGAGGTGCCCAGAGTGCGCATTTTCTCCACGCAGAATTCCTTGAGCCGTGTCGGGTTGAGCAGTGCCTTGGTTTCTTGATACAAAAATGTCTTGTTGGCTGAGCCGCCGCCTTTGGCAATGAACAGGAATTTGTAGGCATCACCCTCGGTAGCATAGATGTCGATCTGAGCGGGAAGGTTCGTACGTGTATTGACCTCCTCAAACATGCTCAATGGAGAGACTTGAGAGTAGCGCAGGTTCTCCTCGGTGTAGGTTTTGTGAATGCCGTGGGAGATATGTTCGGCGTCGTTACCCGTGGTGCGCACGTTCTGGCCCTTCTTAGCCATGACGATGGCCGTGCCCGTGTCCTGGCAGGCGGGCAGAATTCCATGTGCGGCGATTTCCGCATTTTTGAGCAGCATCAGGGCCACCATGCGGTCGTTGTCTGAGGCGTCGGGGTCATCCAGAATAGCTGCGACTTGCTTTAAATGAGAGGTGCGCAGCTTGAAACAAATAGCTTTCGAGGCCTCGTTGGACAGGTTGACAATTGCTTCCGGAGCGATTTTGAGAATTGTCTCCCCATCGCACTGGGTGGTGGAAATGCCCTCACTGCTGATGTGCTCATACTCGGTGGTATCAGGACCTAGCGGGAATGGATCCTGGTAATGAAATGGAGCCGTTGACATGATGCCTGCAATTAATGCCGAGCCGATACCATAAGCAACTTGAAACAACGCAATCTTGGGAAATCGTCGAGAAAAGTGGAAATTTGAGTAAAAATGGCTTGATTTGCTGTCCTGATCCGCTATCTCCAGCCCCCCATTATGGCAAAGAAATCATGGATAGCGCGCAACAAGCGCAAGCAAGCAACCGTCGCCAAGTATGCAGACCTGCGCAGGCAGCTCAAGCAAGAGAAGGACTATGTAGGCCTCAGCATGCTGCCTCGCGACTCGAGTGCCACCCGTTTGGTGAACCGCTGTGAATACACCGGTCGTCGCCATGGATATCTTCGTCGTTTCAAGCTTTCACGTATTGCATTTCGTGAGCTTGCTTCGCACGGTCTGATTCCGGGTGTCACCAAGTCAAGCTGGTAGGCCTGGCTCTGTTGTGATATATTTTCGGCGTGAGATGGTTCCCACTTTGGGTTCACCGTCTCGCGCCTTTCTTGTGCAGGTGTAACCAACCAATGAGCTGCCATGCCACTTTACGAATATATCTCCATCCATGCGGACGACTCTGAACGCTCGTGCAGAATATGCGCCAGAGGTTTTGAGCTCCGTCGTCCGGTGGACCGTGCTCCCCTCGAGGTTTGTCCGCTTTGCAAAAATCCGGTCAAGAAAGTGATCAGTCGGATCAACACTCCCAGGATTACCAAGCCGCTCTCCATATCTGATGCTAAGAAAGCCGGGTTCACCGTGCTCGAAAAGCGAGACGAGGGGGTCTACGAGAAACAGTAGTCGCCCTGAGCAAAGGAGGTATACTGTATATCCCCACAATGAAGCGCTGGATGAGATGGCGCCGTTTCATCATCAACCCCAGCTGTGCCGACTCAATGGATTTGCTGGGTTGTGAAGGCCTGTCTGGTATTGTAAGATATTTCAACAACAGGCTGCAGTGAATTCCTCAATTGATCAGTTTTTGCTCTACATCGCGACCGAGCGCGGGCTTTCGACAGCTTACCAGCTATCTGTGAGCCAGACCCTCAACGCCTTGTCGAAGTGGCTTGAAGAAAGGGGGGTGGTGGACTGGAATGATGTGGGTACGGAGGATCTCTCCAGTTTCTTGCTGGCACAGAAAAACGACGGTATGTCTGCATCTTCACTGCGTATATCCGTGGTGCATTTAAAAATATTTTTCCGCCGCTTGGCGGGCACGAAGGCGATTGTAGCTGACCCCGCAGAGCCCTTGCTGCCACCAAGGTCCGAGCAGCATCTGCCCGAGACACTCAATGAGCGTGACGTTGTAGCTATCTTCACTGCTGTGGATACCCAAAAGCCACTTGGTAGACGTGATCTTGCCATTCTAGAGCTCTTTTACGCCTCCGGATTGCGTCTCTCTGAGCTTTGCAGCGCGCGTATGGAAAGTATGGATCTTGATGAGGGTTTTATCCGGGTTACCGGCAAGGGAGGTAAAACGAGAATTGTTCCCGTCGGCGGCAAGGCGCGCAACGCGCTGAGAGACTATGTTCAAAACGAGCGCCCTGAGCTGGTGAAAAGCAAGACATCCTCGTGGATATTCCTCAGTGTCAGGGGAGGGAAGCTCAGCCCTGAGCGTGTCAGGGAAATTGTCAAGCAGCGAGCCAAGGACGCCGGTATCGAGCACAATGTGTATCCTCATCTATTGCGCCACTGCTTTGCTACGCATCTGCTTCAAAACGGCGCAGATTTGCGCGTGATTCAGGACATGCTGGGGCATGCAGACATCGCCACCACACAAATTTACACACATGTTGACCAGAAGGGTCTCAAGAGTCTGCACCGCAAGTTCCATCCGCGGGGTTAGTCGCCTGAAGGGAAAAACGGACTTTATCCCGGGGCACTCAGGCTGGATGCCATGTCCCGGTTTATTCAGAGTGTTGCCTCGCCTGCTGCGGCAAGTATTTCCTCATCGAGGTATGCATCCTCGAGGATGTCCCTAGCCCATTTTTCCTTGTCAGCTATGTGTTGCAGGATGCGCCATGCCATGATTTGCACAGCTGGCACCTCGCTCCAGATGAGTTCGCCAAGGTGGTGCCATTGGTCAGGAATGATGAGTTCGGGCTGGCTAATTTGCTGTATCGAATCTTCACTGATCATGATGCAACGCGCCAGATCAGGCTCTTCAGGGACAGGAGGTATTTCGTAAATATGAAGTGAGACACCGGAGGCTCCGGTAAGTTCGCATTTTGATTTGCAGCGACGCGCCAGTTCCTTGCCAAAGGCAGACAGAGCCATCTGCCTCTGCTGGTGAGCTTCATATCCCTTTGCCATATCAGTATAGGTCAACATCTCACTCTCAGCGATGGTGTACTGATCAGGAGATGTCTCAATTGCAGGTCATGCAACCCGCGGTCTAAACCTTTGCCTGACTACATGTAGTCAACAATCACCTCGTCGAGCTGATCAATGAGCTCTTGAATAGATTGCTCGGTTTCATTGCCCATGTTGGAGATGCGGAAGGTAAGCCCTTTGATTTTTCCGTAACCACCATTGATCAAGACGTTGTGTTTAGCTCTCAAGGCCTTAATGAATCCGGCTACATCGAGTTTGCCGTCCCGGTTATCGAGTGTGGTTAGTGTCTTGGATTGATAACCTTCCGGGGCGAAGTTTTTAAACCCGTGTTTCTGAGCCCAGGCATGTATCATGCCGTTGAGTTTGGCGTGGCGTTCAAAACGGGCCTCAAGGCCTTCCTCCATGATGCTGTCGACCTTTTGCTTGAGGGCATACATCAGGGACACAGCAGGCGTGGAGGGGGTGTTGTTTTTCTGAGCATTTTTCTCAAATTCGACAAAGTCGAAGTAATACCCACGTCCCTCAGTTGTTGATGCTCTCTCGAGAGCAGCTTCGGAAACAGCAAAAACAGCGAGCCCCGGTGGCAGTGCAAGGGCTTTTTGGACACCTGCAAGAACCACGTCCAAGCCAAGTTTGTCCATCTCAATAGGCACAGCGGAGAGAGAGGAAACAGTATCCACTACCAGCAATACCCCGGGAAATTCCTTCACGACCGCGGCGATGCCGGCGAGATCATTCAAAACTCCGGTTGATGTCTCATTGTGCACCATGGTGACGGTGTCAAAGCCTCCTTCCTGAAGTTTGGCACGAACAGCCTCTGGATTGATCGCTTCGCCCCATTCCGCCTGTATTTTTTCTGCGTTTTTACCGCAACGCTGTGCTACATCATACCACTTGTCTGAAAATGCCCCGCAGCAGAGGTTTAGCACCTTGGTTTGTACTAGATTGCGTATGGCGCCCTCCATCACACCCCAGGCAGACGAGGTTGACAAGTAGACTGGGCGCTTGGTGCCAAGGATTTGTTGCAAACCTGGCTGGATACTAGCGTAGAGTGCTTCGAAATCACCGCCACGATGGCCAATCATGCCATGGCACATGGCCTCATAGGTTTCCGGGGCAATATCCACCGGGCCGGGAATGAACAACTTGGGTAGTTTGGTCTCAGACATCGGAGGTGAGTATTCTCGAATTGCTGATCTTGTCAAAGCCAGAGATTGTCAGAATCTGGAGGGGTTTTGCCTTCTCATAGTGCTTGACCCGGCAAGCAGAGCTTTCTAACTTGGAAGTCAGCAATCCTTGCTAGGTTTCCTGTTTTAGTTTGCATTAAAACGTAAGCAGGTTTCCTTTCAGCCAGCAGCTGCCACCTCCCATTTGCACTTTTTTGATGATGATTTCCCAGCCCAAGTCGCTTAGGATTCTTCTTTTGTTTGCCGTCACGTGTTCCCTCAGCTCGTGTAACTACCGCGCTCTTTCTCAAGAGAACAAAGATCTCAAGGAGAGGAAGGCCGAGCTTGGCGGGGATGTGGACAAGCTGATACTTAGCATGGATGTTGATCCTGATGATGACCCTCCGAGTGTCAAAGTCACAAAAGCAGAGGCAGATCTGATCAGGCTAACTCGCGAACGCCAGGAATTGACCATAAGTCTTCAAGCACTGAGGGAAAAACGTGCCACGCTGGAAGTCGAGTATGCCAAACGAAAAAAAGCATATGGCAGCAAGCAGTGAATTCCGTAATCCAGAATAAGTCGCTGAAATTCGCCAGCCATGTTTGACGGCTAAAATTGATCCAACAATACGCATGAGAAGTTTTTTAAGACTACGTTATATTATTCTGCTCGGTGCGGGTATTTCCATTGCCTACTATTTTTATAGTAACGCGACAAACTACAGGAAAGAGAACCGCCAGCTCACGTCCCACATTCAAGAGCTCAAGACCGAGTTTATAAATCTCCGTATTCAGGAGGGGGAGATTGCCTTTGCCGCTCAGGAAATTGCCAAGATTGACGAGCAGCGTGATGAAATTAAGCGCGAGCTGAATGATCTCCGCAGCACTCTGGAAAAGGAAGGTGCTGTAGTCGACTCTCTCCAGCGGGAACTCACAGTGCTTTTCAAGAAGCAGCGCTTACAACTCAGAGAGGAGGCAAGAGGGATGAAATTCGAGAAGATGACAACACCCGAGGGAAGGACCTATGAGAATATCGAAATCATGGAGGTCCGTCCGGATGGCGTGTCCTTTAGATTCGGGGATGGAGCGTCTGCTGCAGGCCTGGGGTTGCACCAGCTTTCCGATGATTGGATCGAGTATTTCATGTATACCGATGCCGAGGTCAACAAGGCATGTGCCGAGGCAGGTGTGAAGCCCCGCAAGTAAGGCCTGGCAGAGCGCCTCGGGGCATCTTTTGGCGGTAATGTGATACCGACATTTATCGCATTATCCCTTGCTTTTCTGCGGGTTTGTGTTTTATTCCCGCCTCCCGCACAAGGGCTGACCGGCAAGGAGCTGGTCTGAAATCAACACATATCATGAGTACAGAAACAGAAATCAATCCTGCAGACTACCAGCTTCACGAAGGAGATACCGGTAGTGCTGACTTCCAAATCGCACTTCTCACCAAGCGCATCAAGCAGCTCACCGCACACATGGGTGAGCACAAAAAAGACTTTGCCAGCCGCCGAGGTCTGCTCACCATGGTGGCCCAGCGCCGCAAACTTCTCGACTATCTGAAAGGTCAGTCAGAGGAGCGTTACGCAAAGTTGATCAAAGGACTTGGTCTGCGTCGCTAACTGAATTTTTAAAAACGGTCACAGTTCTACTGTGGCCGTTTTGCTTACGCTTGCAGGTTCGTGTTTATCGTCTCGCACAACCTGCCAGCCCCGGCACGGCCTTAGAAAATTTTCCACAGGTTCCACATTAAACCTGAATTATCCTTTCCCAGTATCGTCCATTCGATGTTGGAGGCTTTGCCCGGAAACACAAACTGAGACGCCCGCCCCCGTTTGCTCAATCAGCAATTCTGTAAAGATCGCACAACGCGCGATTTAGCGGGGGCAAACCATGAAAGAAGAAATTGAAATGAATATGAACATTGAAAAAATGACGATCCCAGTGGGATCAAACCCGATCACATTTGAGACGGGTAAGCTGGCCAAGTTGGCCGATGGTGCCGTTCAGGTGCAATCCGGAGAGACAGTGATGCTGGTCACTGCTGTCTCACAGACAAAAATTCGCGAGGGCCAGACCTGGTTCCCGCTCTCCGTCGAGTACAAGGAGCGTGCCGCAGCTGCCGGTGTCTTCCCCGGTGGTTATTTCAAGCGCGAGGGACGCCCAACTGAGAAGGAAATCCTCACATGTCGCATGACAGACCGTCCACTTCGCCCTCTGTTTCCCAAGGGCTACCTCTACGATACACAGATTGTAGCACTCATGCTTGCTGCTGATGGGGTGAATGATGCGGATATTCTCAGCATGAATGGAGCCTCCGCAGCTCTGTGCATCTCTGACATCCCGTTTGCCGGTCCTATCGGTGCGGTCCGTGTTGGACGCATTGATGGTGAGTTCATCGTGAACCCCACATTTGAGCAGCGCGAAGAGAGCGATCTCGATCTTGTTTACGTTGGTAACAAGACCGAGGTTATCATGATTGAAGGAGCTGCTAATGAAATTCCCGATGATGAATTCATCAAAGCTCTGCATTTCGCCCAGTCTAACGTCACAAAGATTGTCGAGGCAATCGAGGAGTTTGCTGCTAAAGTTGGCAAGCCCAAGCGTGATTATGAGGTGACTGTCGCCAAGCCCGATCTCCTTGAGATTGCTTACGAAGTAGCCGGTGACCGTATTGAGGATGCCATTTACGCTCCCAATAAGATCGAGCGTGGAAAGAAGGTCGGCGTATTGCGTGATGAGGTTGAAGCAACCATCAAGGAACGTCATCCGGAAACCACGGACTTTGAAATCGAGCAGTGCTTCGAGTACCTGCAAAAGAAAGCATTCCGCATCTCCATCATGGAGAAAGGCATTCGTGCTGACGGACGTGATATCAACACACTGCGCCCACTCTTTTCTGAGTCAGGCTCATTACCACGCGTTCATGGCTCTGCCATATTTGCCCGTGGTGAAACCCAAGCACTTGCCACAGCTACACTGGCACCTGCAGATGAGCGCCAGTACTTTGATAACTATGCTGGTGGTGAAGATAGCAAGCGCTTCATCCTTCACTACAGTTTCCCGCCATTCTCCGTTGGTGAGGCAGGTCGATTTGGTGGCTTGAACCGCCGTGAGATTGGTCACGGTGCACTTGCTGAGAGATCTATTGAGCCAGTGATTCCTGCTGAAGAGGATTTCCCATATGCGATGCGTGTGACCTCGGAAGTGCTGGAATCTAATGGTTCATCCTCCATGGCGACTGTTTGTTCAGGTGTCATGGCATTGCTGGATGCCGGTGTCCCACTCATACGTCCTGTGGGGGCGATTGCCGTGGGTCTCGTCACAGAGATGGATGAGAATGACAACATCAAGGAATACAAGACCTTGCTGGATATCATTGGCTCTGAGGATTTCTATGGTGACATGGATTTCAAGCTTTGTGGCACCAGTGAAGGTATCACCGGTTATCAGCTTGACCTCAAGCTGCCCGGAATTCCGCTCTCCATTCTCGAAGAGGCTGTCGGTAAAGCAGCAGGGGGCCGTGAAAAGGTGCTCCAGAAAATGCACGACACCATTGCCGAGCCAGCTGCTCTCTCAGAGCACGCGCCACGTATTGAAACGACCAAGATTGATCCTGAGCGTATTGGTGAGCTTATTGGACCGGGTGGCAAGAATATCAAGGGCATTCAGGCTGAGTCCGGTGCTGATATCAACATCGAGGATGATGGTACGGTTCACGTATACGCATCCAAGAAAGAGGGCCTTGATCGTGCCATGGAAATGATCAACCAGATGTTTGCCGAGGTGGAGGTGGGTCAAACCTACACAGGTGCCATCGTATCCACTACCAACTTTGGTGCCTTCATGGAAGTGCTGCCAGGGAAGGACGGCTTGATCCACATCTCGGAATTGACCGAGGGCCGGGTTGAGAAGACCGAGGATGCGGTAAACAAAGGTGACATCGTTACAGCCAAATGCATCGGAGTCGATGACCGGGGACGTGTCAAGATGTCCATGCGTGCAGCAGCCCGTGAGGCCAAGCAGAAAGATGCTGCTGACGAGCCTGTGGAAGCATAGCAGAGGCTGGTTTAGAGACCCAAGTTAAACCTATCAACGGTGAGCTGCCATAGTGAGCAGCTCACCGTTTTTTGTTTTCACAAAATGATTGTCTTCGTTTGAGCAGGCGTTAATGTATCATTAATAGTGTTTAGTTTTTTTGTATGAATAAAGTCTTCATTCTCATTCTGCTTGGTTCCATTTTTACTCTAGCCAAGGGTTACTCTAGAACATGGACGAGTGCTGACGGGCAACAAACATTTGAAGGCAAGTTGCGCAGTTACAACAAGGCAACTGGTAATGTGAAGGTCATCAAGGGCATGAAACAGTTCTCGTTTCATGTGGATATTCTCTCTGAGGCCGATCGCGCCTGGTTGGAGACCCAGGTAAGTGACCGAGAAGAAAAAAACGACGGTGGTGCGAAGGTGTTGGAGGAGCTCGGCAGGCAAGTGATTGGCGCTAAACTCAAAGAGGGCGTTCTCTCCAAGCTGGAGGGAGGTGAGTTTGTGGATTATACCATGTCCTTTGCCCCCAAGTATTACCTGGTATACTTCTCGGCGAGTTGGTGACCGCCTTGCCGTGCATCGGCTCCACAGTTGGTGGAGTCCTACAAACGTAAAATTGCTAAAAACGACAAGGTGGAGTTCATTCACTTCAGCTTGGATCGCACACCGGAAGCCGCCCTTGCCTGGGCCAAAAAGGAGAAGTTTCCCTGGCCACACGTGCTGGCTGACTCGCATGACACTTCCGGTTTGAAATCATATGCGAAGCGGTTTGTCCCATACTACATGCTGGTGGATGCTGATGGCAAAATCCTCGCAGAGGGCAATCCTGCGGTTTTTGACAAGATAGATAGCCTTTAGCGGCTCCCCTGAGATGGGCGGGGTGCTTTTCAGGGCTGGTAAAGCCTCGTGACACGCGGCGTGATGCCGGTAAGAACAGCCCAGGGGATGGTGCCGGCAAGTTCTGCGATCTCGGTAACGAGAATATTCTCTCCGAAGAGCTCCACTTCATCGCCACTCTCACAGTGTGGTAGTCCGGAGACATCCACCATGATTTGATCCATGGTGACACGGCCCAGTAACGGGCAGCGCTTCCCATGGATGAGGACGCTGGACTGATGAGGGGGCATTGAGCGGGGATAGCCATCTCCGTAGCCGATACCGACAGTGGCAACGAGAGTGTCTTTGTCCAACACGGTTTCCCGCCCGTAGGAAATGCCCTGTCCGGCTGGGAGATTTCGCACCAGTGATACCCTGGATTTCAGGCTCAGTACCGGGATGAGTTCTTTCTGATTTTGTGCCAGAGGTGACAAGCCATAGAGCATCAGGCCCGGGCGATGTAGGTTCGTGTAACGGCTTTGGTAGCCCAATATGCCAGCGCTATTAGCCAGATGGATGCAGCGAAAACGATCTGCGCCCAGTTTTTCAACCAAGTAGTCAAACTCATCATATTGCGCTTTAGTGAAGATTTCGTCTTCATCAGCACATGGCAAATGAGAGCCAATCCCCTCAATCTCGAGGTGGGCAAGCTCAGTGAGTTCAGTCATTCTACTCAGCAGATCTGATGGCAAAAACCCACCGCGCCCCATGCCTGTGTCCACCGTCAGATGTACCTTGAGCCTCCCCATTTCCTTTTTCAGGGAGGCCAATTGGTCAAAGTGCCTTGCTTCATCCATGCTAGAGATGCAAGCAGTCCATCCCTGAGCCACGATTTCCTCACGTTCAAACGGGCATGTGGGCCCAAGCAAATAGATCCTCGTCCGAATGTTTGCATGAGCAAGGCGCCTTGCCTCGATGACACTGGCCACTCCAAAAAACGTGGGAGCAAGCTCAGGCGGGAGTGCCTCCAGGGCGGTGGCAATATTCTCCAGACCGTGGCCGTATGCACCGGCTTTGAGCACGGCCATCACCTCGCCTTGCTGATGTGCTGTGGCCACTCGTAAATTGTGTTCCAGATGTGCAAGCTTGATTTCCGCCCAGGCACGCGGAGGGGAGACGGGGGTTGATGTTTGCTGGTCTGGCACGGGCGTAATATACAGGGGAACCATGTGGGAACCCAATACCAAATTTCGCAGGTCATGGGGCGTGGTCAAAATTGCCACCCGCAATGTCTTGCATCTCACGTGACCCGGTTTTAAATACCTGTGCAATGTTTGATGCAAAACAACTTAGTGACCATCAGGTGCAATCGGTTCGTGATTGGGCAGCAGACGGTGCCCAACTTGCCGATATTCAGAAAAGATTGGAGGAAGAGATGGAGCTGCGCCTTAGCTATATGGACACACGCTTCCTGATTCTCGATCTGGGTGTGGAGATCAGAAATCTCGCCAAGGAGGAGGCTGAGTCGAGCCAAGTTGAGGAGCCTGCATCAATCGAGCCGGGGTCCGAGGATGACAAAATGCTCTCTGAGGATGACCTCGAGGTCTTGCCGCCGCCCAGTGAAGGCAAGGTAACAGTCACCGTAGATGGTATTGCCCGGCCGGGTCTCATGGCAAGCGGTCGTGTCACCTTTGGCGATGGCAAGAGTGGCATCTGGTATGTCGATGAGATGGGTCGACTCGGGATCGATCCAGAGGAGGAAGGTTATCGTCCCGGGGAAGCTGACATTCTTGCCTTTCAGCGTGAGCTGCAGGCGGTGATGGAGGCCCGCTGAGTTTTCCGGGAGTGATCACTGCCTCCACTGCTTGACGGTAAGTCAATTGACGATACTTTACCACGATGAATGTGTTGCAGATTTCTCAAAGATCTAGTGTTAGGGCAGTCGCTCTCATTGCTTTTTTGGTCTGCATTCCGCTGTCCGTTGAGGCTGCCACAGATGCCCAGGCTGCTGAGATTACGCGGGAATATGATCGTCTGCAACGCCTGTGGCTCTCCGAGATGCGCCTGGCACCTGATGCGCAAACACGGGACACTATTGTTGCCAAGCGGCCGGATCCCGCCGATTTTGCAGCAAGGCTCAAGCGGCTTATACGCACCGACCTGAACCAGGAATGGGCCCTGAAATACGGTGCGTGGTTGCTGGAGAACGACACAGGTCTCAGCGCGGCTTCCCAGCGTGTTTTACTCGATGCGGTTCAAGCCCATCATCTGAAAAGTCCTGAGCTGGGATCTTTTTGTGTCGCCATGGTGAAGCTCAATGATGGGGGGCAGTTGCCACCCGCCGGCAAATTACCGGTCCGCTCCCAGGGCATGAAATTGCTCGAACAAATCAAGCAAACCAATCCGAGTGAGAAGGTTCAAGGGCAGGCCGCCCTTGCGCTCTCCATGATGTTGGGATCCATGGGGGATTCTCCAAGAATTATGGCTCAGCGTATCCAGAACTTGCGTGAAGCCATCATCAAAAGTGCGGATGTAAAGCTGGGAAACACATCGGTGGCAGATCTCGCCCGCGATGAACTCTTCATCATCAATTATCTATCCAAGGGCAAGACAGCGCCAGATATTGTTGGTGCGGATTCTGGGGGAAGGCCACTCAAACTCAGTGACTACCGGGGCAAAGTGGTAATGCTTGTTTTCTGGTCTAGCTGGGATAATCAGGCGGCCAAGGCTCTGGAGTTATTGCGCGAGACCGTGGCCAGTCATCTCAGCGAGCCTTTCGTCCTGCTGGGGGTCAATAGGGATGCATTGGCAAACCTACGTGCCTTGGAAGCAGATCGACTGGTGACTTGGAGAAACTTCTCAGACCCGAACCAGACAGTCGCCAAGCAATACAAGATTAGCTCATGGCCATATTGCATGGTTTTGGATCAGAAGGGAGCGATTCAATACAAGGGCCCCGTGGGCTCATTTGCAGATGCGGTGGCCAGCGACCTGCTCGCTAACGAGCGGTGATCCATGGTTCCGGCTAACCAATCTAGTCCTTTTACTTGAGGAAGGGTAATAAAGATTGATCGGACTCCTCTGCTTTCTCGTCCTTCTGCTCAAGAGTAACAGTGCGAGCCGGACGCAAATAATAATTCAAGCTGTAGACAACGATTAGTGGAGCCTCAAACTTCCTGGGGTCCATGTGTTTGACGCCGGCGCGCAGCTCTGGCCGGGCAACCAGATCAGGTTTTTTACCCGGCATGACGGGTATGACCGTTTTATAATTTAACCACGGAGGCTTGGCCCCGGCAGCTGACCATTTCCAACCTTTGGAGTTAATCTCCCGGAGCCACTCGAGTTCCTGATTGGAAAATTTGGTTTTGCGCTCATAGTAGATCTGGTGGGCGACGGGCTCGTTATCGTCGACGTCCTGCCATAAGTCGACTGTAATGGACCAGTTGATATTGTGCACAGGATCGAACTTTTCAAAAAGGTATTTGGGCGGCACTTGGCCAGCATTTTCAAGTTTGCCTGGGCCGAAGCGCTGTTCGAGTTCCTTGAGTGTAAGCCCCATCGCCGACCACTCTTTTTTGAACTCGAGTAATTCATCTAGCTGCTTGCTGCGGATGGTGATGGTAACAGGCTTATCCTCATTTGGCTCAAAAACAGGATCCCATGCATTTAGTTCTCTGTTACCCGTGATGATTTGCTGAAGCATATTATCAGGTATGAAGCCATCCTGCTTGGTGTAACTCATTTCATGCACTATTCCTGTGCTCGCCCAAGCTGTAGCCTCGATGAGCCATTTGCCTCTATCACCAAGGTTAATACTACAACGAACCTTATTTATATCTGATGAATCTTCCGGTTTGTTGTTTACCGGAAGATTAATGCCGCCCTCCTGTTTTAAGGTTTTTTGTAAGTTGTCGATATTTAGCCCTACGCGCGCATGCAGAGATGTGCATGTCAGCAAAAGCATCATGGGAGCCATAAATCTTAGCATGATCAATGTTCTATCAATTTTTGTTTAAAAGGGTCAAGGGGGTTCTGGTGCATCGTGACCCTCACCGGAGGGAACAAGAAGTAGCTCGTAGCCAGAAAGTTAGGATATGCATTACTTATATACGTGCCCTAGATAACTTCATGTATCACCGGCCTTGTTGTGCCGCACCATGCCGGTCATGCGATTGAAGATCATTTCCTCTCCATCAGGCGACAAGCCAATAGAGACGTTGCTGTGGGTCAATGCCTTGCGAATGGAGGCGGCAGCTTTTTCCAAACGGTCCTGATACTTTTCATCCAGTTTTTTCTGGTCTGCGGACTCCGATGGCGGGGAAGCCATTTTGAGTGCATAGTAGATGAGGACGACCCAAATCCCAATGATAAATAGAAAGGCGAGGATTCCATACCATTTTGCCAGCGCGTTTCCCTCAAGAAACCATGGCAAGGCCTCGTAGCAAGCGAATACGAAAACGAGCATGCACAACATCACTACAGCTAAACAGCCGCAGGAATTGCCCCTGTTGCCTTGCATGGGCCGCGGAATTTTTTCCTCCCTCTCTTTCAGTTCCCTGATGGAGGTTAAATCGAGTTCATCAAGTTCTCCAAAGGTTAGCTCAGAGAATTTGATCATGGAGCTGCCGCAGCTTCCACATATGGTTTCGTGGGATGTGGCATGTTGACGGCAGTTGAGGCAGAAGGGGACATTGCTATACTCGTAAGCCTGTATGAAATCACTCACAGTAAATAGGTTATAACCTCATCGCGTGTCGACTATCAAGTATGATGTGGGCACAGTATCCCGGCATCTTGTCGTGAGGCTTCCCCGACATGGTCGGGGTCATCCTGCCACTCTTGCAGGGCACTCCCGACAGGATTGACCTCGCGCTGCTCGGTCTGTGCCAGTGAGCCGGTTTCCTTTGCCGGAAACCTGGGGGAGGGAGATCCCGTGATGCACGGGCAAAGTGCGCTCGAACCAAGGTTCTCATCCTTTTGCTCGTGCAGGGCACTCCCGACAGGATTCGAACCTGTGACCCACGGATTAGAAATCCGTTGCTCTATCCAACTGAGCTACGGGAGCATGCAATCAATATGCTGCACGGAGGCAAGAGGGGTGTAGTCATCGAGACGAATTTCGTCAAGCGATAGAAACGGGAATCACCGGGAGGATGGTCCCTGTTTTGAATGCTAGAGAAAAGTTGGCCGAGACAAGCGGCTCAACCATTAGGCAGGTTGTCCTGTTCAGCCTCAATGCGCTCAGCCAGCCACTGTTTCATCATGGACTGATAGTTGAGGTAACGGGAGCGTGCCAGGCGCTTGATGCGTGCAAGCATGCGGGGATCAAATCTCAGCGTGATGGTGGTGGATTCACGCGAGTCAGGCTGGTGCATGGCACTGGTCATGAGCTTTGGGTCGAGCTCATGTTCAAGCCAGAAGTCAGCCTCATCTTGCTCGGTCTCAAAAGTGGGGATGTCGGTCCAGGATCGGATGGTATTCATGACTCAGAGTGCTTTGCTGGAGATTTCTAGCGACCCGTTACTTGATTTCTCCATAGTTGCGTTGGTAGAACCTCGTTTCAGCCTCGGTCATTTCACGGGCGGCAATGACACGGGCGGTTTTGCCATCCGTCCAGAAGGAGAGAAACAAATGCCGGTCTCCAACGGTGCGTCCCAAGGTGTAGAAACGGGATTCACCATCAGGGTTATCACTGTCCGGAAGGAAGCGCAGCGCGAAGGGATCCTCAAAGATTTCCTCCAGTTCATGAGGTTTGATTGCCTTGAGGTCCAGTGGTGAGTCGGAGAGGTCGAGTTCCATGTTGATTTTCGCGAAGCTGTCCTAAAATGTTAAGGAAGCGTAACATAGGGGCTGAGATTTGAACACGCTTTTTTGTGAGGCTGACGCGGTGTGCTGTTTAAATTTGATGGCGTTTGAGAAGTTCGGCCTTGAGTGGGTCATTGGAGGTAAGGTGGGCAATGGCCACGGCGATGGCATCGGCGGCGTCGTGAGGTGGGTTTTCAGTCAGCCCAAGGAGCGTGCGCGCCATGAATGCGACTTGCTGTTTGTCAGCAGAGCCATTACCGGTGATGACTTTCTTTACCTTGCGGGGCGCGTATTCGTAAATCTTCAATCCCGCCTGGGCCGAGGCAATGATGGTGGCGGCACGGGCAGCTCCCATGCTGATGGCAGTGCGGTGGGACTGGACATAGATGATGCCCTCAACGGCTGCTTCATCGGGCTGCCACTTTTTGATCAGGTTGCCTATTCCGGTGTGGATGGCAGCGAGTGCTTCGGACTGGGTCAATTTAGCGGGAATTGAGATGACGCCGAAATCCAGAGCCTGTTGCGCTTGATGATCGCCCTCCAATATCGCGTAGCCGGTGTTGCGGATGGCTGGATCGATGGCGATGACTCTCATTGGTTGTTGGACAAAAGGTAATGGAGAGCGCCCGGTTATAGGAGTGGCCAGCCAGGGCGGGTTGTGATGTCAGCGGCGCCGGCGGCGTGGAGCTGGCGGGCGCTTCTTGCGCACCGGACGAGCGGGGGAATCGTCGAGAAGTGCCGTATAGGTGTAGCTGAAATTTTCCAGTTTGCGGCGCTCGATTTTCTTATCGATGAAATTTTCCACGGAAGTGGCAAAGTCGAGCTCGTCGGCGGTGAGAATGGTGAAGGCGTCACCCTCGGATTCAGCACGACCTGTGCGGCCAATGCGGTGCACGTAATCCTCGGCGTTTTCCGGAACGCGGTAATTGATGACATGGGTGACTGTGGAGATGTCAATTCCACGGGCGGCTACGTCTGTTGCAACCAGAATGTTGTAGGTGCCATCCTTGAAGCCATTGAGAGCTTTGAGACGGTCGGACTGCTTGACGTCAGAATGCATGGCGACGACTTCGTCGTGTCCGGTGCCCTTGATGAGGCGGCATACTGCATCCGCTTCCTTACGCGTGCGTGTGAAAATCATCACGGAGTGGAAGTCGGTTTTTTCCAGAAGAGCCAGCAGTAAGTCATCGCGCTGATCCATGGATACCGGGTAAAAGGCATGCTTGATGGTGTCGGCAACAGCACGGCGGGCGATTTCAACAGATTCTGGCTCATGCAGGCACCACTGGGCAAAACTCTGGATGGCCGGAGGCATGGTGGCAGAGAAAAAGAGGGTTTGGCGTGAGCTCTCCTCGGTGTTCCACGGACAGAGGTTCACGATCTTGCGGACGATGGGAAGAAAACCCATATCAAGCATACGGTCCACTTCATCGAGGATGAGAATCTTCAGTGCGCCAAAGCGCATGGTTGCACGGTAAAAGTGATCCACAAGGCGGCCAGGAGTTGCGACTACAATATCGGCGTCTTGCATTTGCTTGTCCTGATTGCCATAGCCAACGCCACCATAGATGAGCGCCACTTTGCACCCGGTGTGCTTGCCGTAGTGCTCGAACTGTTCGGCAACCTGGTGGGCGAGCTCGCGGGTCGGCTCAAGGACGAGGATCTGTGGCTTGCCAATGGGTTGAATTTGGGAGAGGGAGGGTAAAGCAAAGGCTGCGGTCTTGCCCGTTCCTGTCTGTGACGCTCCGATGACATCCTTACCCTGAAGAATGAGAGGGATGGCTTTGGCTTGAATGGGGGTGGGGTTTTCGTAGCCGGATTCAGCGATGGCTGAAAGCACGGCTTCGGAGAGCCCGAGATCGGAGAAAGACATGCGAATGGGGGTAGATGCTTTGCATGCCACTGTAAAGGTAAATACCTCACAGGGAGTCTCTCCAGCTGAGATTATGAGGCGCCTGTCAAACCATGAGCAGCTAGCGCCAATGGATCAAAGTCTAGTTAGGTCCTGCCAGAGACTGAATCAAGAGACAGCACTCAAGCATGGGCTGGAGAACGTGCAAATGGATGTCCTTGTCATCCTCAGGTGTGTAGCCCAGGCGTTGCTCTACCTGGCGCAAGACGTAATCCAGGTCGGCCTCGAGAACAGCATTGGGAGATCCATGCACAATGGCAGCGAGCAGACTGTGTTTGCCGGGGCGGATCACAAGGTGGCGGTCATCTTCCCATTTGAGCGTACTGCTTTCATGGATGGAAAGGCTGGCCGATTTGGTGGCTATTTTTCTCACAGTGCTATCCACCTTGCTCGACTTGGCGTGACGCGCAGGGTTATGACTGGCGTAAGATATCAGGGAGCGCGTTTGAGGACGCAAGAGGAAGACTTCCTCGACCTGGTATCTGCGGGTGTGATCAAACAGTATTTCCTCATAAGTGCGGCTTGTCATGAGAGCGCGCAGCTTCCAAGCAAGCTTGTTCCATCCGGGAACATCTCGAAACGGAGTGGATGCTGCCATTTGCTCGGCGATGGCTCTGCGCACAGTACTACGGAGAAGGGGTTCAAGATAGTGGTGAATACCGTGATCAGGTGTGAAGAAGAAATCATCAATACTGGGTGTGATGAGTGGGCGCAGTGCTTCTTGTAAATCCTTGTCAGTGTAACCTCTGGAAGGCTCGCCGTGGGAGGGGTGCTCATGAGGCTCGGCAAAAGGGGTGGAGGTCTCATCATGTCTGACTTGGCGTGAGATTTCCGGGGTGGGAATCTTCGTCTCTGTGTCAGCTGCAGCAGCTCCCTGTCGGATTCTTGCGACCAGCTCCGAGTTGTTCGGTGTTGATTCCGTACCGGAATTGTCTGAGCTCTGCGCTGATTGTAGGTCTTTGGTTTCTATTATCTGCTGCTGGGCAGGCTTTAATGGCGGATTGTGGCCGATGTCTGGCTCCCAGTGCTGATCTTCTTGATTCTGGCTGGTGTTCTTGTGAGGTGCTGCATTTGCTGGCAGCGGGCTCAGGTCGGAAATTTTGTGAGCAGCCGGGATGTCAAGTTCCTCGTCCATGGTGCTTGAGACCACGGCCGCGATGGGTCTTACAGGTGGCAATTCAGGCAGTGCTGGAGGTTTGCCCTTGGTGCCAGCCCCCGAGGTTTCGGGCTCCGCCGCAACGGTGGCGGCTGCGGGTATTTCCGGGATCTCCTTGAATTGAGAGTGCCAGCTCTTTCTTAAGGAGGAGAGATCTGGGAAATGGGAGGTGAGTGAGGCTTTGCCGCTGGCAGTGCCATACGCAGATACAGGAGCCTGCGAGGCCTTTTCACCGGTTGTGAGACTGACTGACTTGGGGGACACTTTGGAGAACGAAAAAGGTAAGGGACTTATAGGGGGAGTCGTGTCGCAATGATGAACTGTGTCGTCGATCAGATGTTGCTCTTGTCTTCGGTGCCGGGGAAAATGTCCGGGTTGTTGAGGCTGGGTAAGCCGTGGGGGTCTTGGGATGCCGGATCCAGACCAGAGGTAAGAGGGCCTGGAGGTGCTTCAGGTGATGGACTGATGCCGGTGAGGGAGCCTAGATTTGGTCTGGGTATGGATGGGCCCTTGTAGCCACTGGAGCTTATCTTGGGTGCGGTTACCGTCGAGTCTCCCATGGCGGCACTGGCAATGCGGGCAAGGCGGTTGCCGAGCTCTTCCCGGTTCACTTTTTGCTCACTGAGAGCTGAGATTTGCTCGTCCATACGGTGTTTCCACTGCTGGATTTCGCGGTGCATGTGTTCCATGATTTGGCGCGAATGGGCATCGATACGGGATGTCATTTCGGCACTGAGGTTTTCGATCTGTCTGGATATTGCCTGATTCTGCCCGCTCTCGTCCTTGCTCAGTCTCTGACTGATCTGTGACAACTGATTGGCAGTCTCATCCAGTTTGCTCACGAGGTCGTTGATTTGCAGGCCTCTCGTGACACTCTCCTGCTGCAGCTGGTGGCGTATGTGCTCGGTGACCACTTGAAGGTCCTCCTGCAGAGCCTTTTGCTGTTGCTCAGCCCGCTCCAGCTGCTGGTTGACTGATGAGCTCAGTTCCTCACTACTCTGGCGAAGCGAGCTCTCGAGTTGTTGAATGCGCTCATTGGTGAGCTGTAGTTCTGGTCCGATGAGGATATCGCGAATTCTTTCGACCTGTTCGGCGGGGTTGGTTTGGTCATGATAGTCCATGGGAGTCGCTAACAGAGGGGGCTGAGTGGTGATGTAAGGGGAGGAAAAAAGGATGATTACGATTAATTACGAACAACTGATTCATTAATGTAATCAAGTGATTCTAGGAGTGAATCTGAGCCCTTGTAAATGGATTTTCACAAGCTTCGCTTTTGTTGATAATAGCCAATCTCTTAAATCCTCTGGTGGTTTGATAATTGTTCGTGGATTGTTCACCGCGCTGTGATATAGAAGCTGTGGAATGGCCGAGGATGATAACGATGATGACAAGCTTGCGTCTGCTTACGCGCAGACGCGTAAGAGCCTGATCGCCAAGCTCGATAACTGGGAGGACCAGCGGACCTGGGATGATTTCTACAAGACCTATTGGAAGCTGATTTATGCAGTGGGTCTGAAGGCAGGTCTGAGGTCAGAGGAGGCCTTCGATGTGGTGCAGGAGACGATTCTCTCGATTGCCAAGCAGAGTAAGAAAAATATGTATGACCCTGAAAAGGGGTCCTTCAAATCATGGCTGATGAACATGACTCGCTGGCGCATTAATGATCAATTTAGAAAAAGAAGGAAAGATACGGCCATGAACATCAATGAATGGGATGCTGATGGTCAGCGAACTGCTGTCGTTGAGCGTATGGAAGACCCTCAGGGTGCGACCTTGGAGCGCTTATGGGACGTGGAATGGAAAAAAAATCTGGCGGATGCTGCGCTGGCTCGCGTCAAAGCCCAGGTTTCTCCCAAGCAGTATCAGATTTTTGACTGTTATGTCATTCGCGAATGGGATGCTTCCAAGGTGCAGGACCGTCTCGGTGTCAGTATGTCCCAGGTTTATTTGGCAAAGCATCGTGTTGGCAAAATACTCAAGAAAGAATTGGCCAGATTAAACGAGGATGAGGGGTAAGAACCGACCAGAGCCGGTCATTCCTGATCACGAGGTGCTACGCAAAATTGGCGGTGGCTCTTATGGTGAGGTATGGCTTGCGAGAGGTGTTACCGGTGCAATGCGCGCGGTAAAGCTCGTGCGTCGTGAGGATTTTGAGGATGAAATTGGTTTCGAGAGGGAATTCGAGGGGATTCTCAAGTATGAACCTATCTCGAGGGACCATCCGGGGCTGGTCAACATCTTGCACGTTGGCAGAAGTAAGGACAAAGATGAGGGCGACTTTTATTACTATGTCATGGAGCTGGGGGATGATGTCCATCAGAGGGATGAGTTTAATCCCGTCGAGTATGAGCCCCGCAATCTACGCACTGACTTGAAAGCTGCCAATGGCAAGCCTATCAACACAGACAAGGTCATCGAGGTTGGCCTGAGGCTGGCCGAGGCACTTGCCCACCTTCACAGTAAGGGGCTGGCGCATCGCGACATCAAGCCGTCGAATATTATTTTTGTGGGGGGGAAGGCAAAGCTGGCAGACATTGGGCTGGTCGCTGCCCGCGGGCAGAGAACCTTTGTCGGTACTGAGGGTTTTGTTCCGCCGGAGGGGCCGGGCTCGGCAAGAGCTGATGTCTATGGTCTGGGTAAGGTGCTCTATGAAATGGCAACGGGTAAGGATCGTCTGCAGTTTCCCGAGTTGCCGGATGAATTGCCTGACGCCACCGATAAAAAGCGCTGGCTAGCCCTTAACCAACTCATCTGCGATATTTGCGAGCCACGAGCTTCGAAGCGGCTCATCAATACGGCCCCGGCGCTGGCAGAGAGCTTTGGTAGATTGCAGCGTGGGCAGCGGTTACGCCCTCAAAGTCGTGCGACAGGTGCATGGCTCGGTTTGTTGATGATGATTCTGGTGCTCGCCGGTGCATGGCATTACCGGGATTTGCTGCAGGTGCCCTTTCGCAGTGATGAGCCAGCTGCTAATACAGCATCGGCCGATTATGGATTTATCAAGGTGGTGAGTGATCCGGAGGGTGCCGAGGTATATGACCTGAATGGTAATTTTCTGGGGATTACGCCTCTTAAGAATATCCAGCTCGCCGCGGGAAACCGTTATGAATTCGAGTTCAGAATGGAGGGTTATCGCAATGAGCGCGTGGAGGGTAGTGTGACTGCTGACAAGACCACCACGGTGGAGAAGGTGCTCTCAGTTTATGCGCCACCTGTCGAGGACGAGGAGTGGGTGGATAATTTTGGGGTCAAGTATCAACCCAAGGATGGTTATCACGTGAGTACCGGCTTTGTCCGGCAGTATCAATGGAAACGCTTCCAGGCTGAGGCCGGCAAACAATATCCGCTGCAAATGCTTTTACACAGTGAGAACGGGGTGAAGAAGTGGGTTGTTCTGGTCTCTGGGGCGGCAGCACACGATTATTGCCAATGGCAAAGCGAGACAGCGATGCAAGCGGGTTATCTCAGTGAGGTTCAGCAAATTGCCCCCGTCATCATGACGAACTTTCAAAGCCCCGGGATGTCGGCTGAGGCCAGGGAGAAAAAATGGTATCCGTTTCGCACGGCAGTGATGAATATCCCGTTTGCCACCCTTGAGGTCTTGAGTGTTCCTGAGGGGGCGTCTGTCCAAATCAACGAGGAGTATCTGGGTGAGACGCCACTTGTGATCGAGAATCTAAAACCCGGCTCCTATGCCATCGATTTAACGATGGAGGGTTACAGGCGCCACATGAAAAACATCAAGCTGGGGGCGAAGGAACAAAAGAAAATGCGGGTCGCGATGCAGCGCAACAACAGTGTCGTGTTCGGCGAGGAATGGACCAATAGCCTTGGTATGCAGCTCGTGCCACTGACGGATGATTTGTTGGTCTCAGCGTGGGAGACCCGTAAAGTTGACTATCTTGCTTTCTGCCGCGCCAACAAGATGCCTGTAAGTCCCCAGCCCTCTTTCCGGCAGGGTCCCAATCATCCGGTTGTGAATGTCTCACGAGATGATGCATCAGCTTTTTGTGTATGGTTAACTGAGAAAGAACGCCAAGCCGAGCTCATCTCAGCGGATGAAACCTACCGCCTGCTCACGGATCTGGAGTGGAGTCTGGTCGCTGGCCTGGTGGATAACCCGAGCCATCTTCCCTCGCGGCGTGAGCTGAGATCTGAGAAGTCTTTCCCGTGGGGAACTGTATGGCCACCCGAGGATGTGGGCGAGCTGGTGGGGAATCTGGCGGGCAAGTCCGCCTCGCAGGCTGAGGATGTCTCCCGCGATAGAACGCTGCTGGACTATGATGATGGATTTGCCAAAACTTCTCCCGTAGGTTCTTTTGCGCCCAATGCTCTGGGGGTTTACGACTTGGCGGGAAATGTTTCCGAGTGGGTGGCGGATGACTATGCAGAGGATGGTGAATACGGTGTTCTGCGCGGAGGCAACTGGGGTAGTTATCTGGCCAAACATCTTCATATCACAAGCCGCAACGCAGTAAGATCAAGCAAGACGAGTGACCGCTACGGTTTTCGGGTAGTACTCGCCAAAAGCAAACTGGCATTGACAAGTGAGTTCTCTGAAGACGATCCTTCTGAACAGGACCCTCAAGGAGACACAAAGAACAAGGGAGAAGATGATGGTAGAGATCAAGATTAATTACGAAGGCGAACTCCAATGTATGAATATTCACGGTCCTTCCGGATCGGCCTGCACGACGGATGCTCCTGTGGATAATAACGGCCGCGGATCCTCGTTTTCTCCAACGGATCTGGTTGCCACCGCTCTTGGAAGCTGCATGGCAACCATCATGGGAATTGTCGCTGAGCGCAAGGATATCGATCTTGAGGGTATGGTGGTTACCGTTAGGAAGCATATGTCAGAGGACTTGCCGCGGAGAATTTCAAGGCTGGATGTGCGTATTGATATGCCCTTGCCCGGGGATCATCCCCAAAGGAAGATTCTCGAGAGCGCAGCCTTGAGTTGCCCGGTTCATCAAAGTATCCATCCTGATATTGACGTTCCCATTGATTGGTACTGGCAATCCAAAGAGTATCACTCCTGAGTCATCGCATGGTTTCTTCTTTGAGGTTGGTAAATTTCCGGTGCTTCGACGCGTTGGCGCTGGATTTCCCTGAGTCTGGGGTGGTAATTGTTGGCGCGAATGCACGTGGAAAAACCTCGATCCTCGAAGCCGTCTGCGTCCTGGTCAGGCTCCAGTCCCCGCGAAGTAATCGCCTGGGTAAAATAGTCCAGGTCGATCAAGCAGGCTTTGGTGTTGCTGGTAAGGCATGGGAGTCGGAGTTGCAGGTGAGTTTCGGGTCACGCAAGGGGGTTGAAATGAAGGTCGATGACGAGCTTGTTCCCAGACAGAGTGATTACTTGAGCATGGGGGGGCTAGTGGTCTGGATGGGTAATGATGATCTTGAGCTTGTGCGTGGATCCGGGCGTGTGCGCCGGCGGTATCTCGATTTTATAGGCTGTCAACTCGACCCAGCTTACCGTGATCATTTGAACCGTTACCAGCGCGTGCTCAAGGCGCGTAACCTGCTCCTCAAGGACAGGGTGTTGAGGGAACCCGAGATAGCCGCATACTCTGAGCTGCTCATCAAGCATGGTGAGTTTATCTCCGCATCACGTGCGAAGCTCGTTCAAATGCTCAACCCGGAAACCGTGCGTGCTCAACATCAGGTCAGTGCCTGTGATGAGCGCGTCGCCATTACTTATGTTTGCGGTTCTGGGGATGACTTGGCAACAAGCCTGGAGATGACAGCGGCACGAGAGCGTCGTGTCGGCCAGACAGTGGTCGGTCCACATCGGGATGAGCTACAGCTGACGATTAATGGTATGGCCGCTGCTGATTTCGCTAGTGAAGGCCAACAGCGAACGATGGCTCTGTCCCTAAAACTGGCGCAGGGAGAATTGCTGCACAGTCAGACTGGCAGGATGCCTGTCTATCTGCTCGATGATATCTTTGGCGAGCTCGACCCCGATCGTCGAAATGCCCTCATGACAGCACTACCTGCAAAAGCTCAAAAACTCATCACCACGACGAACATTGACTGGATGAAGGGTGAGTTCGAGGTCATCGAAATGGCAGGGCTGGGCAAGGTGCGTAGCGCTGGTGATAGCCAGTAAATAGATTTGTTTCCCAGTGACGAAGGCTGTCAACTGCTGAGGCATCCCGGGCAATTCTGGGCAAAGTGCCCAGCGTATATCTCGCGCAGCTCGGGGGGGGAATCTGTCAGGCACTGTGAGGCGTCTCCGAGGGTGTTGCGCGCACGAAACGCACAGCCGGCAGGTGGGGCTGATAAATCGGGGGGAATTCCGGGTATAGTGTAAAGTGGCTCACCCTTGGAATGAGTTGCAGGAATACTTTTCATCAGTGCCCGGGTGTATGCATGCAGGGGGGTTTCAAAAAGAGCTTGAGTCCGGGCGCGTTCAACAAGTCTGCCCGCATACATCACATTGACCTGATCGCAGGTCTGGTGCACGACGGCAAGATCATGGGTGATGAGAATGACGGCAGTGTTGAGCTCCCTCTGGCGGTCCTTAATGAGATCAAGCACCTGTTTTTGCACGGTGACATCCAGAGCCGTTGTGGGTTCATCACAGATAAGGAGTTCAGGGCGTGTGATAAGTGCCATGGCTATCATTACACGCTGGCGCATGCCCCCGGAGAATTCATGGGGATAGGCATGAATGCGTTTTTCCGGTTCTTCAATGCCGACTTCGGCCAGGGCGTCTATTGCGCGGTGCAGGGCCGCTTTGCCTTTGATTCCCTCATGAATTTCAAGTGGTTCGGTAAGCTGGGTGGAAATTTTCAAGTAGGGATTGAGCGAAGTCATCGGATCCTGAAAAATCATTGAGATCCGTTTGCCCCTGATGCTGCGTAACAGTCTGGGCTCTGCTCTGAGCAGGTCAATGCCATCAAAGACCGCCCTGCCCGAGTGGATTTTACCGGGAGGCTGGGGGATGAGGCCAACCAGTGAGTAGCAAGTCACGGATTTCCCGGATCCTGACTCGCCCACGATGCCAACGGATTGCCCCTTCTCCACGGTGAAGGAAACGTCCTCAACCGCATGCACGATTCCATTTCGGGTATGGAAGCGAGTGGTAAGATTGGTGACTTCTAGCAGAGGCATGATTTCTGATGGTGTTTACGGCAGTTGCACTCACATGAAGTCATACGGCCCTGCCACTCAATCCCAGGAATATGCCTTCATGCAGGCTTTGGCGTGTGACATGGCTTCCTCAATGGTGTCTGCAAGGAAGGTGACATGCCCCATTTTTCTTCCTGCACGCGCTTCCGATTTGCCGTAGATGTGAAGCTTGGCTCCGGGAGTTTTAAGAATGGGCGACCAGTCTGGAGCTGTCGTGGCTGAAGGCCAGATGTCTCCCAGTAAATTCCACATGACAGCAGGTTTGAGCATGCGTGTGCTGCCCAGGGGTAGCCCGCAAATGGCGCGTAATTGCTGCTCGAACTGGGATGATTCGCAGGCATCAAGCGTATGGTGACCAGAGTTGTGAGGTCTGGGAGCCATTTCGTTGACCAGTAATGTGTTGCTCTGGTCGAGAAAGAATTCCACTCCGATAACGCCAACATAATCCAGCGCCTCGGCGACCCGGGTGGCCACGGATTTTGCTTCCTCCTTGAGTCCGTCGGGCATGCGGGCGGGAACAGTGGAGGTGTCTAGAATGTGATTGCGGTGCACATTTTCTGCGGGATCGTAGGTGACGACATCACCATCCTGGGAACGCACTACCATTACCGAGAGCTCCGCAGCGAGATCGATTTTCTGCTCAACAATGGCACGGCCTCCGTCGAATGCCTGCCATATTTCCTTGGCACTGGGACGCCCCGGCTCGTCAGGCACCATCATCTGGCCCTTGCCGTCGTAGCCGGACTCGACGGTTTTCAAGATGATATCACCGGGAATCTCGAGAAGTGCGTTCTCCAGTTCCTGATCGTTGTCGACGATGCGGAACCTTGCCGTGGGTATACCGTTTTCAGCGAGGAAGGATTTTTCCATCTCGCGATTCTGGC
The DNA here is from genome assembly GCA_049632765.1 of Akkermansiaceae bacterium. Classification (GTDB taxonomy): domain Bacteria; phylum Verrucomicrobiota; class Verrucomicrobiia; order Verrucomicrobiales; family Akkermansiaceae; genus Oceaniferula. Next base: position 24,129 of record JBNACB010000004.1, on the reverse strand, counting down.
AGATGGAAACAGCGCGGACGCCGGGCATAAGTGGTAGGCGGGCAGAGACTTTCTGGAGTAGAGCGCTCGGAATATTCTCGAACTCCACTGTGACCACGTCGCAGAGATTGATGAATTTCTCCAGAGTTTCTTCGCAATCGAAGGAGGCCGTCATCGCCTTATCCGCAAGCTCGGCAGCCCCGGATGTGTCGCCGCCAGTCCATTGAATGACCCGAAACCCCATGCGGCGGGCCTCAAGTGCAAGCATGCGGCCGAGTTGACCACCTCCAAGAACACCAACACATGTTTGGGAAGAGTTGCTCATGTTTACTCGGGCTGAAGGTCCTCCATCTGGGGAAGGGTTCCGGACTCAATTTTTTCCCGTTGTGTTTGGCGGAAGTCGGCGAGTTTCTTCGCCAGATCCGTGTCTCCGGTGGCGGCCAACATGGAGACGGCAAAGAGGCCTGCATTGACAGCTCCCGCATCACCGATTGCAAAAGTGGCAGTGGGAATGCCCGCGGGCATCTGGACAATGGATAACAGGGAGTCAACCCCGTTGAGAGTGCGTGATTTTACCGGAACACCCAACACTGGTATGGTCGTGATGGCTGATGCCATTCCAGGAAGGTGTGCGGCCCCGCCGGCACCCGCGATGATGCATTGGATGCCGCGCGAAGCAGCTGACTCTGCATAATCATAGAGTAATTTGGGGGTGCGGTGTGCGCTGACAACACGTGACTCCCAGGCAACGCCGAAGTCACTCAGGGTTCGGGCTGCATGTTCCAGAGTGGGCCAGTCCGACTGACTGCCCATGATGATTCCGACTCGAGCTTGTTTATTGTCCATGGAGATAGAAAAATGCTACACCTGTTCATCTACCTGAGAGCGTCCAGCGTCAAGGATTTCACGGGTAAATTTGCCTTTTGTGACCTTGGTGGTTTTTCCCGGCCGGTATGCATCCGGCAAGTGTATCCGTCTGGGCTATTTCTTTTTTCGCCCTTTCTCATCTGTAGCGTTTCGCGAGCGCACGGAGAAGGTGATAGGGATACCGGGGCAGGGATGGTCCTCGCGCAGCCGGTTTGTGAGGTATTGCTCGTAATTCTCCTGCATGAGCCTCTTGTCATTAACGAAGAGGATGTAGGTGGGCACGGGGATGGCTTTATAGCGGTCGTTGACTGCGGCTGTTGCGTAGAGCAGCTTGAGTCGCTTGTTGCCTTTCTTTGCCTGTGGGGGCTTTTTCTCGAATGCAAGTGACAGGAAGCGATTCAGCTTGCCCGTTGTGATGGGCTCTTGGGCATGTTTGCGGATTTCGGCAATTTTGCTGAAAATGAGGCCGATGGACTGTTTTTTGAGCGCTGACACGCAAACATAAGGAGCGTAAGAGAGGAAGAAAAGCTCCGTGCGGATGTGCTTGGTTGCTTCCTCCAGGCGAGCACTCCTCGGTGCCCCAGGGTGGTAGAGGTCGAATTTGTTGAGCACAATCAGGCAGGGTTTGTTCTCGCTCTGGATGATGCGGGCTATCTTGCGGTCCTGAGCGGATATGCCCTCTGCACAATCAACCACGAGAAGGCAGATGTCGGCCCGGCGGATGGACCTCTCTGCTCGCATGGCTGAGAAAACTTCCACAGAGGAATCCATTTTAGTGCGCCTACGTATGCCGGCCGTGTCGATGAGCGTGTGAAGTTCTCCCATGAACTCATAGGGAATATCAACAGAATCTCTGGTAGTTCCCGCGACATCCGAGACAATGGTGCGGTCATCTTTGAGGATGGCGTTGACCAGAGAGGATTTACCGGCATTAGGTTTACCCACGATGGCAATTTTGAGCCCCTCACGCTTGACCTCTTCTTCGGCTGCTGCCATGTCGCGATTGATGGGGATGATGACAGCATCAATCGCATCGCCGATACGGTTCATGTTGCGCCCCAATTCCGCGGATACCGGCAGGCCGGCACCGTATCCCAGGGAAGCAAAATCTCCACTGAGCTCGTCTTGCCTGATGTTGTCGGCTTTGTTGATGATGAGTTGGATGGGGGTTCTGGAGCGGCGTAGTTTTTGCGCAAGATCCTGGTCAATGGCCGTGACTCCATCCTTGGCATCCACCACAAAGAGAATCAAATCAGCCGTTTGCATGGCAATGTCTGCCTCAGTGGTGACAGCGTCTCCAAAATCGTCATCCAAGGTTGCGCCGATACCGCCAGTGTCAACAATGGTGCATGGTGACCTGCTGATATTGCAGGGGGCGGAAATCCGATCTCGCGTCACTCCAGGTTGGTCATGGACAATGGCGATACGCCGTCCAGCGAGGCGATTGAAGAGGGCGGACTTGCCGACATTGGGTCGGCCGACAATGGCTACAGTGGGCATTGTTTGAGTGGGTGAATAAAAGGGATGCTTGGGCCTACTCCGTCTGATGGTGTTCGTGGAGCATGTGGAGCCCTTGGCGGAAGTACTCCACGCCAGACCAAATGGTGAAAACAGTAGCCAGGATCGTAGGGTATATGGGAGAGAAGGGGATGACTTTTAACATGACCCACCCTAGTAGCAACATCTGCGTGAAGGTGCAAATTTTGCCAGTCCAGTGAGGTTTGATGGGAACGTGGGAGTTGAAATAGTGCAGAATCCATATGCCGACAATAATAATGATATCCCTTGCAATCATCAGTGCTGTAAACCAAATGGGAATATACCAACCCTCGCCCCAAGGAATGAAGGTCAGGCATACAATGCCCGTGAGAAGGAGTGTTTTGTCTGCCAGCGGGTCAATAAACGCACCGAATTTGCTGCGCTGGTTGAAATGACGTGCGATGTATCCGTCGATGCCGTCACTGAGGGAGGCGAGGATAAAGACACCTACTGCCCACCAACGAAGGGCCTCGTTGGGCTGACCTGTCTGGACACTCTGACCATAATAGATGGCCAGAACGGCAAACACAGGCGCGCAGAAAAGACGGCCAAGTGTGATTTTTGATGCCAACGTCACCAGTTGAGTCTCCTGCTTGAAGTTTTCAGTGTCAAGTATTGCTATTTATGGTTGCCGGCGTTCTGATGGCGTTTGTGAACCAGGGTGAAATCAAACAACGTCTTCAGTCCATGGGGGTCATTCCCTCCAAGAAACTGGGGCAGAATTTCCTCATCGATCAGAACGTTGCCCAATGGATTGTCGAACAGCTCGAGATCGGGCCGGAGGATACTGTGGTTGAGGTAGGGCCCGGTACAGGAGCACTTACGGAATATGCCGTGGAACGTGCTCGTCGGGTGATTCTGGTGGAGTTCGATGCGCGTTTGGCGGAGGGACTCAAGCGGCACTTTGAAGGCAATGACAAGGTGGAGGTTCACCATCAGGACGGTGCGCGCTTTGATGTTCGCTCGTTGTTTAAATATCAACCAGTCAAGTTGCTGGGTAATTTGCCCTATTCTGCGGGGGGAGCAATCATGAGGAACTTCATGAAGCGGCCCTCTCCAGTATGCAAAGCCGTGTTGATGTTGCAGAAGGAGTTCATCGACCGGATCATCGCCCAGCCAAAAACCAAAGCCTACGGCGTGCTTTCCCTGCGGATGCAGAGCGAGTGGCTGAGCCGCCCATTGAAGACAATACCACCCCAGGCATTTTTCCCCAGACCACTGATTGATTCCACGGTCATGGTCTGTGATCCGAGGCCGCAGGATTTACCGGTCTATGATGCCCGCCTGTTTGACGAGCTTATCAGGCGCGGTTTTGCCCAGCGAAGAAAACAAGTGCGCAAGCAAATGCCGGATCATCAACCGTGGCCAGATGCCGCAGCATTGATCGGTGTCAGTGAGTCTGCCCGGGCTGAGGAAATTAGCCTGGAGCAATGGGTGGAGCTTGCCCGTTTTTATGATGGGCACCCACTTAAGGAACATGCTCAGAGCGGAGATGAGGTGTTTGATGTTGTGGATGAGGAGGATCAGGTTGTTGGTCAGGAGACGCGCGATATTGTGCATCGGCAAGACTTGCTGCACCGTGCTGTTCACATCTTTGTCTTCAATGAACGCAAGGAGCTCTTTTTGCAGAAACGATCACGGCTCAAGGACCGGCATCCGGGGGTATGGGACTCGAGCGCGGCTGGCCACCTTAATGCTGGCGAGGCTTATCTGGAGACGGCGATACGCGAGCTTGAGGAGGAGTTGGGGATTGTTGGCGAAGAACTTCAGGAGATCGCAGCTATCAAGGCCTGCGCGGCAACGGGTTGGGAGCATGTGAAGCTCTATCTGGCACGCCATGATGGAGTAGTGCGATTCCCATGCAGCGAGGTTGAGGCAGGGCAGTGGTTTTCCATGGACGAAATCCGCGCATGGGTGCAGGCAAGGCCTGAGGATTTTGCCAGTGGTTTTGTTGAATGTTGGGATACGTTCGATGCCCTTCTGGCAGAATAGGGGCCTAATCAAGAGTGGTAGGTCCACCAGGAGTCGAACCTGGATCTACGGCTTCGGAGGCCGTTATACTATCCATTGTACTATGGACCCGTTTTTGTGTTGTGGCACTACAGCTATTCTCATGACCTATGACCAGATGGCTCTCGGAACATGGAGATGATGCGTGCTAAGCTGCAGGTGGTTAATGTCTAGGACTTGCCAAGTCAAGAGGTGAGTTTTTCTGTGATGGGAAAGCTGCGCATGACGGGTTGCTGTGATACTCCGAGACGAGGATGATGGCCTCATGCACGAGCGCTTGTACCCCTTACGGATGAGTGGCTTTTTTATGATTTACTTCTTTACTCATTTCCGTGGCAAAGCAGAATTACCGATGTTGCATATGGTGTCCGATCACCAGGAAATGCATGCATAAATTGAACTGGCCATGGTTGGTGGTAATCACTGAATATGCTGTTTTCAATGGCATCTCCAGCCTGACCAAGTTCCGTTTTTGCTACACACGCCCATTGTACACCCATTGATACACTCAGATCATGAAAATTATGAATATGACTTCTAATCGTTTCTCGAAAACAACGGCCCTCACCACCCTTGTAGCTTTGCTGTCTTCACCATCTCTATTTGCTGCGGATGCCAGTGTGCTTCAGAGATATGTGCTGGACGGTGGCTGGCCAATGATTCTCATCGGGCTGTTGATTCTATGCCTGATTGCACTCTGTGTGTTCAATTTCATGAACCTGACGCGTGCAAAGTTTGTTCCGGATGATCTCAAGGCCGGGCTGATGGACCACATGATCAACTGTCGCATCCGTTCCGCCATTGAGTTAGGGGCATCCCATCCGAGTTATCTTGGTCGCATGATGGCTTATGCGCTGCCTAATGTTGATGCCCGGCATCCCGAAGATCTCGGGCGCGATTACGTCGAGGATGCCATAGCGGATTTTACCATCAACGAGAACCGCAAGAGCATGACTCTCATTAACTACATTTCACTCATTGCTCAGGCAGCTCCGATGATGGGGCTCTTCGGAACAGTTTTGGGTATGGTTGGTGCGTTTGGCACGCTGGCAAGTGGAGATGGATCTGCTGATCCATCGGCCTTGGCTGGAGACATCTCGGTAGCACTCCTGACCACCCTGTGGGGGCTGGTAACGGCGATCCCATCGCTCGCTGCCTACTTTTTCTTTAAGAACAAACTTAACAACCTTGTTGCCGAGTGCCATCACACCTCTGAAGAACTGATTAATGCTTCCATCCAGACGGTTAATGGTGATGCACACCTTGCCAAGATTCCGGAAGGTATAGCCGTTTAGGCAGAGATTGCCCTTTGTGAGTCCATCCACTGGGCTCGCACTGACATAGCGCAACAAGGATCTCAGAATAGACCATGGCATCAAAGAAACTACGCAGTGCTGCCTCAGGGAGCGATGAAGAGCTCCAGGTGGACATGTCACCCATGATCGACATGGTATTCCTGCTGCTGATTTTCTTCATTGTAGCCTCCACCGTCATCGTGGTGAAGCAGGATCCCGAGGTGAATCCTCCTGTCGCCAAATATTCAAAAAAGGCCAAGGATGGCAAAGGGCGCATTGTCATCAACGTCCGACAAGACGGTACTTTTCTCGCAGAAACAGCAACGATGACATTCGATGACTCCGAGGCCATTCAGGAATACGTCAAGGAGCGCAAAAATATCGAGGAGGCCAAGGGTCTTGTGCCCGTTATTCACCTGCGTGGTGATGAGGGTGTTTCATTCAGATATGTGCGCACGGTGATCAGGGCTGCCGCCATCGCGGGTGTCGATAATGTGATTTTCTCAGTCTATGGATTTGAGAAATGATGAACATCAATGAGAGTATTACTTAGCTAACCATGTCTCGCAGAAAAAAAGCTGAAAATTTCGAAGAGGATGAACCCGGTTTGGACATCTCGTCATTGATTGATGTCTGTTTCCTGTTGCTCATTTACTTCCTGGTGACTACCACCATTCAGCCTCGTGAGCAGGATTTGAAGATGTCGCTGCCTGCCGCTGCTCCGAGTGAGTCGCCACCGGTATTAGCCCCCATGTTCATCAAGGTGGATAAAACAGGTGAGATATTCATCAACAAGGGGCCTGCGGAGGAGTTGGTGGAGTCTGATGCGGCGAGCCGCAGGCTTCCGGAGTTGACGACTCGCCTGGATGGTTATGTGGCAACAGCCAAGGCCGGAGCGCAAGAGCCTATTGTGCAGATTTGGGCTGATGGCGAGGCAAAGCAGCAGCGTATTGTTGATGTGCTCAATTGTCTGGCCGGGCTTGAAATCCACAAAGTGACCTTTACCGATCTCATTGACGGTCCATAGATCAATGCAAAACGAAGCAGGATCAAATCTTTACCTCCATTTTTAAAGCACCATGTCCGTTAAGTCTCACCCTATGACCCGGTTTCTTATAATTATCTTCACCGCATCTCTTGCACTGGTAGGTCATGTCAGGTCGCAGGATCTGCAAACTCAACTGGGTCAGGCAAGTCAGGCATACAAGAACATGGATTACCAGGGTGCCCGTGATCTCCTGGAGCGCATTACCAAAACGTATGGTGGCCGGGCGCCCATGCTTTACGGACCAAAGTTTGGAGTGATCTACTACCGGAAAGGGCTTTGTGAGCTCAAGCTGGCGAGCGAGGCCAAGCGGGGAAACAGATTGGGTGATGCTGAAAAATGGTTTGCGGAAGCTGCCAGCTCCTTTGAGGTCTGTTACACCAAATATCCCAATGGTGCTCCCAATATGGCTGCCACCACTAACACGGCGCATAAGTCATGCCTGCAGAGGTGGGCTGAGTCAAAAATGGGCACCAAGGAGTATGAAGAGGCCCTAAAATTGTATAAGAAATTTGAGCTCGAGCGCGATAGTAAACGGGATCCCAAGCTGCCGACACTGGGAGGCTTCAATATCAATCTGGCAATATGCAACTTCCTCCAGCCCAAGCCTGACATCACTGAGGGTATTAACAAATTTGAGCAGGCAATCGCCAACAAGGAAAAATGGAAGACCTCTGACTCCGGCATTGTCGCTGCCTTTCTGGCTCTCTCCCAAGCAGTTATTGGACAGAAGCAAGAGGGAGCGATGGTCGACTTTCTCATGAAGAACAAGGCGGATCTCACGCTCGAGCCCTATCAAATGTATGAATTTTGCCCGCTCTTTCTGAAGCTTGCGGCTAATGCGTTGGAGGCGGACATGTATGTTGCTGCCCGCAATCTCTACTCCATGATTCCTAGTAGTGAGGTGATGATGCAGGACATGCAGGTGCGCATCAATCAGTTGCCCGGGCGTCGTGGTATCAAGGACGGAAACAATATTATCGAGGTCGAGCGTCTCAAAAAAGGGCTGGCAAGCCTCAAGGAGAGAGTTCTCTCAGGTGATCCTGCCGATGTGGGGGTTCTCACGGCTATGTGTTTCCTACATGACAAGGCTGGCAATCAGCGCGGTGTCTATGCTGGCCTGCAGTTACTCGAGCGCTACTACAACAAGAGCAGTAAGCGGGAGACCAATCTCTATAATCTGGTGCGGGTGTCAGCCTTGCTCGACCAGATCATGGATACCGAGAAATACGGTACACTGTTCCTCAATGATTTCCCCGAGAGTGACAAGGCAGAGAGTGTTCGCAGATTGATGCTGTCGAGTCTGTTTTTCTCAGGAGAATATGCAAAGTGCATTCAAATAGCGGAGCCTATGATTGATACGCTTCCGGAAAATACCGAACAGCACGACATTTGTCTCTTTGTGCTGGGTGGGAGCTATTTTTATCTGGGCCGTTTTGATGATGCCCAGCCGATGATTGATCAGCACATCGAGACATACCCGGAAAGTAAACTGATCATGCATTCCAAGTATTACCAGGCATCCTGCCAAACGCGTCTGCAAAACTGGGACAAGGCAGCCGAGTTGATGGACAAATTCCTCGAGGATTATCCCGAGCCTGACACAAATATCTACACTGCGATTGCGCTCTATGATCGTGCCAACTGTCATTTCTCCAATAGTGAGTATGAACCGGCCATGGTGCTGCTGGATCGTTTGGAGGAAGAATTTCCGAAATCCAGTGCCATCGACATGGCCTACAATATGAAGGGCAACATTTTTGAGAGCACAGCTGATTTCGAAGATGCCGAAAAATACTACAAGCTCGCCCTCGAGGTTGCTGAGCAGCGTAAGAATGACAGTGTGGCTGGGGAAGCGTTGAGTTATCTGGTGGGTATGCTGGCGAGTCAGCAAGGTCCGGACAAAGACAATCCCAACCCCAGACTCAAGGATGTTGAACCATACTATGACCTGTTTATGGAGAAATACAGCAGCACGTTTTTCAAGCCGCAGGTGGTTGTCTTTGGAATGCCGGCGATGAAGGAGGTCGGGCGAGAGCAGGAGGGTCTTGATAATTTGCAGACTGTAATCAGTGACCTTGCCGGCAAGGAGAAGCAGTTTTTCTTGGAGGAGTGCATCAATGCCTTCTCAGAGTTCTTTCTGCAAAAGGAGGGCAACACGCCGGATCAACTCAAGGATCTCTACTATGATTTTCCCGATATTGATTTTTCCAACAAGCGTGTGCTTGCACTCCTGCGCATTGCAGTCATTGGGATCTTTGAGGAGCAAATCAAGACCGCTGAAGCCAATGAAGACAAAGACCTTGTGTTGAAATACAATTCCGGGATCAAGGCGCTTTTCAAAGATCTCAAATCGGAGTTCAACCCCAAGGATCTGACCAATTTGGTGCTTGTCCGCATAGGTGACTACCTGAGGAAGAAAACTTCCACTCCCAAACAGGCACTTGAGTATTATGAAGAGTTACTCACGCGTGATGATAAGACCGGTGAATACGACGCCCGTCTGGGGATTGCCGATGTCCTTGGTCAATCAGATAGCGTTGCTGACAACAAACAGGCGATTGTCAGTCTTGAGGATGTCATGAGCCGCGCCAAGGATGATCTGCAACTACAGGAAGAGGCACTCTTCCGTATTGTTGAGATCACCGCCAAGATCGACGATTGGGACAAGTGCGAGAAGTCCTGCAGGCAGTATCTGGATGCCAAGTTTACGAAGAAGACGGCTCAAGTCAGTTACTTGTTTGCCGTTTCCTTTGACAAGCGCAACATGGTTGAGGACGCCTTGTTCTACTATGGAATGGTCTATAACCGTTACCGGGGTTTCATTCTGATATCCGCGCCATCGGTGCAGCGAGTGATGGAGTTGATGTGGGACCGGAATTTGAAGGCTGGGCAGCAAGTAGGTGTGGGGGATAAGCAAATCACACTCGAGATGGATGACCGGCAGGCATGTTATCAATTGATTGGTTGGCCCTATGTGAATGGAACCCGGCGCATTCGTGAGGAAAATCCTGATATGTCGGACGAGGAGAAGGATCTGTGGGATGCTGTCCAAGCACTGGTCACCAAGTATGAAACATCAGGCCAGATCAAAACCATGGAGCAGGTGAAAGCCGAGGAGCTGGAGGCCAAGCGCCGGGGTGAAGGAAAATAACCAAACCAAAGTATCCGGAAGTATTCAACTGGTATGCGCAAAAGATTAACAACGCAGATGAAAATTCGATTTATTTTAGCCGCACTCTATAGCGTTTTTATGTTGTCGGTGGCTACGGCAGCAGAGGGTCCGGCAAAAGTAAGGCTGCTGTATAGTGATGAGTCACACGAGGATGTTTATCTCTACAGTTACAAGGCCGGTACTGCCACCTACAAGACCAACCTCAAATCCTTGAACATCCTTCAGGTTAAGAAGCCACGGCTGGAAGCGGTCTATTTTTATGAGCCCGAGCTGTTCATTCAGGCGATGGACCTCTACCGCGATAAAAACTATGCGGAGGCCAAGACTAAGTTTGCCGAGTGCGAGGAAGCTTTCAAGCCTGTCGATAGCCTTCCGGATAATTACGCTACCCTTGCAGGGTTTTACAAATTGGAGTGCAGCCGCAAGCTTAACGACCTTGAGGCACTCAGTGCCGAGCTGGAAAAGTATTTCAAGAGTGCTCTGACCCGTGAATCGCATCTGCAGCAGCTCGAGCTTTACGCTTTTTGGGATGCGGTTCGTTTGGAGGACTGGGCCCGATTAGACAGGTTGGCAGAGGCATGGCAGGGCCGTAAGCTGCCATCCGAGCTACGAGTGCAAGTTGAGTATTGTCATGCATTGGCGCTCGATGCTCTTCAAAAGGAAGATCCTTCCAGGCAGCAGGAGGCACTCAATGCCTACAGTAGGGTTTTGAGTGCTGACGCCACAGCATCCATGGATCTGGTTCTGAAGGCTGCTACAAATTTACTGCGTATTTATGCTGAGGACCCGGGTGTTCAGTATTCGATCAAAAATTGGAAGGGGGTTAATGAGAAGGTGAATAGCACAGGCTATCAACGACTCATGGAGGCGAACAGTCTGGTCAAGTATTACAAGCTCGCTGGTTTTCAGGATCTGCAGCCACTCTCTCCAGAGCATGAGAAGTTTCTGCAATACAGCCCGCAACAAGTTGTGGCTGCACCATCGCAATCAGCTGAGCCTGATGTGAGTGCCCCTGAAGATTCAGACGATGCAAAGGGCGAGGAGGCAGCTGATCCTGAGGCTGAGGACGGTCAGTAATACAAGCTGTAATACAAGTCGTAATACGAAACCAGAGATGGGTCTCGTTCCTGCTGTGCTTGAAGCACAAGTTCTTAGGATTACGCTTGGATCGTGGATATGTTCATTGTGTCATCGCCGTGATGACTGCCTCTCTCAGAGTGTCATCCTGGTGCTCGAAGACAGTGCGCAAATCAAGATGCAAGGCGTTGTCAACAACGGTCCCGACGACTGCTGGGCTCCCCGTTCTGAGGCGAGTGGCCAGCTGATTGACCGATTGATTGGCGGGTGCGATGCAGATGGCAATGGAGGGAATCTCGGATTTAGGCATCGTGCCTCCACCCGTTCTGGCCACCGTTGGGTTTATCAGAAATTGGTCGTGTAGACTCTGAGGAAGATGCTCAATGATTTTCTCTGCACGGGCTTGCAGTTTTGATACATCTGTACCGATAAAATCCAGTGCAGGAATCATGTCTGTAGATTTCTCAGCTTTGGTTTGAAGGTAGGTGTCGATGCACTCTTGGAGAACGGCGAGGATAATTTTATCGCAGCGCACAGCCCGAAAAAAGGGTTCCTTCTTAATGCCTTCAATCAGGGCTGATTTACCCGCAATGATGCCGGACTGAGGTCCTCCGAGCAGTTTGTCACCGGAGAAACATACCAGATCAACTCCCTGAGCCAGAGAATCCTGAGGTCTGGGCTCGTGCTCAATCGGTGCCAAGTCGTCGGTATTCATGAGCGCACCGGAACCGATGTCTTCAACCAGCGGCAATGCATGAGCATGTGCCAGTTCTGCGAGCTCAGTAATACTGGGGTCATCAGTGAATCCGCCGATGTAGAAATTAGATCGGTGGACTTTGAGAATCATCGCAGTCTGGGGTGTGATAGCCTTGGCGTAGTCATCAAGGTGAGTTTTATTGGTGGCGCCGACTTCTACAAGTTTGGCACCTGAAGTTTCCAGAATTTCAGGGATTCTGAATCCACCGCCGATTTCGACAAGTTCCCCACGAGATACGATGACCTCGTTTTTGGAACCCTTGCATAGATGCCTGAGGGTAATGACCAGTGCGGCAGCGCAGTTGTTGACTGCGGTGGCAGCCTCGGTCTCTAGAATGGAGGCCAAGGCTGTCTCAAGGTAGCCAGCCCGTTTTCCCCGCTTTCCATCAGCCAGATTGAATTCCAGATTACAATAGCCGGTGGCGATCCGGTTGAGCGCCTCAGCAGTCTGGGTGCCGAGCGGAGACCTGCCCAGATTCGTATGAATAACGACACCTGTGGCGTTGATGACCGGCTGCAGTCGGCTTGAGCCAAAGGCCTGCAGGTGATCGCGCACGGAGGCCTCGATCTCCGCACGCTGAGGGCACTCACCAGCAAGGATCTGCTTACGAAACTGGCCGATTTCCCGTTGCACGAAAGCTGTGATCAAAGCCCTGGGCAGAATACTTTCCTTGGAAAGTGACTGGGCGAGAGTTTCCACAGAGGGCAATTCCCGCAAGGCTTGCTGGTTGGATGACATAAGCTTGAAATTAACGCCTCATACGGATTTGACAAGGGTGCTTATGAGCAGCAGTCTCTGCTCGTGAGCAGCACGATTCATCAGACCCCGCTAGCCCCTCTACATACCAAACTGGGTGCCAAAATGATTCCTTTCGCCGGCTGGAATATGCCTGTTCAATATACCAGTATCATTGATGAGCACACTGCAGTGCGTGAGGATGTGGGGATTTTTGATATTTCCCACATGGGGCAGTTTTTTGTCGAAGGTGATGGAGCCGAAGACTGGTTGAACACCATGCTCACCAATAATGTATCCAAACTTGGCATTGGAGAAGGGCAATACACGATCATGCTCAACGAGCAGGGGGGAGTGATTGATGATCTCATTATCTATCGTGAGGCACCGGGGCGTATTTTCCTCGTGGTTAACGCTGCTAAAATTGAGGAAGACTTTGCATGGATGAGCCAGCACCTCAGCACTGGAGTTAAGCTCAGCAATGATAGTGACCAGTGGGCTGCGATGGCCGTGCAGGGGCCACGTGCCGCAGCCTTGTTCTCGCAGTTCTTCCCAGGCCAGACATTGCCCGCCCGCAACGGTATGGCCAAATGGTCCCATGAGGGGGAGACGCTAATGGTTTGTAGCACGGGTTACACAGGGGAGGAGGGATTTGAATTTTTCTGCCCATCAGATCGGGGTGTTCATTGGTTTGAAAGTTTCGTTGATGCCGGAGCCAAACCTTGTGGCCTCGGTGCAAGGGATAGCTTGCGTCTTGAGGTTTGCTACCCACTCAATGGCTCCGATTTGTCACCCTCTCACACTCCGCTTGAGGCTGGCCTCGGTTTTTTCTGTGACCTTGAAAAAGAGGGTGGCTTCATTGGCTCCGATGTCTTGCAGAAACAAAAATCAAACGGACTGGAACGCCGTCTGGCGGCTCTCGAGTACACTGGAAGGGGGGCACCTCCAAGGGCTCACTACGGTGTATTCAGCAGGGAGGGAGAGCAAATCGCCGAGCTCACCAGTGGTGTCCTCTCACCAAGCCTGAGAACGGGTATTGCCATGGCGTATTTACCCCTTGCCCATGCCAAAGTGGGCAACCTTGTCGAGGTGGACGTCCGGGGGCGACGATTCGAGGCGAAAGTCGTCAAAAAACCCTTTTACAAGAAGGCCTGATCCTGCGAAATAACTCCCATCCCAGCAGCGCCATGCTGCGCAGCTCATTAAACTCATTAAACCAATTCCAAGTCTTATTATGAATGTGCCCGACAATCTTCGTTATACTTCTGACCATGAGTGGATTTCTCTCGATGGTGACATTGCCACCGTTGGTATCACCGATCACGCTCAGGAGGAGCTGACAGATGTCGTTTTTGTCGAGCTGCCAGAAGATGGTCGCACTTGTGATGCCGGAGATCCCGTGGCTGTGGTTGAGTCCGTGAAGGCAGCCAGTGATATCTATATTCCGGTTGCCGGGGAAATCGTGGAGGGCAACACCGAGCTCGAAGCCGATCCATCATTGGTCAATACCGACCCTTACGGAGCGGGGTGGATATTCAAGGTGAGGCTCAAGGATGCCGCTGCTGTGGATGCATTGATGGATGCTGAGGCCTACAAGGGGCTCATCGGTTAATGGATTCTCCGTGTTGTGGGGTTGCGAGATGCACTGAACTTTTGCTGAGCACCAAATTATGGATCATCATTTCTGTAGCCGTCACGTTGGTAGTGTTGGACAAGTTCGTGAGTCACTCATTAGGGAGCTTGGTTACGATCGCATTGATCACCTTATTGATGATGCTGTTCCCTCCAATATCCGTGGCGGCGAGCCGCTCGATTTACCTGAGGCTCTGAGTGAGACCGCAGCTCTTGAGAAGTTGCGTTCTATCATGGGTAAAAACAAAGTGCTCAAATCCTACATTGGCCAGGGATACAGCGGCACTATCGTTCCACCGGTCATTCAGCGCAATATTCTTGAGAACCCGGGATGGTATACGGCTTATACACCATATCAGGCTGAGATTGCTCAGGGTCGTTTAGAGGCCTTGCTCAATTTTCAAACCATGATCGCTGAGCTCACGGGCCTGGATGTCGCAGGGGCTTCTTTGCTCGACGAGGGCACCGCCGCCGCCGAGGCGATGGCCTTGGCCAAGTCAGGTAAACCAAGAGGCTCGGTCATGTTTGTCGCGGATAGCTGCCACCCTCAGACCATTGAAGTGGTCAAAACTCGTGCCGAACCACTCGGAATTGAGATTGTTGTTGGTGATTGGCAGGCATTTGAGCCCGCTGCCCATGAAGGATTGTTTGCCATCTTATTGCAATATCCCGATACACGCGGGCATGTGGAAGACTATGCAGAGCTGATTTCCAAGGCACACGAGGCCGGGGCCCTTGCCATCGTGGCTGCCGACATCCTGGCACTCACTGTGTTGCGTGCACCGGGGGAATTTGGTGCTGATATTTGTGTGGGTAATAGCCAGCGTTTTGGGGTTCCGTTTGGCTTTGGTGGTCCCCATGCAGCATTCATGGCCTGCACGGACAAGCTCAAGCGTAAGATGCCGGGTCGCCTCATTGGTGTGTCTATTGATTCACAGGGTAAGCCTGGATACCGGCTCTCATTGCAAACCCGTGAGCAGCACATTCGCCGGGACAAAGCCACATCCAACATATGCACGGCACAAGTGCTGCTGGCTGTGATGGCCTCCATGTATGCTGTTTATCATGGCCCGGAGGGCCTGAAGCGCATTGCTGCTCACACTCACGATTGTGCACGTGTATGTGCCGCCAGCCTCAAGAAAGCGGGTTACGAGATCACCTCTGAGAGTTTCTTTGACACGATTACTGTGAAGGCTGCTGGCAGGGCAGATGAGATCATGGCCTTGGCTGTTGAACAGGGGATCAATCTGCGCCGTGTCGATGCCGATCACGTGGGTATCGCCTGTGATGAAACCATGGGGCATGAAGAGCTGTCACATGTTCTGAAGGCTTTCGGTGTCGATGATGTCCAGGCCCCGGAACCTGACCAGAACGCTTGGGGATCTTCTCATGAGCGGGGCTCCGCATTTTGCACCGCACCTGTTTTCAATAGCTATCACTCGGAAACGGAGATGCTGCGCTACCTATCGCGGCTCGAGAAGAAGGATCTCGCCCTCAATGAGTCCATGATTGCTCTTGGCTCCTGCACGATGAAGCTCAATGCCACGGCTGAAATGATGCCGCTGAGCTGGCCTGAGGTGGCCCATATTCATCCTTTCGTTCCTGATGATCAAAGCGTGGGTTATCGTGAGATGCTAGACGAACTCTCCGAGTGGTTGGCCCGCATCACTGGTTTTGCAGCCGTCTCCCTCCAGCCCAACGCCGGCTCGCAGGGTGAATATGCGGGACTGCTCGCAATTCGTCGCTATCACATCGCTAACGGAGACACAGACCGTGATATTTGTCTGATTCCAACCTCAGCACACGGGACGAACCCTGCCTCAGCCGTGATGGTGGGATTCAAGGTGGTGGCTGTTGCCTGTGACGATGAGGGTAATATTGATCTGGCTGATCTTAAGGCCAAGGCTGAGCAGCACGCTGACAAGCTCGGGGCATTAATGGTGACCTATCCATCCACTCACGGGGTATATGAATCCACCATATCTGAGATCTGCGAGATTATACACGCCCATGGAGGTCAGGTCTACATGGATGGCGCGAACATGAATGCGCAGGTCGGCCTGACCAGTCCCGGTCTTATAGGTGCCGATGTTTGCCATCTTAATTTGCACAAGACCTTTTGTATTCCCCACGGCGGTGGGGGGCCGGGTGTTGGCCCGATTGGAGTGGCCGAACAGCTGGTGCCTTATTTGCCGGGGCATATTAGCCTCGAGAATGCTGAGGCTCCGGTTTGCTCTGCGGCCTACGGTAGTGCCAGTATTAACACGATTTCCTGGATGTATATAGCTATGATGGGTGCGGAGGGTCTGACCGAGGCCACCAAGATAGCCATCCTGAATGCCAACTACATGGCCAAACGCCTCAATGACTATTTTCCTGTGCTCTATACCGGGAACAAAGGGCTAGTTGCGCATGAGTGCATCATTGATTTGCGTCCGCTAGCAGAGCAGAGCGGTATTACCGTTGAGGACGTGGCCAAGCGCCTGATGGATTACGGCTACCATGCGCCCACCATGAGCTGGCCGGTGGCCGGAACCCTGATGATAGAACCGACGGAATCCGAGTCCAAGGCAGAGCTGGACAAGTTCTGCGACGCGATGGTTTCCATCCATGAGGAAATACAAGCAATCCTACAGGGTTCTGCTGACAAGGAGGACAATGTGCTCAAAAACGCGCCACACACTGCTGAAATGGTGATCAGTGATAGCTGGAGTCACCCCTACAGCCGGGAACAGGCTGCCTATCCACTGGCCTCACTGCGTGAGCACAAATTCTGGCCATCCGTCGGTCGCATTGACAATGTCCACGGTGATCGGAATTTGGTCTGCTCCTGCGTTGGCATGGAGGCATACTCCCAGTAAACGCACTTCAATATTATCCATATCTCCGATTTCCATGAGTGACTATACGCCACCTGCAAGCCCCCGGGATGAGGTCTCCGGTTACGTGTATTTTGCGCGCTTGTGCAGCAAGATACGTCTCCATGATTCCGGGCAGCTAGACCCGGAGTTTTATCCCAACATGGGTAAGGCCATGGACTTGTGGACCTGCCAGTTTCTGCATGTGGACTATGATGCCCTCCGGGAAATTGTTCTCGCTGGCGCCAGTGACCAGGAGGCTCTCGAATGGTGCTGGAAAAACGGAACCAAGCCCAACGAGCACGAGCTTGAGTGGTGGAACAGCTACATGCGCAACCGCGGGTTCCGCGACGACTTCACAGAAAAGCTGCTTTTCCGCAAGGAGGAGGCAGGCTGGCAGGAGCGCGATGACATCCAGAGCTTTTTTGACTATCTGGATGCCGATGATGGGCGCTTGTGAGTAGAGTCTGTCTTTGCTAGCATCTTTCCTCAATGACCCTGGCTGATCTCGGTTGGAACAACAGGTTCCAGAAAGACTTCGACGCGCTTCGTCTATCGCAGTGCGTGCCTGCGCGTTTGATCCGTGACAATAAAATCAGCTACGGGGCTCTCTACATGGACGAGGGGGGTGAGGTGCGTGAGCGCGAGGTGGTCATGAGTGGCAAGGTGTATCACGATGCAGAAACCGATGCAGAGTTGCCTGCCGTGGGAGACTGGGTTGCTCTTGAATTGGCAGCCGATGAGGACGGGGAGAACGTGATCCGCGCCCGCCTTGCACGCCAGACCTGTTTCTCGCGCAAGTTGCCGGGTAAAAGTGCGGAAGAGCAGGTGATCGCGGCTAATGTGAGTGTTGTGGTTGTGGTCACGGATGCTGGGGCTGATTTTAACCCCCGGCGCATGGAACGCTATTTTACTTTGATTAAGAGGAGTGGATCCAGAGCAGTGGTTCTGGTCAACAAGTCAGATTTATTTTCTACTGAACAAAACCATACTGCGGCTGCAGAGATACGCGAGCTCAGTGGTGAGGCGGACGTTTATATTACCTCGGCAGCCCATAACGAAGGGCTGGAAGTGCTGAAAAAATATCTTGAGCCAGGTGTGTCGATCACCATGGTGGGTTCCAGTGGAGTGGGTAAATCCACGCTGGTTAACCAGCTGCTGGGTGAGGATTTTCAATGGACAGGGGATGTCAACGAAACCACGGGCAAGGGGCGGCATACCACGACTGCCCGTGAATTGATCCTGCTCGATGATGGAGGGATTCTTATTGATAACCCCGGCATGCGTGAGATCCAGATGTGGACGGATGAGCAAACGCTGAGGGAAAGCTTTCTTGATGTGGAGCAACTTGCTGCGAAGTGTAAGTTTCACGACTGCAAGCATGGTGATGATGCGGGCTGTGCCATCCGGGCTGCGGTGGAGTCGGGTGAACTCGATGAGCGCAGATATGAGGGCTATCTCAAACTGGACGAGGAAATAGAGAAGCTCAAACAACGCCAGAAAAAACGCCGCATGCTCTCAGAGCGGCGTGCCAAGAGGGATCACCGGATTAAGGCACGTAATTTGGCAGATCGCATAGATCTTGAGAGAGAGCAGGACCCTGACTGGCGTTAGGAATTTCCTCAGTCAGCATTTGTAAGACAGTTTCTGCTTGGGTTACTATCTAGAGGAACAGTCCTCCATAGATGGCAAGGATGGCTGTGAAGACGAGGTTTAACACCAGTCCTATTCTAATCATCTCGCGCTGTCTGATTTTCCCTGTGCTGAATACGATGGCATTGGGTGGCGTGGCAATGGGGAGCATGAAGGCGCAGGAGGCTGCGAGAGTCAGGGGAAGAACCAGTTTGTTGACCGGTATTCCCATGTCTACGGCAACAGCAGCAAATATCGGCACTAGCAGGGCAGTACTCGCTGTGTTGCTTGATAATTCGGTGAGGAAAATGACAAAGAGGACAATGGCACCCACGAGCAGAACAATAGGCCAGCCCGTGGTGATAGCCTGAATCTTTTGTGCCAGAAACCAGCTGGCTCCGGTAGCACCGAGGATTTTGCTCAAGGTAAGTCCACCTCCAAAAAGCAGCAGCACACCCCAGTCTGTGGCTCGGTCGATATCTTTCCATGTGACGAGTCCGCAGGCTGCAAGAAGCAGCATGGCAGTGACGGCAACGATCGTGTCAAAGGATTTGGTAATGCCGAGGAATTGTGCCAATGGGGCACTGAAGAGCCAGGCGCAGATAGTAAGCAAAAAGATGCCAAGGGTGAGTAGATGCTGGCGATCAAAGGTGAAGCTCTCGGCCTTGACTTCAACAGGAGGTATGTTCCCAGGCCGGGAAAGCAGCCTCAGTAATATGAAAAGTGTTGGCAAGAGGATGATCGTGGCAGGAAGTCCGATTCCAATCCAATCGGCAAATGTCAGCTTGAGGTGTGCCGCCGCAATCGCGTTGGGCGCAGTCCCAATGAGGGTTGCGATGCCTCCGATACTTGCTGAATAGGCGATGCCCAGGAGTAAGTAGGGTGCTGCCTTGGCCGCAGTGGAGTCATCACAGCGAGCGGTGATATTGGAGAGGATGCCAAGGGTTACTGGAAGTAATAGTGCTACCGTGGCAGTATTGGAAATCCACATGGATAGAGCGGCCGCGACGATGAAGAGTGCAAGTGCGGTGACGTGAAAGTTGCCCCGCCCAAGGATCAGGATGCGAGTTGCCAGCCAGCGGTCCAGACCTTGTTTGGCTAAAGCGGCTGCCAGGCCGAAACTGCCCAGAAACAGAAAGATCAGGGGGTGGGCAAAATTAGAAAAGCTGGAGCTTACATCAAAGACGCCAGTGAGAGTTGCGAGTATGGGTACTAGAATCGCTGTCAGTGCCAATGGCAAGGCTTCGGTCAGCCAGAGTAAGGCGGCCATGCTTAGGATAGCTAGCCCCGTTCTTATCATCGCCGGGTCCTCGGCAGTTCCTGAATCACCAACAGGGAGATAAAGCTTGATGAGAAAAAAAAGAACCAGGGCAAGGATGAGGAGAGACATCCGTCTCGCAGTGGCTGAAAGCTGCAAGATAGAGTGCTTTTCACGCAGAATGGTCTCCTTGTCCTCTGGCATGAATCAATGCCATAGACTATTGTCCGGCTGGTATCAAGCACGCGCAAGATAGCGCCGCAGGTAAAGGGAGACCAGATCGCCAATGAAGATGACCGATGCTCCGAGTAAGACATAAAATAGCATCTCGTCGTAGGCCCGTGAAAAATTTCTAGCTAATTGGATATGTAGCCCGAGTGAGGCAAAACCGAGCATGCCGAGTATGGTGGCTTCACGCACACAAGTTTCCCAGCGGTAGAAAAGATACATCAGGAAGCGATTAAACGAGATTGGTATGTAGCTGGCGAAGTAGCATTGAAAACGACTCGATCCAGAAAGCATTAGCTGGCGTGCGCCAGCAGCTGGCTGGTTCTCGATCACCTCACCCCATAGCCGCCCAAGAATACCGAAATTGTGCAATGCCAACGCGATGACCAAGGGCCATGCACTGATGCCGAGCAAGCCGATTAAGAGGTATGCGTAGATGTATTCCGGAATGGCGCGGCTGAGAATGAAGGCGGTTCTCGCCAGAAAACCGCAGCAAGTCCACGCTGCTGTCCTGATTGTACTGTGGCGACCTTGGTAAATCTCCAGAGGCTTGGCACTTGCCAGAGCCCGACTGGCCCATGGCAGGAAGAGCCAGGCGGCGAAGGCTGATAAAATGATGGCGGCACTCGCCATGGCCACCGTGTTGGTGAGAGCCAAGCGACCGTTTTCTATCCAGAGATTGGAGATCCATGGTGTCAGTTCCTCCCACGACCCATTGTCGCGAACCGGTTGCGGGGTCATTTTGGTCAAGAAGTGAGAGATTTTTTCGCTCCTGCTGAGTTGGCCCAGGTTGGCATCATGATCCTTTGTCAGAGGCTGGGCGTCTACTTGAATTATCCCCGGGAACCATGAAACCAAGACAAGAAGCGATGCAGCCCAGAGGAGTGACCGGGTCATTAAGCTGCGCGGAGCAGTGCGTTTGAGTCGGGTGATGTTTTGGTATGAGTTCGTGGTGAGTTCGGGGCTTTTCTTGCGCTGAGGTATCCGGTTGAGTCGTTTTCTAAGTTCGGATCCCATTATGTCCACTACCATGATGACAGCCAGCAGCAGATAAAGTTGTGTCCACAGCTCATTGTAGAAGTTGTTTTCAAATGATCTGGAGATAGACAGGCCGATAGTCTCAATGCCGATAAATCCCAGGACTGCCGATGATCGTAATGCGCACTCAAACCGATACAGGGTGTAAGTGGCCATGTCTGGAAATGCCTGGGGCACCAATGAAGTCAGAAAGGCTTGCAAAGGACTGGCTCCGGATGCGACCAGGTGATCGCGTGCTTCCTCGGGTTGCTCATCGATGATTTCCGAGAAGACTTTGGCTAATGTGCCGGCGAAGGGGAGGGCAAGAGCGACGCATGCGGTGATCGGTTCATGTCCGAGAGCTGCGAGAAACAAAATTGCCCATATCAGTTCATGGATGGATCGCATCAGGGTGATGAAGAAACGCACGCAAATCTGGATGGGGCCAAGCAGGGTGAAAACCCATAGCCTCTTGCCCTGGTTTCCCCGTACGACTGAAGGCCACCATTTGGTCGACGCGAAAAACCCTAGCACGATACCTGCAGGAACGGCCATGCTCATGGCTATGAAAGCGTATCTCAGGGTATTGGCCATTTCCCCGAGGATGCGTTTGATGAAGGGCGTGGCATCATCCGGCAGACTTTGGTTCTGGTCTGTCAGTGTGGGGTGAAGTGCCGCGCTGAAGAAACCTTCATCGCTTCCTGGAGGAGCCGGAGGCATTGGACCAAGGATTGCGCGGCAGCCAAAGAGCGTGACGATCATCGCCAGAACGATCCACTTTCGGCCGTGGCCTCTCAGCAGTGGGCGGCGTAGTTTTTCAGGCATGATCAGCTGAGATTTGATAAAGCGCTCTACAGTCCTCCTCTTTCAAATCAGAGGGGGGGCAATCGAACGAGACACTTCCGGATCGCAAGCCAACCAGTCTTGGGAAAAATGCACGAGCCAGATCCAGATTATGGAGTGATACAACGAGGGTAAATTTTTCTTCCTTTGATAACCTCGTGAGAAGTTGAATGGTGTCGTGTGCGCGGGCAGGATCAACCGATGAAACCGGTTCATCAGCCAACAGAATGGCAGGGTTCTGGTAGAGAGCGCGTGCAACAGCCACCCGCTGTTGTTGGCCTCCTGAGAGGCTGTCGGTGCGGTCATAGATTTTCTCGCTAATGCCGGCGCGCTCCAGAAGATTGTATACCTGAAGAGTCTCCTTGCGCGATGGACGTACCATCTGGCGAACGCTTCTCAGGAGAGTTGTTTGACCAAGGCCCCCGTTGAGAACATTGTGTAGAACGCTGATGTTGGGAACAAGACCGAGATGCTGGGGTATCATGGCGATGCGTGTCCGCAGCTGTCTGATTTCTCTGGCACCTCGTTGTGCGGGGATATTCCCTGCCACTTTCAAGATGCCGCTATCAGGGGAAAGCTGGGTTCCCATCACCTTGAGTAAGGTTGTTTTGCCGCATCCTGAAGGGCCGATTAACGCAACCTGCTCTCCGCTCTCTATATCGAGCGATATGGAATCCAAAGCTCTGGTGGAACCAAAACGATGAGTGATCTTGGAGAGCTGTAACGACATCACATGGACTGATAACTAAAAAAATGGGTCAGGGCAATGCAATCACCCTGACCCGTGCGAGTTTTTCTGTATAAGGTTATTTAAGCTTAACAGTTTCCATGACATCAGCGATGCCCTGGAAGGTGGCGTTGTTGACAGTAACAAACTGATTGCGATCAAAAGCCTTGAGCACGGCAGGATCCTTGCACTCGACAAGTAGCTTTTGCAGCTTGTCGATAAAGCCATCACCATACATCTTGTTCAGGTTTGCACTGGCTGTGAAGTTGTAGTCAGCATACGTGGGGGTCTCCCAGATGACTCGACACTTGTTGGCATCGATTTTGCCCTCTTTGACCAGTCTCTCATAAGTGCTGAAGCTCAGAGCTCCGGCCTGATAGGTGCCATCCTGAACCTGGTAAGCTGTTTTGTCATGTGCTCCGGAAAAACCGATTTCACCAAAGTATTCCATGGGTCCCTGGCCTGTATTCTCAACAATGAAGTGGGAGGGCATGATACAGCCTGAGGTGGAGCCTGAACTTCCGAAGGTGAATTTCATGCCGTTAAGCTCGGTGGGAAAGGATTCGGTCTTTTCTAACCCAGTGGACTCATGAGCCACGAAGTAGGACTTGAATTTAAGATCCTTGGCTCCGGCGACGATTGCTCGTGAGCCGGGGACTTCCTTGCGAGCTTGTACACCACTCACGCCACCGAACCAGGCCAGCTGAATGTCACCCGTAGCAAACTTGTCTACGGATGCGGCATAGTCACTGGATGGAACAAAATCCACCTGGATGCCGAGTTGCTCTGAAAGCCACTTTGCTGCAGGAGCGTAGCGCTCAGCTTGTGCTGTGGTGTCTTGATCCGGAATCGCTGAGAAACGCAGCACGGGTTGAATGACGTTTTCCTCGGGTGCCTCTGCGGCGACCTCTGCCTGTTTTTTCTCCCCACAGCTGCTCAAGGCAACTGCACCTGCTGCGAGACAGGCGAATGTAGCCTGTCTTATTGTGTCTTGGTATTTCATAGATAAAAGGTGGTTTGCAAAACCGGTGTTGAAAACACAGCACAGGTTGAACCCTGTCGAGTGGAATCAAGGGTTTTTATACATTCCTCCATAGCTGGATTCGCTGCCAAGGGCTGAGGGAGGGGCAGTATGAGGTACATAATAGAGCTGCTTTTGGAGTCAGAAAGTTGTGTTTCATTGCACTTCCCCATGAAATATTGATTCCTTAAATGTCTCAATCGGAGCCTTTGCAGGCAAATAGAATGCCTGCTTATCCTTGAAGTTCAGTCATTTGTGTAGAGGGTTGTAAAAAGAGGGTAAAAAAGATGTGGAAAGGTATTGACGTGAGGAGGATTTCGGGTAGTTTCCGCCCGCCGCTCTACTAGAGGGCACGCGAGAGACGAGACAGTCGGTCGTGGACAGTGTTCGAGAGGACGGGTTCGCGGTCGGTTTTTTTATCTCCGCGTTGAAGA
>JBNACB010000003.1:0-82191 GCA_049632765.1 Akkermansiaceae bacterium | reverse complement strand
TAGGACACAGGGTCATGTTCAAGACTGTATTTGCTCACCTTGGCTTGAACTTCCCTAAGTTCTACAGCTCTGTATATGAAATAGACCGAGATCAGAGTCATGCATATGCCCACCACGATCTTAAGGAATCTATCTTGTCTTGTATTCATGATTCATGCCAGTGACACTCAGAGTTCTAGCACAGGCTTTGTCGTGGAGAACTGGAAGAAAGTTTTTTCTGTATTCGCAAACACCGCCAGAGCCAAGGTTGCCATGAAGATGGCAACGATCCCTGCGGCAGAGCCGATTTTGAGCGAGCGACTCATGCGTAAGCCTATGAACAATGGCTGACCTCTAGCAATGTCAAAATGGAAGTGGGTGATAGGCCACGTCTTCAAATCATCAGGCCATTCGATGCTGAACTTGCAACTGCGTGGTTGCAGTGCATTGGCTTCCAGCTAGGCTTACACCATGCTGAAGATGAGCAAGACCTTTGCTGTGCGCATGACGCTCTGGTCACTGCTCGTGCTCTATCTCGTCTGCGACTTTTTCCTGTTCTCTGGTCCGCTGAAGCGCGAGCTACGGCGCATGTTTCCGACTCAGGAGGACAAGATCGATCAAGCGGTATCGCAGGGAATTTGCGCAAGGGTCTACAACGCACCGATCTATCTCGGTCAGGTGGAGCGGCGCGTGCAAGAGCGGCTTTGGCGGACCGGGCGCGATCCCGGCAAGGTGAGTGATGCGGAAGAGCAGATGCTTCGATGGCTGGCACTCGATGAGCTGATTGCCGAGGCTCTACTGCGTATCAAGGTGAGGGTCAATATCGAGGAGGCGCGCGTGGCAGAGGCTAAAATTGATGCCGAGTTGGCGAGTTTTGTGAGCCGCTTTGATTCTCCCGGGGAGCTTGATCTGGCACTTACAGCCCAGGGCATTGAGAGCCGCGAGGAGCTGCGCTTGCGGATACAGGCACGCCTTGAGCAGGAGAGGTATGTATTGTCCAAAATCCGTGCAAGTATCGCTGTCAGTGAGGACGAAGCCAGACAATGGTATGAGCGGCATCAGAACGAGCTGACCACGCCGGAATGCAGGCAGGTGAGGCATATTTTTCTCGCCACTTTGAGTCGCTCGTCTGCGGCGGCAAAGGAGAGCCTGATGGCGCATCTCACTGCGATCCAAGCCGGTCAGTCAGACTTTGGCGAGGTGGCCGCGATGATTAGTGAGGATGAGCGCAGCAAGCTCTTGGGAGGAGAGCTAGGATGGATGCGCAAGGACAGGTTGCCCGATGATTTTGCAGCGCATGCATTTTCAGTTTCAGCCAACACACCGAGCTTAATACCGACCAGGATTGGTTGGCATATCATTGAGGTTACAGGGATCCGACCGGCCGAGTTGCAGCCCTATGAGATGATGAGGGATGAAATTATGGCAGCATTATCAGACCAGCGGCGTAAGCAGGCTATCGACCAATACCGCCATCAGCTACGTTTGCTCAACCATGAGAAGGTGGAGATCTATTCCCAGGTGATGGGGTCGCGCTAAGCCGGTCGGAGCTAGCAATTATTCCATATCCTTTTTCTTAAGCTCTTCACGGAGCTTGTCGAGGAAGCCATCCACAGTGGGGTAGGCCGCTGCGCCAAACCGACTGAATTCGCGGCCATCATCACCAAAGAGAAGGACGGTGGGCACACCGGTGACCTTGTAATCCCTCATGACCTTGCGGTTTTTCTGGGTGAGCTTCGGATCGGATTTGGGCATGTCAATTTTGACGAGGATAAATTTCCTCGAGACAGGACGGGTGAAAGCGCTCTTGGAGAAGACCTTGTCATGGATCATCATGCAGGGTGGGCACCAGTCTGAACCTGTAAACTGAGCCAGTACGAATTTCTTGCTTTTTTTGGCGGAGGCCAGCGCGCTCTCAAGGTTGGTAGTCCAGCCACTGGCGTTTGCAATGCCGGAGCAGGTCAGGACAAGGACGAGGGTGATGATGGTTTGTTGAAGAGCTCGCATGTTGATTACAGGACGGTTAAGACGGAGAAAATATTCCAAAAATGTGGTTACCTGCCAATAATAATGCTACCAAAGGTCTATGCAAGCATTGCTCGTGGCTACCGGAAATAGCCATAAGACCGGGGAAATTCGAACCATGTTGGGGTCGGGTTATGCTGTGTCGGACTTGAGTGCCCATCCGGATTTGCCTGAAGTTGAGGAGACAGGGACGACATTTCTAGAAAATGCGACGCTCAAAGCAGTGGAGATCAGCAAACTGGTTGATGGGATGGTTTTGTCAGATGACTCTGGGCTGGAGGTGGATGTTCTCAATGGTGAACCGGGGGTTTATTCCGCGCGCTATGCCGGCGAGCCGTGCAATGATACAGACAACAACGCAAAGCTCCTGCAGGCGCTGGAGGGAGAGGCGGATCGCAGCGCCCGCTTCCGCTGTGTCATGGTGCTTGCTCAGGATGGAGTCCTGCTGGCAAGCTTCGATGGAGCCGTCGAGGGGCGCATAATCGGTGAGTTGAGAGGAGAGGGAGGCTTTGGTTATGACCCGCTTTTTGTTCCCGATGGTTACGAGCAGACATTTGCCGAGCTTGGTGGGGAGATCAAAAACAAGCTTAGTCATCGCGCGCGTGCGCTTGAACAAGCAGCTCACTGGTTAGCTCAACAACCAGGTATGGAAAGTCCAATGCTCTAGCCATGTCGTCGTGTTGTAGCCCGCCCGATGCCTCGCCACCTGTGCCCGGTGGGGAACAGTCCCCATGCTGTGGTGGTAAGAAAAGACGCTTTGACTGGCTCATGTGGGGGTCCCTTGTTTTCGTGGTGCTGGGCTATGTCGCGCACCTCTTTTTTGCACACGAGGTAGCGGCCGTGTCCCGGCAGGCGGCGCACTATTGCCAGGGGGTCTTTGAGCTCCTCAATAAGATGTGGTGGGGGCTTGCGCTCGGCATCATTGCAGTGGGAGTCCTTGGATGGGTGCCTCGTGAGTGGGTAGCGGCAGTTCTTGGTAGACCGGGTAGTAAGACAGGAATTCTGCGAGCGATTTTCGCCGGTTTGTTCCTGGATTTATGTAACCACGGGATTTTGCTTGTTGCGATGAAGCTTTATGAGCGTGGTGCCTCTTATGGGCAGACACTGGCTTTTCTGATCGCCAGCCCATGGAACTCGTTGTCGTTGACGCTCGTGCTCTTTGCCTTGATCGGAGTGAAATGGACCCTGGTATTCATTTTCTGTTCCGCGCTGGTCGCTGCGTTAACCGGGCTCATTGTTGATGTGTTGGTAAAGGCAGGGCGGCTACCGGCAAATAGTCACGAGGTCGAATTACCTCATGGATTCAAGCTGCTGCCGGCAATGAAGGCTTCTTTTCGGGATTCGAGGCTCAACCATACCGTGGTGGCAAAGATACTCAGAGACGGCTTGGGTGAGTCACAGATGATACTTCGCTGGATTTTCTTTGGCACGGTGCTGGCTGCTGCGATTCGCGCTTTTGTGCCGGCAGAGATGTTTGGAGGCTGGTTTGGGCCCACTTGGGCAGGGGTGCTTTTGACTCTCATTGCAGCGACGGTGATTGAGGTTTGTTCTGAAGGTTCAAGTCCTATTGCCGCTGACCTCGTTACCCGGGCCGGAGCCCCCGGCAACGGCTTTGCCTTTCTCATGGCCGGAGCTGCCACGGATTACACCGAAATCATGGTGCTTCGCGAAATTACGCAATCCTGGAAAATGGTAATGGTGTTGCCGTTGCTGACTTTGCCCCAGGTGATTTTGCTTGCCTGGCTGATGAATCAGTTCGCCTGACGGGAAGTCTTGCTGATAGGGTCAATGTTTTCTGCTGCGACTATCTGGATGCACCCAGAGGGGAAACGACAATGGCGTACTTGTCATAGCGCACGGACCCTCTGACCATATTGACGATGTAGCCCAACAAGGCACTGGCGGGGACATTCTTCAAGCGCAGTGTGATGTTCCTGTTATTGAATGCTCCCTTGAGATCGTGGATGATGAAGTTAGGGGTAATTTTTTTATTGGTCTCGTGTTCAATTTTGAGAGCCAGAATATCCAAAGCCTCGCGCAGGGACACCTCGTCAAAGTCAACCAATGGTATGTTGACGCTCTGGAACGCATACTTGTAGTGCGTGTGATAGAGCGTTGGTTGAGAGGGGTTTTGTGCCCGGATTTGATCCCCGAGGCAGAGGGTGATGGCAAAAACCATACAGAAGCCCATGGTAATATACTTTGAGTTTTTTGTCAGTGAGTTCATGGTTGCTGTGTAGCTTGCCCGAGGCTTTTTGAGCCTGTTTAATTGTTTGTAAAAGTAGGACTTCTCGCACTGCAAGGCAAAGAGAAAACAGTTCAAAAGCCGAGGTGCCATGCTTGCTGTAGTGATGTGTGCTTGCGCTTCCCGGTGTTTGGCCTTTGATTGGGTGGCGTGGATGAGACTGTAATCGACGGGGACAATGCCCCAGGGTCATTCTCCGTGCAGGCACCTCAGCCTGTGGAGCTGGATATGACGCCCATGGAGGTGGCCGCAGGCTTACAGCATCTGCCGGGCTTGGTGTTTTTTGACACCTCTGGAAACATTCCTCTGCGCAGCCATGCTCCCGTGTCGATCATTGCTGCAAAATCTGTGGAAACTCTCCGCGGTGACATCAGCAATGAGGCTGACAGAAATCGTCTCCGAGCTGTATTGAACCAGTGGGATACTCAAGCGCGTTCGTTGGGGTTTCCAGCGGGGGGAGCCTGTGGCTGGGTAGATTACGAGGGAGGTTTCTGTTTTGGTATCTATCCCGAAATGCTTGTCTACCAACATGACCGTGATCAATGGTGGCAGTGTGGCACGCTTGCGGAGCATATTCGCCCCCCCGTGTGGCAGGAGAAGACCCGCATCAGTGAATTTGAGCCATGCATGAGCAGGGAGTGCTACTGTGATGGGGTACGGCGCATTCATGAATACATTGCTGCTGGTGACATTTATCAAGTGAACCTGACCCAGTGTTATCGCGCCCAAGCAAGAGGAGGGTCCCTGTTTCCACTCTATTGCCATCTCCGTGAGCAGACTCCAGCTCCACTGGCCGGCTGGATGAGCCTGGATGAGCGCGAGGTGCTTTCCTCCTCTCCGGAGACGTTCCTGCGCATGAGCGGCAGGTCGGTCGAAACAAGGCCGATCAAGGGCACGCGTCCGCGATTCGAGGATGAGCGGGCGGATCAGGAGTCTGCCAGAGAGCTTCTGCAATCTGAGAAGGAAAATGCCGAGCTCATCATGATTACCGACTTGGAGCGCAACGATCTTGGAAAAGTATGTGAGTTTGGCAGTGTGCGGGTTGCCGACATGCTTTCACTGGAGAAACTCGAGCAGGTGTATCATCTCGTATCCACAGTCACCGGGACACTGCGTGACGGGGTGGATCATCTCGACGCCCTTGCGGCATGTTTTCCCGGTGGTAGTATTACCGGTGCTCCCAAGGTGCGTGCCATGGAAATCATCGAGGAGCTCGAGACGGTTCCCCGCGGGCTCTACACGGGAGCGATGGGCTACATCGGTTTCAACGGGGAGAGCCAGTTCAATATCCCGATCCGCACCCTGGTGAGAGACGGAGAGACCCTTTGCTACCATGTGGGTGCGGGCATTGTGGCCGATTCAGATCCTGAGGAGGAGTATGAGGAGACGCTGCACAAGGCCAAGGGGATCAAGCTTGCCATTGAACAATATCAAAGCGGGGCTGGAGACTAGTTGCTCATTGACGGATGGGGGGAATGCCTTAGCTTAAGTGTATCGTAATTTCCCGTTTATGAAATCACTTCCTGCTGCTTGCATCATCCGCCTGAGTATTGTTCTCTCATGCCTTTGTCTGCTGCCTTCTTGCAAGCTCGTGAGAAGTGTCGCGAAGATCCCTGCGAGCATTATCAAAACCACCGGCAGAACACTTGGAGTCAGTAACCTTACCGATCACAGCCCGCGTAGTATTGAGGCTGCAGCCTCGGCTAGAGGGTATGGAACACCTCAAGAGCCTGAGGAGGCAACTCATGCCGCACATCAGGACGACTCTACTCCGGGCCAGTGACAAAAAACGCGGCCAGGCGACAAAAAGCGCCATGACCGCGTTGGTTCAATGAATGTTATAGGTCGGCTGGCTGACTATTAGCTGCACCCACAGCCACCTCCGCAGCACTTGGCGCTTGCGAAGTTCTCGGCGACCACGTCCCAGTTGACCACGTTCCAGAATGCGGCAATGTAATCAGGCCGGCGGTTCTGGTAATTGAGGTAGTAGGCATGCTCCCAGACATCGAGTCCGAGAATGGGCTTGCATCCACAGGCGCCGACAAAGTCTCCCATGAGCGGATTGTCCTGATTGGCAGTGGATGAGATGGCAAGTGAGCCGTCATCCTTGACACCGAGCCATGCCCAGCCTGAGCCGAAGCGGGTGGCAGCTGCCTTGGCAAATTCCTCTTTCATGCTTTCAAGGGAGCCAAAGCTGCTGTCAATGGCAGCAGCTAAATCACCGGATGGTGAGGAAGCTCCACCGGGAGCGATGACCTTCCAGAACAGACTGTGGTTGAAGTGGCCACCACCGTGGTTGCGCACTGGTGTCTGGATGTCGGCAGGAACCTTGTCGAGGTTCTGTATCAGGGCTTCGACAGACACACCTTCAAGGTCGGCGTTGCCCTCGACAGCTCCGTTGAGTCCGGCAACATAGGTGGCGTGATGTTTACTATGATGAATCTCCATGGTGCGCGCATCGATGTGCGGCTCCAGTGCATCGTATGCATATCCTAGTTCAGGTAATTCGTGGGCCATAATGTCTTTTTGGTTTGAATGAGTTGTCATCCATGCTCTGTGGGGTTAAAGGTAACCCACACGTGGATGGTGTCGGCACTATGGCGCAGGATTCACGCACCGCAAGAAAAACCCTTTCCGATCCGAGGCATCATGATTTTTTCTGAACAACTTCCGCTTGTGGCAGCCATAGCGGGATTTTTTTTGGGTGTGGTGCTGACCTGGTTGATTGTTTCCGCAAAAAACAAGGCACAGGCTGGCATTAATGCGGAGAAACTCAGGGCCGAAATAGAGCGCAGCGAAGAGTTGGGCAGTGACCTCAGAGAACTGCAGGTCAAGGAGAGCGACCTGAGGCAAGCTCATACCGAGCTGGGTGTTCGGCTTGAGGAGGAGAAAAAAGCGGCAGCTGAGAAACAGGCACTTCTTGAAAAGGCGGAGCTGCGACTCACGGATACCTTCAAGGCACTCTCTGCCGAGACCCTGAAGTCCACTCAGGATCAATTTCTATCACTTGCTAAGAACAGCCTCAAGGCCCAGCAGCAAGAAGCCACCAGTGAGCTGGAAAAACGCAAGGTGGCCGTAGAGCACCTGGTTAAACCCATTTCAGAAACACTGGAAAAAGTGCAGCAGCAGATCAACGAGCACGACAAGCAGCGTGCCGGGGACAAGGCTGCACTTAAACAACAGATGCTGCAGATCACGGAGGCGAGTCAGAGTTTGGAGCGTGCCACCCAGGGGCTTACCAAGGCCTTGCGCCAGCCGACTGGACGCGGCCAATGGGGTGAGATGCAGCTGCGTCGGGTTGTGGAGATGGCAGGCATGCAGGAGCATTGTGATTTTGTCACCCAGACAACGGCAACCACAGATGAGGGCAAGCGCCTGCGGCCGGATCTGGTGGTCAAGTTGCCTGCTGGTCAGCAAGTGGTGGTGGATGCCAAGACGCCCATGGATGCTTATCTCGATGCTTTTGAAGCAGATGATGACAATACCCGGGCTCAGGCCATGGCACGGCATGCCGCGCAGGTTCGAACTCACATCCAGCAGTTGGGTAGTAAAAAGTACCAGGATCAGTTCGATCCGACCCCGGAGTTCGTGGTTCTGTTTTTACCCAGCGAGGCCTTTTTCTCCGCTGCCCTGAGTGAGGATTCAAGTCTCATTGAAAAGGGGGTGAACCAGAATGTGATTCTCGCTACACCCACTACCCTGATTGCCCTGCTACGGGCCGTAGCATACGGCTGGCGGCAGGAGGCGTTGGCGGAAAACGCTCGCGAAATTTCTGCCATCGGCAAGAGCCTCTACGAGCGCCTGGGTGTTTTTGCCGGGCATCTCACCAAGGTGGGTAAGAATCTCGAGACCACGGTGAAAAACTACAACAGTGCCGTGGGTTCCTTTGAGCGATCAGTCATTCCCGGTGCGAGAAAGTTTCCCGAGCTTGGTGCGGCTGCAGAGGATCCAAGGTTGAGTGAGGTTCAGGCTGCGGAAGCAGTGCCCAGGGAGTTGAGTGCTGAGTCCTTGCCCGCCATGGAGCAACAGGCGCTCGCCGGAGATGATCTGGACAATCGGCCGGATATCAGCTCAGCGGCAAAAGATCTGCGCTCCGCACTGGAGTGATTCAGATGACAGCCCCCTCATGCCATCGGCTTCCAAGCCTTGGCTTGAAGCTGGTAATCAGGCACGTATTTGCGGTCCTTCCATCCTCGGTGAAAAACCTCACTGGCAGATCCCGACATGGGCGGCACGAGCCAGCTCCAGTCGCCCGAGACGGGTCGCTGCTTTGTCATCTCTTTTTTTGCAAAGCGCATGAACTCGGACGACGCCCGGTGATGATCAACAATACGTACACCATCCTCCTCAAAGGAGTGTAATACTGCCTCATTGAGTTCTACCAAAGCCCGGTCTTTCCACAAGGTATCGGGCCGTTTGTCTTGCAGCCCCATTTTGGCTGCAATGACCGGGAGCAGGTCATAGCGTTCTGTGTCACCCAGATCACGGGAGCCGATTTCAGTGCCCATGTACCACCCGTTGAAAGGCGCAGCACGGAAATTCAAGCCCCCAAGACGCAGGTTCATGTCTGAGAGGATGGGCACACCATACCAGCGCAAGCCGAGGTCGGCGAACCATTCCAGGCTTGGGTGACGCAGAGAGACTTGGGTGC
Source organism: Akkermansiaceae bacterium (assembly GCA_049632765.1). Lineage (GTDB taxonomy): Bacteria > Verrucomicrobiota > Verrucomicrobiia > Verrucomicrobiales > Akkermansiaceae > Oceaniferula. Next base: position 73,291 of record JBNACB010000003.1, on the reverse strand, counting down.
AAACTTCCACTGGTGCTGGATAGAGGCGGGCGGGTTCTCCACGCTTTTGAATGATCCATGGCAGCAAGTCAAAATGCGTGCCCTCGCCCTGCCACCCCATGTCACAGGCCATACGGGTGAACTCCTCTTGTTTTGGATCACCGAGGTATGTTCCATCCGGCTGTCTGCCATATCCTGCATAACCGAAAAGTTGGTGATTCCAAATACGCAGTGGCGAACCCTCACTATCCTCAGGAGCGTAGATGCTTACCAGCGGTTTGATTTTGCCGCCGTTCGTTGCCAGGCGAATATGCTGGGTAAGATCCTCGGCCACATCATCAGGATCGGTCACATGGCGCATGTCTCGGACCTGTAGGGATTCCCAGAACAGACGACCAATGCAGCGGGCATTGTTACGCCATGCCACACGGGCACCATGTTCCAGCTCTTCAAAACTTGGCTCCCAGGGTTTGCCGTCGTCGTGAGAGGCTCTCACCACAGCTTGTCTCTTGGCCAGTTTGGCTTCATCCCATCCAAGCTCCTGGTGGCAGAGTGTCAGGAAGTCGATTGCCTCCTCGAGGGAATCGGTCTTTGGTTGGGTTGATGGCATAGGTTTGGGAGTGTTTGGCAAAAAGAGGCGCAGAACCTAGCCGTAGCATCCAGCGAGGTCAATGGTATAGGTTGCCAATGTAGGGCCTCAAAACTCATCTGACCGTGGATGAGCGGCTCTCCCATGGCCACGGGGCGGTCATCCATTCCGGGGCACCTCCCCCGATGCGTTGCCAGAGGTAATCGAGGGTTTCTCCAGCATCCGTTTTGTCGCGGAATGAGGTCTGGCGAAACGTCAGCTCTCCGTCCTCGTCCCGGAGATGCCATACGAAGACGGGTGCCTTGCTCTGCGGGTGGACGATTTCAGTGAAACGCATGTCGATAAAGAGCAGGGATGAAGAGTCTGCCGGGTTGGACACGACCTTGTGCCAACCCTTGGAAAACCAGATGAGCTTTCTGGCTTGGGGGCGGTCATGGAATGGCTCGAGTGCCGCATGCCCATGCGGTGTGCTTGTCACGTGCGGAGCGCGGTCCGGACTATCAAACAGGGACCAGTAGGCGATGTGATATTGTCCTTGAGATTCGGCGAGCATCCGCCAGAGAAAAATGTTTGATATGGTGGGAGCGGTCATGCTGCGGGTAGGCACGATGCCGTGGGCTTTCAGGTTTTGCATCAGGTGGCCCTGAGCCATGAATTTGAGGGTAAAACTAGCTGTGGTGTATATGCAGAGCCAGGCAACGACACCTCTTCCAATGCTTGTGCGCAGTTTTGAATCCCTCTTGAAAAACAAAACCAGAAGGAGTCCCAGCAGCATCGGTACGGTGAAGGAAATGTCGATAATGGACATATTATTGAAGGCAATGCGCTGGTCACTGAAGGGCTCAAAGATCTGGGTGCCGTAGGAGGTGAAGGTATCGATGAGGATATGGGTGAGCCACGTGATGAATACAAACCAAGTGGCTTGCTTGTATGTGACTCCCCTCTGGTGATGGATCTTTGCAATCAGCCACCCGAGCAGGGGTGCAATCAGGAAGCATGCCAGCAGGGAGTGAGAGATGCCACGATGCCATGAGAGCTGCTGCATCTTATCGAGCCATGGATAGGCGATGATGTCGAGATCGGGCAGAGTGCCAACGAAAAGACCCCATGCAATGCCCTTCCAGCCAAGCTGCTTGCGTAGCGTGATCTCGCCGCATAAACCGCCGAGTGTAGCCTGGGTGATGGAATCCATGCGCGTGAGGCTAGCTTGCTTTCCTCATGCCTGCAAGGGGATGTGCCTGTGACAGTGATCTGGAGATCATGCAAACGGGATTTGTATCCTGGTCCGATGTATGCTAATCAAGCAGCTATGAATTCCGCAGAGCGTAAGCGGCTTGTATGGTATGTGATTCTGTTGCTGCTGGTTATTGGCGGCATGGTCTATTTGGATGGAGTCAGGGACAGGCGGCAAACTCAAGCTGTCCAGACCAGTGGCGAGGAGCAAAAGCCGGTACCGGGAACATTACCCTATGCGCCCACGGCCTACACATACCAACAAGGTCAGGCAAGTAGGGATGGTATTGGTAAATTTTATCTTGGGCGTGAGATCTCTCATGTGATGGGGCATACCGCCATCCATTGGCTGGAGCGCCCTGAGCGCGAAGCCGAGGAAGCAACGAACCGAGTCATGGAGACCTTGGCGCAGGAGCTAAAACCACACGAGGTTGTTGTCGATGTGGGATCTGGCTCAGGCTACTATTCCTTCCGTCTGGCAAAGCTCGTCCCCAAAGGGCGGGTCATTGGTATCGATATTCAGCCGGAAATGGTCGCGCACCTTGCCCAGAAAGCGCAGCAGCTTGGTGTAGCCAATGTGGAGTCCCATCTGGGTAAAGTGGATGCCGTCGAGCTTCCTCCAGAGAGCGTGGACGCGGTGCTCATGGTGGACTCATACCATGAATTTTCCCATCCTAACGAGATGATGCAGTCCATTGTTCATGCACTCAGACCCGGTGGCCGGATTTATTTATTGGAATACCGCGCAGAGGATCCAGCGGTTCCCATCAAGCCACTACACAAGATGAGTGAGGCCCAATGTATCAAGGAGATGGCAGAGGTCGGCCTGAGTCATCTGCACACCAGACATCATTTGCCCTGGCAGCACTTCATGGTGTTTGGCAAGTGAACCTGTTTGTAGTCAAGGCAGCTGCCCGTGTTACTGAATCAAGTGCATGATCTGATCCGTTGTGAGGGTAGCGAGTTCGTCCCCGTGCTCATCTTTGAACCACTTGTTGACCTGTTCGCGGTGTGAGGGCATGGGTTTGATGAGGATACCATCTTTGCTTGTTTCAACGATGAGCTCAGAGTCTGGCTCGAGGCCGAATGTTTCACGGATGACTTTGGGGATAGTAACTTGTCCTGATTGATTCATTTTCATAACTATACACTATAGCTCCTGGTGTTGTATTTCAACATCAGAATGAATCGAAAAACGAGGCGTTACTGTTATTGAGAGTAACGCTTTGGCCTGGCAAGTCGTGGACATCTTACAGGACTCAATTACTGGGAGGGCTCAGGACCCGGTGTGGATAGCACGATCCTCAACGATCATAATGCCTCTCCAGTCCCTGCGCAGTTGAATTGTTTCCCGGGTGCGGTTTCTGCGTTTGAGGCTGCCGTACTCAATGGTCACCTTGGCACTGAGCCGATGGATTTGCACCTCCTTGAATCTGAGCACGGGGGCGCGCCTCTCCCGCAGCATGCTGTAGATCGGCGTTTCCCTCTGGTCAGCATTCCACAAGTAGTTAGCAGGAGGAAAATCATCGAGTTGGCTCAGGCTGATAAATACCTCCCTGAGCTCCGCCTCGGAATTTTTGCTGGTGAGTCGGCGTGCAGCATTACGGCAGCGCAACCGTTCCAGAAAGGCTCCTTTGGGGTTGGCCATGTCCTCGGATATTTCAGTCAGGGCTTGCACCAGCTGAAGCCGCATGCCCGCAAGCCATTGCTTGCGTGTAATTGCACCTGATCGATACCACGCGAGTAGCCTTGGAGGTGATATTAATGGCGAGCCGGGCACGATGTTTTATCCTGGTGCATGCGCACGGCTTTGACAAATCAGATTTTCAAATGGAAGGGTTCTTTTGTGCTATTGCCACAATCCCACTCACCGCTTTTTGCTCAGAGGGAAGGAAAGCACTTGAGGAAAAGATCGTCGGGGGGAGCCTCGATGAGCGTGTGCTGCCCTGTGATGGGGTGGCGGAATGCGAGGCTGCGGGATTGAAGTAACATTCTCGTGCCTGTGCCCAGCAGCTTTCCCAGATGATCGCATGACTCGATACCAGCGTAGCGGTAGTCCCCAACGATGGGGAGGTCACCATCAAGCAGGTGGCGCCGGATCTGGTGGTAGCGGCCGGTGTGGGGGGTGGCCTCAATGAGCGACAGGGTGGGGGTTTTCTCCTGCGCCAGATCAAGGGGATTCACGGTGGCGAGCCGTCGGAAGCTGGTATGTGCCTCACGAAGCGGGGCGGTTTCGTCTTTCTGCAAGGGCTGGCGGCACTCCCAGGGTTCGGTTGGGGCGAGGCCGGCTACGACGGCCCAGTAGGTTTTTTGTACTTCATGCCGTTCCAAGGCGCGGTGCAGGGCCCGAGCTGCATTGCGGTCGATACCGAACAGGAGCACTCCGCAGGTGGGCCGATCGAGTCGGTGGATGTTGTAGACACGCTCGCCGATCTGGTCGCGCAGTATTTTCATGGCGACCAAGTCGCCCTCTTTGGGTTCATCAGCAGGATGAACCAGATGGCCGGCTGGCTTGTTGACAGCAACAAGCCACTCGTCCTGGTAAAGGATATCGAGTGGCTTGTCGGTTGAAGTCATCTGTGGCTTGAGCCCAGAAGGATCCTAGAATTCGCTGTAGGCGTCCTCTCCGTGCTCGGTGAGGTCCATGCCGCGATCTTCCTCTTCCTCCTCGACGCGGATGCCGATGAGGGCCTTGGTGACCAGCATGATGATGACTGTGGCTACGACTGACCAGACGATCGTTACCCCGATGCCGGTGAGTTGTATGCCCAGCTGTTTGCCCATGGGCTCCAAATTGCCCAGACCGCCCAGGGATTTCTGGCCAAAGAATGATAGCAGAATAGTGCCGAGAATTCCGCCGACACCGTGAACGGCAAAGACGTCAAGGGAATCATCGATTTTGAGCTTAATGCGGATCAGGTTCACAGCGTAATAGCAGACGATGGCGGCAATAGCGCCGATGGCGATGGCACCCATGGGGCCGACATTGCCGGAAGCTGGCGTAATGGTGGCGAGTCCCGCGATCAGGCCGGTGACCATGCCCACGAGGCTGGCCTTACCGTTGCAAATGCGCTCCATGATTCCCCACACGCCAGCAGCAGTGGCTGCGGATAAGTGGGTCACAAGCATGGACATGCCAGCCCCTTGCCCGGCGCTGACCTGACTGCCGGCGTTGAAGCCGAACCAGCCGACCCACAGCATGGAGGCACCGATGTATACCATGCCAGGGTTGTGAGGTGGGTGTGGGTGCTCGGGGAAGCCACGGCGACGGCCCAGCATGATGGCCATAACGAGGGCGCTGACCCCCGCTGTGGTGTGAACCACAATGCCTCCAGCGAGGTCCTGTATGCCCATTTCAGCGAGCCAGCCGCCACCCCAGCACCAATGGCAGACGGGGGCGTAAACGAGAATAAGCCAGAGGGCGGAGAAGACAAGAATGGCGCTGAATTTCATGCGCTCAACCACAGCTCCCACATAGAGTGCGGGTGTGATGATGGCAAAAGTCATCTGGAACATGACGAATAGCGTTTCGGGCAGGGTGCCCGAGGTGGTGTCCGTGGTGACGCCCTTGAGAAAAGCGGCGTCCAGATTGCCGATCCAGCCACCGTTGCCTCCTTTGAAGGCGAGGCTGTAAAGACATACCACCCACAAAACGGAGGCCATGAAAGCGATGCCGGAGCACTGGGCCATGACGGAGAGAACGTTTTTGGAGCGCACCAGACCGCCATAAAAAAGGGCGAGGCCGGGCATAGTCATGAACAGCACGAGGGCTGTGGCAGTGAGGATCCAAGAGGTGTCACCTGAGTCGGTGGCGGCTACAGCACCCGCTTCCTCTGCAAATGCTGCCATGCTGGTGGCAAAAAACAGAGAGAGGGATGTGACGATTTTTTTAGTACGATAATTTGAATTCATAGTTCGGTATTTGTCTGGATGGAGTGAGCTTGGCAAGAGAGTCATGTGAGATCCCTGCCAAGGCCTGTGATAGATTCACAGATACCTCAAAATGGGTACACAAAAACTGAACTTATTGCTAAGCTCAAAAAAGATATAGCAAGAAGCGTACCCGAAAATAAAGAATTCATGAAACTTTGAGCAATCCCTGTACCATTATGGTCTGAATGCAGATCTTTTTCTGTATATCACTGATTAGATGGGGTAGTAATTGACGAGTGAGGCCGCAATTTGAGGAGCTTGATTATCAGCACACCCCCTTGGGAGATGTGATTCTAAGAAGGCGCACCATGCAGACCCTGGGGAATCTCGAAATTTATGAGATCATGCTTGGGTCAGACTTTTTGATGTCGAGTTTATTCACCGTGGTGGAGGAGGCTTTATCCAAATTGGGTTTGTCAGCAGCTCGTGCAAGTTTTTCAGAGCGGGATTTGGATGTTGTTGTGGGAGGTCTTGGGTTGGGCTACACAGCCAGAACGGCATTGGATGAACCCTTTGTGCAGCAGCTTGTCGTTGTCGACTATTTGCAGCCTGTCATCGAGTGGCATGAGAAGGGTCTGGTTCCTCTGGGTGAGCAATTGACCAGGGACAAGCGATGTCGATTCGAACACGCAGACTTTTTCCAGCGGGCGATGAAACAAGAGGGTTGGGGGTTTGACTCGCAGCACCCAGACAGAAAATACCATGCCATTTTGCTCGATATCGATCATTCTCCAGAGCATCTTCTCAACGAGGCACATGCGGCATTTTACAGCTTTGAGGGGCTTCAAAAAATGACGGAGCAAATCCATCCAGGTGGAGTTTTTGCCCTGTGGTCGGATGATCCACCGGAGGTCACGTTCATGGAGACGCTCAACAAGGTCTTCGCCAGCTGTGAGACGCACGTCGTGCCATTTGAGAATCCCATCCTTGGCAGGAAGTCCCAGAGTACGGTCTATGTTGCCAAGACGTCGCCTGCCTCATAGAGACCTGTGCTCAATGCAAGTATCCTCCCGAATGTTGCCCCTCGCCGTGCTTGCGTGCGCATTGCTCTGGGGAAGTGCTTTTCCCGCAATCAAGGCCATCTATGCGGAGTGGGCTGTAGCAGGAGTGGAACCAGACATGTCGAACAGATTTGTGCTCGCAGGTCTGAGGTTCATGCTCGGGGGTGCAGCCTTGCTTCTGCTTGCCAGAAGACCGCTGCAGGAGCTGGCCAACACACCAGTTCCCAGCTTGCTCTTGTTCGCCTGTGCCCAGACATATGTGCAGTATGCGCTGTTTTATTGGGCGCTGGCTATTTCCAGTGCAGTGTTGGGCGGTTTGCTCGTTGGGTCTGGTAGCATATGGTGGTTGCTGCTGGCCCCCGTGTTTTTGAAGTCACCATGGCCAAGCCAGAGGCAGTGGGGCTTCATTGCTCTGGGAGCCGTGGGTGTGTTGCTCGCAGTCTATCGTCCGGGTGCGGGTAGTGGCCAGGTGGTACTCGGCAGTTTGCTATTCTGCATGTGCACTTTAAGCGGTTCGCTTGGATTGATCGTGTTGCAAAAAATCCTCAAGACCATGGGGGCGAGGTCGGCAACCGGCTACGGCCTTTTCATTGGTGGGTGTCTGTTCATGCTGAGCGGCTTGCCAGCATGGCCTGAGCTCTCCCGCTTATTCACGCCCAAGGTGCTGGTTTTGACATCCTATCTGGCCTTCGTCTCGGCATTTGGTTTCGGCCTGTGGAATCATCTCACAAGCTTGTATCCGGTTAATCTTCTGGCCGGATACCGCTTTCTTGTGCCGGTTTGCGCGGTCGTGGAGTCTTCCTTGCTTGTATCGGGAGAGGCCCCCGGTCTCGGTATCTGGCTGGGAGGGGGATTGGTTGTCATTTCACTCATCGGCCTGCACCGGCGCGATCTCGCTTAATGACAAATCATAATGACCTGATGCCGTTTGCGCTGATGGTGATTTTGCGTTTTTTATAGAGCGCACCCGTGGCTTTTTTGAATGCTTTCTTGCTGACACCCAGCGCCTGATAAATCTCCTCTGGAGGGCTGGAGTCGCAAAGAGACCAGAAGCCCTTTCTGGCAGCCAGTTCTCTCTCAATGCGTGTCTCGAGGTCATCCATCTTCTCGGCAGTGGTCTTGCCAGGAGGCTGCAGCGTCAGATCGATTTTGCCATCTTTGCGTAACTTGGCGATGTAGCCGGTGAGTTTCTCTCCCGGGGCCAGGTTGCCAAAAACCTCATTGGCAAAAAGCAGTCCACTGTGTGTGCCATTGATGATGGCTTTGTAACCCAAGTCTGTTTTGGCATAGACCATGAGCTCAACCTCCTGATGGTTCGTGAAGTTTGGTTCCTCCTTGCTGAGATAACGCTGAATACGGCGGCTCGCAACGATGCGCTCACTCTCGGTATCTACATAAACATAGACCACATAGGATTTGCCAATTTCGAGCCGGCTGCTTTGCTCTCTGAAGGGAACGAAGAGGTCCTTGGCAAGACCCCAGTCAAGAAATGAGCCAATGGGGGTGCGTGACACGCATTTCAGGCAGGCAAATTCGCCGGGCATGGCGAGCGGCTGCTTCATGGTGGCAACGGGTCGATCCTCTGAGTCACAATAGATGAAAACATCGACTTGGGCATCTACCTCGCATGGGCCGTGGACCTCATTGAGTGGGAGTAGGATGTTGCCCAGCTCGCCCCCTGAATCGAGAAAGAAGCCTGGGGCACTTTTTTTGAGAACCCTGAGTTGGGCACGGGAACCGATTTGTGCGGGGGAGTGGGGCATGTAAAATGTGATGTTGCCTGCGCTTTAGTCAGGCGGTATTCCACTACAAGTGCGAGCAGAAGTGATTGCCTGTGCTGGTGCCGGGACTAAAATCTGGCAGTATCCCGGAAATCCGGGGCAGCGGGTGGGGCGAAAACCTGGTGCCGGGTAAGAAATTCATCCGCCACTTGCCCATACGCAATGCTGGCGTTGCCTGATGGGTCATGTTCAAATATCGTCTTGCCGTGACTTGGGGCCTCTCCGATGCGAATGGATCTTGGTATGACTGTCTTGTAGAGTTGTGACGGAAAGTAGTTGGCGACTTCCTCCACCACTTGCCGGGAAAGGTTCGTGCGGCCATCATACATCGTCATGACGATGCCCTCGAGTATGATACCTGGATTGGCTCCGGAATCCCTAATCTGCTCGATGACTTGAACAATTTTGGCGAGGCCTTCCAGGCCGAACCATTCGCACTGAAGGGGGATGAGAATCTCGTCTGCCGCAGCCAGTGCCGATGTCATTAATACACCGAGAGAAGGAGGCGTATCCAGGATACAGAAGTCAAATTCACCCTGCTCTTTGTAGTCATGGAGAAGCTTGCGCAAGCGCACAAGGTGATCATCCATGCGAGCGAGCTCGATTTCGACTCCGGCCAGATCCATGCCCGAAGGAACCAGCGAAAGGTTGGCTAGTCGGGAAGGCATGATTTTCTCCTCCAGACCACATGCGCCAAGGAGGGGGTGGTAAATGCTGTCCTCGCCTTCGGGTTCGTGGCCGAGGCCGCTGGTTGCATTTGCCTGGGGATCAAGATCAATCAACAACACGCGCTGCTGCCGATGGGCAAGACCTGCAGCGAGGTTGATGGCAGTTGAGGTCTTGCCTACACCTCCTTTTTGATTGGCGATGGCGATGATTTTCATGTTTTCCAATGATGGCATCTTTGCGATCCCAGAGAGGGATTGAGGATGCACAATTCCCGCGCCTGACCAAAGACAAAAAACGCATGATCTGCAAACGTGGCATTGCACTGTGGTGCGAATAAGTCAGTCTGATTGTCGTAAGCGATGTTTATTACTGAGGCATGGGTAGGTCAAGCAGCCGGAGGGCGGGTTTTTAAAGAAGCCCGTGCCATGCTGAGGCTGGGGAAAGTAGCCGCGGTGAGCGCCAAGGAAACGAGTGAGGGGAGGGTGTTTCAAGCCCAGGTAGGGTCTGGCAAGCCGATGCGTGTGGTTGTCAAGGTTCTCAGCCCAACGCATGTCAAAAACCTCTGCAACTGTGCAATGGCTCGTTCCACCGGGGCCATGTGTGAGCATGCCGCTGCCGTGTTATTGGCTGCTGTCGTCGAACGGGCGGAGGGGCAGGCTAAAGAGGAAAAAACCACGGATCATGACCGGGTTGATACTATTGCCCCGGTCGAGGTAGTGCCTATGGAAGTGCGGATTTCCCCACGGTTTCCCGGGGCTGGTATCGGCTCCGTGCACATCAAGACAAGCAAGGACACATGTCTCAGCACTGCTGATTACCATCTTGCCGTGTGGCTTTCCAAAAATCTTGGTAAGGTGGGGCCCGCACTGCTCTCGCTCTCCGAGGATCAATTGGCCGCTTTCTACCGGGCCCTCGGTGGCCATTCCCGGGTTTTTCGTGGTGATAAGCTCACGAATATTGACACGGCGACCTTGCGGCCACGCCTGGATCTTGAGCTCGAGGGTGAGATGATGTGGTTTCGATTGGGCCAGGCAGGGGATGGCGGGTCAGTGCCTGAGTTGATCATGCTGGGCGATGCCCTTGCAGATTGGCAGGAGCATTCAAGTCAGCTGGTCATTGCGAGTGACTCTCAAGGGAGCAAAGAGCTGCCCCGCGTCCTTTCCGGACTTCTTGATCCGGCCGATTTGTTGAAAGGTGAGTGGTTGCAAATGCAGCTGGCTGATTTTGTTGCGGCAATCGGAGCCCTGTCTCAGCTCTTCGAGCTGCCTGGGGATTTGGGGGGGCTAGACATTCACGAGGGAGAGCCGGTCATAGAGCTCGAGATAGCAGGTTCCACCCGTGCCCTGCAGGCCCGCTTGAAAGCAACATATGCTAAGCATGCCAGCGTGGTTCTGGCATCATCGAGAACACCGGACATTTCGTTTCCAGTTGATTCCGGTGAAGCTGGCAAATGGCTCGTTCGCAATCCCGAGCATGAACAGCGAGCCATTGCCGTGTTGATGGAGAGCGGTTTTGAAGTTTTGGATGCAGCCGGGGGAATGCTCCTGAGAGGAGAGGACGAGGTCATGGATTTTCTCACTGTTGTCTTGCCCGGACTGCGCCGGCAGTGGCAGGTGAGCACGGAGCAGAAGCTGGCGCGTATTGAGCAGCGTATTGAGCGTATCACGCCTCATATTGAGCCCCGTGGTGCTGGCAACGATTGGCTGGCCTGTGATCTCACCTGGCAGTTGGCTGGCCGTGCCCTCGACAAGGATGTGGTTGGTAGGATGCTGCAGTCAGGAAGCCGGACAATGACAGTTCCGGGGGGGGCAAAGGCGGTGATTTCCCATTTCGATGCCGAGCTCATCAGTGGTTTCCTGCTTGATGCCGATCCGCGCCAAGAGAATGGGCATTACTATTTTCCAACCAAACAAGCTGCTTATCTGGCCCGTCTGCGTGCTCACTACGGTGAAGACGAAAAAAAGCTTGAGCAGGAGGTGCCGGCACTGCCCGCTGCCTTGGCCGGCACCTTGCGTGGATATCAGCGCGAGGGCGTGCAGTGGCTTTACCGAAGGGCGCTCAACGAGCGGGCAGCTTTATTGGCTGACGATATGGGACTCGGAAAAACATTGCAGACCCTGTCATTTCTCAAACTTTGGAAAACGCATCAAGCGCATGCGCAGCAGCTGCCTGCCTTGGTGGTTTGCCCGGCCACCTTGTTGACTACCTGGCGAGATGAGGCAGAGAAGTTTATTCCTGATTTCAATGTTCTCATCATGCATGGAGCAAAGCGAAAGGAATACTATGAGGTGATGGCATCGGCGGATTTGATCGTTACCAGTTACGCTCTTCTTGATAAGGATGTGGTTCACTATGAGGATTTGCCCTTGGCCGCCATTGTATTGGATGAGGCCAGTGCGATTCGCAATCCAGGCACGCTGGCAGCAAAAGCTGCGAGGCGAGTGAGGCAGTCTGCTGCGGATGCTGCATGCGTTGCCATCACCGGCACACCAGTGGAAAACAGTCTGGGTGACTTGTGGTCGATCTTTGCGTTTTTGATGCCGGGCTACCTCGGCGGAAAGGAGGATTTTCGCAAAAGGTATGAGCTGCCTTGTGCTGCTGATATGCCCGACCGGGCAGCATTGCAGAGGTTACGCTGGCGAACGGAGCCCTTCATGTTGCGGCGGGTGAAAACAGAGGTGGCAGAGGATTTGCCTCCGAAAATTGAAAATATCGTCTGGTGTGAGCTCTCTCCGATGCAACGCGAGCACTACGAGGGCATTTTGCGCCAAGGGCAGGAGAAGATCGATGCGGTTCGAGACAGTTCCGGCACGGAAGCTGCCAGAATGCAAATGCTGACCATCTTGTTGAGGTTGCGCCAAAGCTGCTGTGACCTGCGCCTCGTGGATGATGGGATCAAAAGCAAGGGGGTTGAGCATGTTTCTGCTAAACTTGCCCGCCTCGTTGAGCTTCTCGGTGAGGCCCTGCGCGGAGGACACCGTGTTTTGGTCTTCAGTCAGTTCACCTCCATGCTGGCATTGATACGCAGTGAACTTGATGCGGAGGATGTGGATTATTGCTATCTTGACGGTAGCACTCGTGACCGGGCAGCAGAGGTGGAGCGATTCCAGTCAGCGCAGGGGCCGCCGGTTTTTCTGATCAGCCTCAAGGCGGGGGGGTATGGACTGACTTTGACTGCGGCTGACACGGTGGTGTTGTTTGACCCCTGGTGGAATCCTGCGGTCGAAGCGCAGGCTGTAGACCGGATCCACAGAATCGGACAAATCAAACCTGCTACGATCTACAAGTTTGTTGCGCGAGGTACTGTGGAGGAAAAAATCTTGAAGTTGCAGGACAAGAAACGTGGCATGATCACAGCCGCGATGGGAGAAACGGCCGATGAAGCTCAACCGATGATGAAAGGGCTTTCAGAGCAGGAAATGCTCGAAATACTGGCTTGAGGGAGATTTGAGCAACGCAGTGTACTGGTATTCCATCGCTGGAAAGCCCCAGCCGCCTGCCGGCAAGTCACTGCAAGAGGAATGGCTGACAATGGTCGAGGCCATCTTACAAGAGTGCAAGCGGGACAGCTGATTCGTACTGTTTGGAGGAAGGGAAAAAACGATTTCAGGCCGCTCGTGAGGCATGAAAAAAGCCGGCATTGTCATGCCAGCTTGATGGAAAAAGAGAGAGGGGTGATTCGGTAGACTTTAGCTGCCAATCTCTGTGCGCCCGGAGAGAACGGCCCCCTCTTCCATGCTCAGCATTTTTGTTTTGATATCGCCATCCAGCTTGGATTTGTTTTTGAGCTCACAGCGCTCGGATGTGATCGTGCCTTTGACTTTGCCGAAGAGCTTCACCTCACCTGCCTTTACATCTCCCTTGACGTAAGCATTTTCACCAATGGTGACCTTGCCCTTGTCCGAGTTGATCTCACCGTCGATTTTGCCGTCAATGACCATGTCATTGCTGAATTTGATGGATCCGGTGATTTCGATTCCATTTGCGAGAACGTTGGTTGCATTAGCCATAACGAAGTTGACAATGCCCCAGGGCTGCAGGATGGCAATCAAACAATGCAAAAAAATGGGGGCCGGTCTCAGTCATCCCGGGGAGCTGTTTGATCTTTATGAATGGTGAATTTTTTACCTCTGCCGCTAATCCACGCGTTGCGGGCGCTGTCGTAAAGTTTGTCCAGGTCAACACTGTTTGAGATACGGAATTCCACAGTCTTTGCGTATGTTGTTTCGTGGGGTTGTTTACGCATGGGCCTGGATGCGTCTGCTTTCTCCGATTCCAGGCAGTAAAAGCGTGCTAGCGAACTGCCACCAGCATCAATGATCACCTCGGTAACGATGGTATTGCCATCTATCATGTGGCGATGCTTGCTGATGGATGTGATGCGTTCCAGCGCCACCATGTAGCTTTCGTCCTGGAGGTTCGCTTGCCAGAACTTTTTGGGCCCAACTGCTTCGGAGGTATTGTCTTTTGCTGCCTCGCCATCAGGCTGGGCATGGACGCCACTGAGAGAGACCACGAGAGTCAGAATGGTCAGGGGAAGTTTTAGGATGGCTGTTTTCATGATACCCCAAATATGGATTGTCGCGGCTCATTGACAACAAAGTTTCCTCAAAACCTTGATTGCGAAAATGGCTTTGTTTATGAGTCTTCTTGTCATGGCCAGTTACCGTCCCAACGTCGCAGCACTGATGCTGAACCGAAAGGGGAAACTGCTCGTATGTGAGCGCTATCGTAAAAAGGGGGCGTGGCAGTTTCCACAGGGTGGTGTGGACAAGGGAGAAAAAATGATCAAGGCGCTGGCCCGCGAGGTGGAGGAGGAAATTGGTTTGCCCTGGGACAGCTACAAGGTCTTGGAAAGACGAGGTGGCTACACCTATCTTTATCCTGATCAGGTCAAGAAGCAGAAAACATATTTTGATGGCCAGGAGCAGACTTATTACCTCTGCAGGCTCAAGAAAAGCGCCCCGGACATCGATCTTGACTGGCATAAGAATCCGGAGTTTGGACGCCACAAATGGATTTGGCCGGAAAACTTCAAACTCAAATGGCTCCCGGAGTTCAAGCGCCAGGTTTATCGTGCCGTGATGTTGGATTTTTTTGATGTCAGGCTCTAGAAAAGAGCATATCGTGACTATCATTCACGAGACTTTCTGAATCCAGTGTTTGGCGCTTTGCTGACCTGGATGCTGATTTTTGTTCTCGAGGCTATATAATCAATAAGACACAATTACTCCTTGGCTAAGAGGGGTGAGAAGCGTATCCAGTGCGCATGTGGCCGAGGCGTCCAGCCGGCCTGAATCACGATATTTTCAATACCTGCAATCAATCTGCATTATGAGTTTTTTACCTGAGCCCTATCAACATCCATACGAAATCAACCCAAACTACCAGAAGAGCGTTGCCTACTTCAGCTCGGAGTTTGCCATTGATCAAACACTGAAGATTTATTCCGGCGGCCTTGGTTTCCTGGCTGGCTCGCACATGCGCAGCGCCTACGACCTCAAGCAGAACCTCATTGGAATCGGCATTCTATGGACGTATGGCTACTACAACCAGACCCGTGGCGATCATCGCGAAATGGCGGTGCAACAACGCAAGAAAAACTACCACTTTCTCAAAGAGACCGGCATCAAGTTCACTATCAAGATTCATGACCATGATGTTTGGGTGAAGGTGATGTATCTCCCGGCGGACATATTCGGTTCGGCGCCGATGTTCCTGATGACAACGGATATCGATGAGAATGATGTCATGTCACGGACGATTTCACACCGCCTCTATGATTCCGACTTTCTGACCCGCATTGCCCAGTATATTCTGCTTGGAGTGGGGGGTGCAACCTTGTTGGAGACCTTGGGAGTGGATCCGGATGTGTGGCACATGAATGAGGCACACGCCCTCTCAGCGGCATTCCACCTGTATGCCAAGCATGGTTCGCTCGATGAGGTCAAAAAGCGCCTCGTGTTCACCACACACACACCGGTGGAAGCCGGCAATGAGAAATCCAGTTTTGACCTGCTGCACAAGTTCACATTCTTCAATGGCTTGAGTGAGGACGAGGCTAGAGGCCTTTGCGGCATGGATGCAGAGGATGATGAGTTTAATCACACCCTGGTGGCTTTGCGCATGTGTCACAGAGCCAATGCGGTGTCGAAATTGCATGGGGACGTTTCGCGTGAAATGTGGAAGGGTCATGAGGGAATCTGTGAGATTGACCATGTTACCAATGCACAAAACAAGAAATACTGGGTCGATCCCCAGATAGAGGCCGCCCGTGCCAATGGTGACGCCAAAGCACTGTGTAAACGCAAGCGGGAGCTCAAAAAGTTATTGTTCAAGGAAGTGGCAGACCAAACAGGGCGTCTGTTCGATGCGGACTATCTGACCATTGTATGGGCACGCCGTTTCGCTGATTACAAGCGTGCTGATCTCGTCACCCGGGATATTGAGCGTTTCGAAGCGATGCTCCAGAACGAGGATCGTCCCGTGCAAATTATCTGGGCTGGAAAGCCCTACCCCAAGGACTGGGGTGCGATTGATACATTCAACCGCCTGATTCACATTACAGAGAAATACCCCAACGCGGCAGTGCTGGTTGGTTACGAATTATCCCTGTCCAAACTGCTCAAAGACGGCTCCGACATTTGGTTGAATAACCCCGTTGTCACCCGTGAGGCATCAGGCACCTCTGGCATGAGTGCTGCGATGAACGGAAGTGTCAACTTGTCCACTCATGATGGCTGGGTATGCGAATTTTCCAAAGACGGGCACAATTCGTTCATTATTCCGGAAGCTGACCCGTCCCTCTCTGATGAGGCCCGAGACCAGCATGATATGCTTGGTTTCTATCAAATACTGGAGACCGAGGTGCTTCCCGCCTACTATGACCAACCGGAGAAGTGGTGGGACATTGTGCTTAACAGCATGAATGAGGTGGTGCCATTCTTTGACTCGGACCGCATGGCAGACGAATACTACACCAAGATGTATTCCTAGTAGGAAGATCCTGCATGAGCAGGAAAAACGATTCAACCGGCCCCGGGTTCCAGATGGAATTCCGGGGCCTTTGTTTGGTGCACTGCAAACAGCTGGCCCGCCTCGTCAACAAAGGCGAATCATGTCACGAACGCACTGGCGCCACAGGTAGAAAAGTCCGCGCATCGTGTATCTGAAGTGGTCGTTCTCCGTCGAGGTGATGATCCCCTGTTGGAGATTGTGATCGATTTGTTTGCGCAGCTCGTGCTCGAGTTCCTCTTCCAGGTGGTCCGGATCGGGTATGCTCAAATCATCATCTACAAAACCTTGTTTATGCAGGAATTTGCTGTGTTGCTGAAGTAGTTTGACAACGCATTCATTCACACAGCTGATTTGGTTCCAGTGCACTGAGGGCGATGGTTTCAAGGTGGGGGAGAATGGGAAGTTTGTCGTTCGCCATATGCCGTTGGCGATGTCCTTCGATGTGATCGTGACATATGAAAACGTGGCATGGCCTTGCTCGCATAAACAGAGTGACGCCACGGATTTGTCCTCCGCATTCCAGTAAAGTTGGTAAAGCTGGTCCACTCCACCCAAGCTCCAGCCGCAGTTGCTAATATGTTCGAAGCCGGCATGTTCCAATTTTTCCACACACTGCTGGGCATTCGGGAAGATGTGCAGGTTTGCGGATGTGCGTTGTTTGAGTTTGTTCTCAATGGGCATGCGTTGCTTGCGAACGCGAGTCAGCAGCTCAATCCACGGCAGGAAAAACCATGCAGCCATGGCTATAGTGCCGGCTAGAACAGACTCAAACAGGTAATAAAAACATAGCCCCGAGGCGCACAGCATGACCAGAGCGCCAAGTTTGCGCAGAGCAATCGTCCTGCATGAGCGCAAGGCATAACCAAAGATGATGATGGCGATAACGGTGTAGAGTTCCCTCATGGCGTAAAGGTCTCGTCAGTAATGAAAAATATTGCGGCGCATACTAGAGTAAACAATGCCTCTGCGCAAGAGCTCAAACGCTCTTTGCGGTGCCATGGTGCCACGGGTTGGCGGTATTGCAACTTGTGAAAATGCTGGTGCGGCATATGATACACCTATGGCCATTGAAACTTTTGATGGGATTAGCCCTAGCATCGCTGAAAGCGCGTATGTCGCCCGTAGTGCCGATGTTATCGGACGGGTCAGCATAGGGGAGGAGGCAAGCGTCTGGTACAACACGACATTGAGGGGCGATATTCATGAAATTGTCATCGGGCCCAGATCCAATGTTCAGGACAATGCGGTGGTTCATTTGGCAGATGACTACGGGGCGTATATTGGGGAGCTGGTGACTATTGGTCACAGTGCGATCATTCACGCCTGCACGGTCAAGGATGAGGTGCTTGTCGGCATGGGGGCATGCATTCTTGATGGGGCGGTGATTGGTGAGCGGTCGATTATTGGTGCCCACGCCCTCGTAACAGGGGGAATGGAAATTCCGCCAGGCTCTCTGGTGCTGGGTAGCCCAGCCAAAGTTGTCAAAACCCTCGATAAAGAGCAACAGGAGGGTGTCAAACACTGGGCAGAGAAATATGTGAAAGTGTCTCGGCAGTATATTCAAAGACCCAATGGAGGCGAGTTGTCATGATGGATCATGTTAAAGTCGAGCCAGTAGCTTTAATGCCAACCTCGGCTGGCTGCGCCGTGTTTCTGGGTGATGGTCAAAAGGTCATCGTATTTTACGTTGAGCCGGCCATAGGAGCGTCGATCAATGCAGTCATGTCTGGAGTCAAACCGCCCAGACCCCTGACCCATGATCTGTTCTCACAGATGCTTGATGCCTTCGGGGCCAAGGTGGACAAAGCGGTGATAGTGAAGGTCGATGGGGAGGTTTTCTATGCCCGCCTATTTATTACAGCTGAGAACGAGATCATGGAGCGTAAGGTCGTTGAGATCGATGCCCGCCCGAGTGATTGTCTGGCATTGGCTGTCAGACAAGACGCTCCCATCTATGTCAGGGAGCATGTGTGGGATGAGCTTCGCGACATGTCTGAAGTGCTCGCTGAACTCAAGGAAAAGGGGGGCGACATGACTGATTACGGCAAGGGCGAGGACGATGATCCGGATGAGCAACCCGATGAAGATGTCGACTAGGCTTGGCCATATTCCCTGCTCAGAAACTCAAGAGCTTCCTCTCTGGAGTTAAGGGTGCCTTCCAGTTGCTCGGTCTCAATTCTGGAGAGGATTTCACTGAATTGCGGACCGGGTTGCATGCCCAGGGCAATCAGGTCTTTGCCATTGATCAGGGGCTCGGGGATCAGTGGTGCTGTAGCAAATTCACCTTCCTTGGCACGCAGGAATTCGTAATTGTCTGTGAGACCATTGCTGCTGGCGCAGTCAACCCGGTGCAGCTCCATCTCGTCCTCGTAGGTGGGGCGTGCCATGAAGCGTTTGACCTTGGCCACGCGCATGTTCTGCACGTTCATAAAGTTCATGTGATTGGCAACCATGGCCTCGACATCATCGGTTACGCGGTTGGAGTATCTGAGCCTCTGCAGAATGGACTCCGCCATCTCCGCGCCGACGCGGTCGTGCCCGTTGAAGCGTATGCGTTTCTGCTCCTCGTCGAAGCTGTAGGTGGTCGGCTTTCCTATATCATGAAGAATTACGGCCAGCGCCAGCCTGGGGGAGGGTTTGTCAGTGAGCATGTCGAGCATGATGCGGGTGTGGGTATAAACATCTCCCTCTGGGTGCCATTGCGGCGGTTGCTCGCAACCGATAAGGTCATAAACTTCCGGGATGATGTGTCTCATCAGTCCGCTTTCTGTGAGTAAGTCAAAACCACGGGCACGGTGCTCTGCAGTGATGATGAGTGTGAATTCCTCACGGATGCGTTCCATGCTGATTTTTGCGAGTAAATCCGCGTGGTCGCAAATGGCCCGCCAGGTGAGGGGCTCGATGTCAAAGCCAAGTGTGGCAACAAAGCGCACAGCTCGCATGAGACGCAGAGCATCTTCCCTGAAACGCTCTGAAGGGTCTCCTATTGCCCTGATGATTTTGGCATCAATGTCCTGTTTGCCACTCACATAATCGATGATTTCCCCGCTTTGCGTGTCTTGGAACAAACCATTGATGGTAAAGTCGCGCCGGAGTGCATCCTCCCTGGGTTCCGTGAAAGTGACCGACTCCGGGCGTCTCCCGTCACTGTAGGAGCCATCGTTGCGGAAGGTTGCAATTTCAAAATCATAGCCATGAGTATTGACTAGAATAACACCAAAATGAGCCCCGATGGCATTGGATTCGGGGAAGATAGCCTGCACTTCCCGGGGGGTTGCAGACGTGGCAATATCGTAGTCCTTGGGATCTTTGCCCAGGAGGATATCCCTGACACAGCCGCCGGCAAAGTAGGCCGTGTGCCCTTCCTTGGAGAGAAGCTCGGCGGTGACATGTGCAGCTGTTTTTAGATCAGACACGGCCTTATTTATGCAGAATTTAAGATCTTTGGCAGTGTAATTATGCCGCTTGTTCGATAGTCAAATAGGCTTGCAAGCCATTCGGCGAGCAGTTATGTGGCTTCCCCCGCGTGCGACACAAGAGTCGCCTGATGCATTGCTTTGTCACGTGATGAAACTTTCCAGCTTGTTGAGCCCGAAACAAGTCATTCTCGATTTGAAGGGGGAGGTTTGCGCCGACGCATTGGCGCATATGGTTGATCAACTCATCTCACGAGGTGTTCTTAATGCCAGTTTGCGCTCCGAAGTCATTGAACTGCTCGAGCAACGTGAGCAACAGGTCAGCACGGGCATAGGATCGGGAGTTGCCATACCGCATGCATTCTCTGATTCCATAGACGAGGTTATTGCGGCTTTTGGACGCTCGGTGGATGGGATCGACTTTGAGGCCATCGACAATGCCCCGGTGCATCTGGTGATGCTGCTTATCGTTCCTTGCAAAGAGCGCAGTATGCACCTGCAAACGCTCGCGGAAGTCGCTAAAATGTTCAAAACCTGCTCCATACGCCAGCAACTCCTCAGCACGGAGAGTGTTGAGGGCATTCTGGCTATCATTGATGCAGAGTCGTCCGCGCAGGATGCGGGGGCTCAGAGTGGGCAGACCCCTCAATCCAGAGGCTAATTTAAGATTTTTTCTTATCATGATGATGCAAGAATTAGAGGAAGTGTTATCCCGGGCCCTGGATGCAGCGGATCTGGATTTGCCTGAGAATTTTCAAGTGCAGCTCGAGGCCTCTGCAGATTTGCGCTTTGGTGATTACCAGAGCAATGTGGCGATGGTATTGGCCAAACAACTGCGCACGAACCCGCGTGAGCTGGCTTCAAGGTTGATTGAGTTGATGCAGCTCGGTGAGCTCGCTACTGCTGAGATTGCGGGGCCGGGATTTATTAATTTCCGCATCCTAAAATCGGCATGGAGCCGTGAAATGGCCTCATTACTGGATGACGAGAGGCTCGGGGTTGCGCTCGCCAGCCCGGTGCAGACCGTGGTGATTGATTTTTCTGCCCCGAATGTGGCCAAGCCCATGCATGTTGGCCATATACGCTCCACGATCATTGGTGACAGCTTGTCTCGCATTGCCCGGTTCCTGGGGCACAAGGTGATCACAGATAATCACATAGGTGACTGGGGGACCCAATTCGGGATGATTATTCACGGTTGGAAGACGATCCTCAACGAATCTGACCTGGAGGCAGACCCTGTTGCTGAGTTGCTGCGTGTGTATCGCGAGGTCAATGCTCTCTGTGGAGAAGATGACAGTGTGCGTGAGACCTGCAAGCAGGAGTTGGTCAAGCTGCAAGGTGGGGATGCAGAGAACCTGGAAATTTGGGAAAAATGTGTGGAGCTCTCCAAGCAGGGGCTGCAGGGCATTTACGACCGGCTCGACGTTCGTTTCGACCACTGGTATGGAGAGAGTTATTACAATGATCGCCTTGCTCCCCTGGTTGAGGACATGCTCGAGAGTGGAGTGGCCCGGGAAAGCGAGGGTGCTGTTTGTGTCTTTTTTGAGGGGGATGCCAAATTGGAGGACAAGCCGGCAATTGTGCGCAAGGCAGATGGTGGTTTCCTCTACGCGACCACGGATCTGGCGACCATTGATTTCCGTGTTCAGGAGTGGCAGGCAGATCAGATATGGTATGTGGTGGGAGCACCACAGCAGCTGCACTTCCAGCAGATTTTTGAAGCTACCCGCAAACGGGGACACAATCCGGACATGCACCACATTGCTTTCGGTTCCATTCTTGGCGAGGACCGCAAGTTGATGAAAACACGCAGTGGTGACAATGTTCAGCTTGTGGATGTGCTTGATGAAGCTCTTCAACGGGCTGACCGCGTCATTGGTGAGAAAAACCCGGACATGGATCCAGCCGAGCGCGCCAGAGTGGCCGCCATCGTAGGCATTGGTTCAGTCAAGTTTGCTGAATTGTCCCAGCACCGGATGACAGACTACGTTTTCAGCTGGGACAGGATGCTAGCTCTCCAGGGAGACACCGCCCCCTACTTGCAATACAGTTACGTCCGGGTGCGTTCGATTTTCCGCAAACTTGACGATCAGGTGTGCCTCGACTCATCCACTCTTTCCATTGAGGCGGACGCAGAAATACACCTTGCACGCATGTTGGTTCGCTTTGGGGAGACTGTCCCCATGCTTCTGGATGATTTCAGGCCTAATTTGCTGGCCAACTACTTGCTCGACCTTGCCAAGGCATTCCATTCCTTCTTTGAGGCATGCCCGGTATTGAAATCCGAGGGGGCGACACAAAACACCCGGCTTGTTTTATGTGAGCTTACAGGTCGCGTATTAGAAAAGGGATTGGGATTGCTGGGCATTGAAGTTCCCGAGAGAATGTGATTTTGCTAATCGCGCTTCCCCGAGAACTTGCTGCGGTGTCTCGTAAGGAGTGAGACCTTGTCGTTCACTGGCCGGCGTGGATGCCCGCGCTTAACCTGCTGGGGTTGCTCTCTCACGACGGATGATTTTGAGCGGTTTTTTGGAGGCGGTGCAGCATTCGATACCAGATGGTGAGCTTTTCTTTTCTGATACGATGCTGGCTGGGGAGGCTTTTGTTTTGCATCATCGTGCGTGGAGCTGCGTCGGCTCCATTGACTTGTCCCAGGGCGTCTGTGCTCATGGTGTTCGCGTTGGCCTGGTTTTATTGAGGGCTGGCGACTTTCTTCGGAGCAATGTGTTTTGCGCTCATCCTGGTGCTTACGGGATGAGTGAGTGCGCTTGTATGAGTGGCTCGAGTGCCCCGATGGCTTTGGGCAGGTCACGTAACCACTGCCGCTTTTGCGATACCATGTGTTTCCATGATGATAGTAGCGATGTCCGCCCACGTAGGTGGTGCGGCAGCCGTAGGGAAGGCGGGATATGCTGCTGTAGTGATGATGTTTGCCCAGGCTGCCATGGTAGCCAAGGGGGCGAGGGCATGTGATGTAGTGACCACCACTGCGGCGATACCACCGGTTGTCACAGTAGTAATAAGGAGTTCCCCCGACGTAAATGGTGCGGTATCCATGGGGCAGTGTGCTGAAAGTGGCACTCCCTGAGTAGGAGTAGCCGCCGCCGTAGTAGGGGTCTACACAAGAGCAGAGAGAAAGTATAGCCAGTGAGGCAACAATCGGGAGGGAGATTTGGTGGTTCATATGCACGTGAGACGCACCATGGGCCAAATTATTCAATTTTTTTGAGCTCATCCAGTCATTGATGCTTGAGTGCTGTTTTTGATCCCTTGTTGAGATGCCAGTACTTGCAATTCTTGCCCAATGTGGCGCAATAGTCATGTGAACACGGAACAATGGATTGCAGCAGACAGGGCGCATTGCTGGCATCCATTCACGCGTCAGGATGATTGGGTCAGGGGAGTGCCTGCGGATCCCCTGGTGCTTGTGGAAGGCGAGGGTTGCTGGCTGACGGATTCCGAAGGTCAACGATACATTGATGGTAACGCATCAATCTGGACTAATGTACACGGGCACAGGCACCCTGTCATCAATGCGGCAATTGTGGAGCAGCTGGGGAAAGTTGCTCACACCAGTTACCTTGGGTTTGCCAATCCCCGTGCCAGTGAGCTTGCTGAGCGTTTGTGTGCCTTGTTTCCGCCAGACACACTGGAGCGGGTGTTTTTTTCTGATGATGGTTCCACAGCAGTTGAGTGTGCGCTTAAGATGGAGATCCAGTATCGAATCCAGATGGGGCAACCGGAACGGGTAGGCTTCATCGCATTTGATCAAGCCTACCATGGTGACACGATGGGCGCAGCATCGCTGGGTGGGGTTGGCGAGTTTTTCGATAGGTTTAGAAAGTTCGGTTTCCCGGTCACGCATCTAAAGGGGTTGGAGGATCTTGAATCATTGGGTGCTGATGTGATTGATAAAACCGCTGCAGTCATCATCGAGCCGCTTGTTCAGGGGGTAAACCAGATACGCCCCTGGCCCAGGGGCATGCTTGCTGCCTTGAGAAAATGGTGCGATCGCCATGGTGTGCATCTTATTCTTGATGAGGTCATGACGGGCTTCGGGCGCACGGGTACGATGTTTGCCTGCCAGCAGGAGGAAGTGATTCCGGACTACTTGTGCCTGGCCAAGGGCCTCAGTGGAGGCTATTTGCCACTGGCAGCCACGATGGTCAGCGCAGAAATCTACGACGCCTTCTCCGGGGGAGCTGAGAGGGCTTTTTACTATGGGCATAGCTACACGGCCAATCAGCTGGGTTGCGCAGCCGGGCTTGCGAGTTTGGACGTGTTTGAGCAAGAGCATACCCTCAAACATCTGCCGGAAAAAATCGAGTATATGTCCACCCAGCTCAAGTGCTTGGCTGATACTGAGCCCCTGGTTCATGATGTCAGGCAGTGTGGCATGATTGCGGGAATAGAACTTCGTAATCATGAAGGGCAGCCTTTTGAAAGGCACTTGCGTGTTGGCGAGAAAGTCTCCGTCTTGGCGAGAAAGCATCAGGTGTTGACGAGGCCGGTTCTCGACACGCTGGTGGTCATGCCGCCACTGTCTATTTCCCCCGATGAAATCACCCTGCTTTGCAGTGGTCTCGCCTCCGCCGTCAGGGACTTCAGCAAGCAACCATCATGAAGCACATCGCCATTGTCGGATCCGGTGCTGTGGTCGGATACCACGGGCACCAGACTTAACGGTTCAGGTGGTCTGGACGTCCATTGGCGCTCAGACCACTCGAAATGGAGAGACCGTTCGATCAGATTGAGCAGAGGTTGGTGCAGAGAGGAAATTAGTCACATTTTGTACGAGACAAACACTCGAGAGTATGGTTTTCCAGTGCGCGCAGAGCGAACAGAAGGTTTTGTCCTAACCGTTTCGCTGCATATTCACCCAAATCTCTTACATAGCATTTATCAATGGATACAGTAACAAAACGTGACCTGGTTATTAAACTCAGCAACAAGACCGGGATTGGACAGGGGGAGGTCCTCAAGGTCATCGAAACGATGATGGAAACCATTACCAGTGAGCTCGCAAGCGGTAACACAGTGGTCATGCGCAACTTTGGATCCTTTCAAGTGCGTGAAATGAAGGGAAAGGTGGGGCGTAACCCCAAAAATCCTGGCCACGACATGAAAATACCGCCGCGTGCCATCGTTAAGTTCAAACCTGGCAAGGAAATGAAGGAGCGAGTAGCCCGGATCCTGCCGCTCATTCAAGAAGAGGGGTAATATTACTCATGAGCATAGAGTCCAAAAAACAAGAGCTGCTCGAGGAGCTGGGCTTTTTTCACGATTGGACTGAACGCTACGAGTATGTCATTGGGCTGGGTAAGCAGCTTGAGGCCATGCCGGATGCTGGCAAGACCGAGGAGCATCTCATCAAGGGGTGCCAATCACAGGTTTGGCTCGATGCTCATTGTGATGGCGGCGTCATGCACTATGTGGCAGACTCTGACTCGCTCATCACCAAGGGAATGATTGCTCTTTTCATCAGGGTGCTCAATGGCGAGTCTCCGGATGACATCCTGCAAGCAGATCTTGGCTTCATTGATGAAACCGGACTCAAAGAGCATTTGGCTCCTACACGGGCAAACGCGCTGAGTCTGATGGCTACGCAGATGAAGCAGCGCGCTCTCGAGTTTGCCGGCTAGATAGCCGTTACTAAAGAGGGCATTCTATTTTTGATTTTGTAGCCAGTTGCAGATTTCCTCTGCTGATTTTTTGCCGATACCCGGTACAGATTCGAGCTCCTTCGAACTCGCGGCCCGGATACGTTTGACAGAGCCAAAGCGACGCAGCAGGGCTTCCTTGCGCTTCGGGGAAACCGCCGGGCAGTCATCGAGAAGGCTCTCGCGAATCCGACGACGCAGTAAGAGTTCATTGTAGTTGTTGGCAAAGCGATGGGCTTCGTCCCGGATACGTTGCATGAGCTTGAGCGCTCCGCAGTCATGAGGCAGAAGAAGCGGCTCGTTAATGCCGGGTCTGAAAATTTCCTCCCGTTGTTTGGCAAGGCCGATGACGGGCAAATCATGCAATCCCAGCCGTTGTAGCTCTTTAACAGCCATGCCCAGCTGACCTTTGCCGCCGTCAACAATGACGAGGTCGGGAATGTGCAGAGGGGATTTGCCTTCACGAGCAAGGCGGCGCAGTGCCTCAAGCGGCTGCTCCTGGCTTGTCTCAGCCTCGGGGATGCTGTTTTCGAGCAGAATGCGAGAGTAGCGTCTTCTTACCACCTCGGCCATGCTGGCGAAGTCATCCTGCCCCTGGACTGTGTTGATGCGGTAGCGGCGATAGCCCTTGTTGTCAGGGCTGCCACCGACAAACCTGACCATGGAGGCAACAATATGATTGCTTGAAACATTCGAAATATCAAAGCACTCCATGATTTCCAATTGGTCGGGCAGGCCCAAGGCCTCCTGCAGCTCGGCAAGGTCCTCTTTGGGACGAACAGTACTCGCCAGAGAGCCGTTGCCACGGGCGAAGCTGCGTGCCGGGCTAAGGGTCTTTTCCAAATTGTCGATGATGTCCCTCAGGCGTGCCGCCTTTTCAAACTGAAGTTTTTCCGACGCTTTCTGCATTTCATTGCGCAGTCCATCGAGGCGGTTTTTTTTACCTTTTCCCTCGAGTAACTCGACAGCTTCCATGACCCGGGATCGATAGTCGTGTTGTGAGATTTTGTCCACACAGGGAGCACTGCATGAGCGGATGATGTCAGCATGGCAGTGGCGATATTCATTTTCACCGGGCTGTCTTGATCTGCATGTGCGCAGACCGAATTCGCGGTTAATCCATTCAAGGGTTGCCCTGATGGCAACGGAGTGGACAAAAGGACCAAAGTAACGGGCGCCATCGTCTTTTCTGAGCCTTGTGAGCATGAACCGTGGCAGCGGGTCCTTGAGCTGAACTTTGACCATGTAGAAGCGCTTGTCGTCACGCAGGCTCACGTTGTAGCGTGGGCGATACTGCTTGATGAGTTTACTCTCAAGGATGAGGGCTTCCTGTTCATTGCGTACGGTCTGAATATCAAAGTCTGTAATGCTGTCTATGAGGGCACGGGTCTTGACATCCGCACGCATTTTGCGCGATGGCATGAAATAGCTGCCAACACGTTTTTTTAGATCGCGTGCCTTGCCGACGTAAATGATTCCTCCGAGACGGTCCTTCATCAGGTAAACACCCGGCTTGTGCGGGGTCTGACTCAATTTTTGCTGGATCGTGGGCGTGGACATGGGATGGCCGCTCTTGGGCGGGAGCCGGATTGAACTTCTTGTGAGGTCAAAGGACGTCTCAATTTGATACCATGCCCAGCATAGTGCAGCCACTGGCCCTTGCAAGCGCGCTATTGCTATCACAGGCAGCGATACTTCATCCAAGGGCTTGAGCAAATCGACCACCTATACATCATAACCGGGTCATGCAGGTATTGTGCACCACGATCAAGGCATGACGCCCTGCTGCCGCTGTCAATCTGATGGAGTCCCAATGCTTGCACCGGCACAAAATCAAGTTACAATACTCCGGAAACGGTATCTATGAAATCCACTATCTCCTATTCCGGCCTGCTTTGCGCTCTGGTGCTGGCCACTTCCTCCCGCATTATGGCTGCCGATCCTGCTGTGGTTGATTTTCCTGATTCCGGGCAAAACAAGGACATCCTCGAAATTCTCCAAATGGGAGGATTCATGATGTATCCCTTGGCACTTTTATCCGTGATCTGTGTGGTGTTGATCCTCTTGTATTTCTTCACCATCCGCCGAAATTCCGTAGTGAGTGACAAGTTCATGAGTGCTGCCGAGGCCCTGATCAGGAAACGTGATTATCTTGGCCTGGTGGCACAATGCCAGCGTCAGAACCAGAGTGTTGCCCGTATCACAGAGAAGACCCTGGATTTCATGACCAAGAACACGGGAACTACTTTTAAGGAGGTTCGTGAAGTTGCTCAGGCTGAGGGATCCCGTCAGGCAGGCATTCTCACCCACCGTATCAGTTATCTCAATGACATAGGAACCATTGCGCCCATGGCAGGACTGCTGGGAACGGTCATAGGAATGATCCGGGCATTCATGGAAATTGCCAGTGGCAATTATGAGGGTGTGCATGCCAACAAGCTTGCCGAGGGCGTTTATCAGGCACTGGTGACCACTGCGAGTGGTCTTGTCATTGGTATTACCGCTGTGATTTTTTATTCCATTTTCCGTGGCCGGGTTCAGAAATACATTGCCGAACTGGAGGCGGCCGCGACGCATTTGATGGCACTGCTTGCCGCTCAATACAACCGCCGCGGAGGAGTTGCTCCCAAGCCGGTTTATTCACCCGATCCTGAGGATGCGGACCATGACGATGACTGGTATGCTAAACAGCGCGCAGGGCGGGGAGCGGATCAGCAACGTGCTTCCACATCCGGCTCCAGTCCATCCAATGACAGTCCTGAGATTCATGGCATCTAGTTACCTGAATCATTAGTAACACCCATGAAATTTCAAACCAGAGAGCCTGACTCGGCCGCCTTTCCACTGGCACCGATGATTGATGTGGTGTTTCTCTTGCTGATCTTTTTCATCGCAACGATGCAATTTTCACAGAGCGAGCGAGAGCTGAATGTTTCCGTTCCTGTTGCCGAAGAGGGTGCTGACGCCAAGCAGACCGTTGGGGAAATTATCGTCAATGTGCGGGAGGATGGAGGAGTAATTGTCGATAATACGGAAATGACCCAGCAGCAGTTGCAGCAAAAATTGGAGCGTATTGCAGCAGTACATAAAAACCAGGCGATTCGAATCCGTGGTGACGGCAAGGTGGAGTATCAAAAAATAGTGGAGGTCATCGACGTGTGCCAGAAAGCCGGTATTCCAAACATCTCATTTGCCACACAGGTGCAGCGCAGGCGGAAATGAACAACATGTTTTTGTCATGGCACTGAATCAGACAAATACATGACACGATACAACACACTTCATCTATGATCATGACCATGCGGACACTCTCCATTGCCTTGTCGGCGTGCCTGTCACTTGGCTTGCTTCATTCATCGGCCAGTGCCCAGGATGCCCCCCTGATTTCCGACCCGGCTCAGGATCAGTTTGAATTTTGCAAGCAGCTCTACCGGGAGGCCAATAACACGGAGGATCCAACGCTGAGGGTGGATGCATACAAACGTGCCATTCCTCGTCTGATTGCCTATGTTGAGCGCTTCCCCAATCATGAGAATGTCCAGGCCGCCAGTTATTATCTGGGGGAGTGCTACTATCATTCCGGTTCGATGGATGAGGGCAGGAGGATCTTGCACGGTGTGGTGAGTCGCTTTCTTGAGGGACGATATGTGGCACTGGCATCAAACAGACTGGGGTATGATGCAGTGAGTGAGAAAAAGTACGATCAGGCGGCTATTCACTTTGGCAGGGTGGCTGCCACGGCCACGACTGCGCAGGAGCAATTCCGGGGTCGGTATCAGGAGGCTTCATGTTTTCGGCTAGCTGGAGATGTTGAGGCAGCCATCAATTCTTATGTGATGGTGGAATCGGCACAGGAAGCGCCGACGAATTATCGTGACAGCGCGAGATTAAAGTTGGCTCAGCTCTACCTCGCCAAAAAGGAAAATGACAAAGCCAGGGAGAAATTTGAGGCATTAATGCGGCCCGAGGTGGAGAATGAAATACGGATTGATGCTACCCTCAACGTCGGCCTGCTGGCATTAAAGAAAAAGGAGCTTGAGACGGCTGAGCAGTGCTTCAACGAGGTATTGCTATCTGATCAGGAGAAATTGAAGCCCAGCGCACAAGCGGCTCTGATGAACGCCAAGTATATGGCCAAAAACTACAAGGGCGTTCTGGATATCATGATCCAAGGTGCCTATCCGGGGGCTCCTGCCACAGAGGCCGTTAAATTCACTATCGCTGGCCGCAGTGCCTATCAATTGGAATCATACGAGGAGGCGATCCATCTCTTTTCCCAGGCTGAGAGGCAGGTGCCGATGTCTGCCGAGGCGTTCGAAGCCGGCTATTTTCGCCTGCTCTGTTTTTACAATATCAAAGGCTCAAACATTCCCATGCAGGTGGATGCCTTTTTGGAAATTTATCAAGGCCAGCATCCCAGACACGAGCGTATCCACAAAGCACTTTTAATGAAGGCAGAGACCTTGTTCGATGATGAAAAGTATCGTGAGGCTGCGTCAGCTTACAATCAGATCGACTCCGAAATCATAGGGGAGGCTCATCAGGCCGATCTCTATTACAAACGGGGTTGGTGTTTGTCACTCTCGGGTGATCACCATGGATCAGTGCGTGACTTTACCTCGTTTCTAGCCAGGCATGAGGACGACAAGCGTGCACCGGATGTGATTGCCATGCGTGGCAAATCG
The DNA here is from genome assembly GCA_049632765.1 of Akkermansiaceae bacterium. GTDB lineage: Bacteria > Verrucomicrobiota > Verrucomicrobiia > Verrucomicrobiales > Akkermansiaceae > Oceaniferula. Next base: position 43,325 of record JBNACB010000003.1, on the reverse strand, counting down.
TTTCTCGCTCTGGGTGACCGTGTTTCCGCACTGAAAGATTTTGATCTGCTTATCCAGCGTTTTCCAAAAGACAAGCTGGCAGCTCTCGCTTGGCAAAACAGCGCGAGAATCAGAAAAGAGGATGAGGACTATGGCGATATGATACGCCGCTACGAGGCACTGCTGGCCAATTTCCAGGATCTCACTGACGATACGGTAGCCAATGCCCAATACTGGATTGGCTGGGGCAATTATCACATTAAGAAATACCCTGAAGCAATTGCCGCTTTGGAGAAGGCTGCTAGCATGGATCGTGAGAATTACGGTCTCAACAGCGGTATGCTCGTCGTATACAGCGCCCGTGCGATGGAGGATAAGCAAAGGTTGCAGAAAGAGGTTGATACCCTCATCGAGTCAGGGCACCAGGATAAGATACCTCCGACTATTTTCAGGTGGTTGGGTGTGCAGTGTTTCAACGCCGGAGAGATGAAGTCCAGCCGGTTGTATCTCACCAATGGGGTGAGTTTGGATGATCCACGTTCAACTCCGCAGACTTTATGGAAAATGCTTGGCAAAGCCTGTGTTGATACAGGCAAGTATGAGGAGGCATTGGTCGCTACTGCTAATTTTCTCGATGTCGTTGAACAGCCTTTTTGGAAGGCAGAGACCTTGCTGGACAGGGCCGAGGCGTATCTCGGACTGGAGAAACTGGATGATGCAAAGAAGAGTGCAGAGGAGGGCCTCGAGCTCAGGCCCAAGGGAATGGTCAACGCCGAGCTGCGGATGATTCTCGGAGACATTGCCTACAACAATGGTGATTTCGCCGGTGCTGCCGCCCATTACGTGGTGGTCGTGCAGCTGTTTGTTGATGACAAGGAGCTGAGATCAGATGCGCTCTTTAAGTCTTATGACGCACTCATGAAAAAGGGAGATAGTGAGGAAGCAGAGCACTATCTTGAAACCTTGAGAAAAGAGTTTCCCGATTATCTCGATGAGCGCAACCCGGCGGATTCGGATGGGTTGTAGGCAGCCCCCGCTTTGAGCGTGTCGGATTGCCGGGCTTAGCGCAGGGGCTTGGCGTTGGGGTTCACTGTTTGCCCTTTTGAGTTGGACCATGGGTCCGCGTAAGAAGAGCCTTCCTTGCCGAAGAGTTCCTCGGCTGTCTTGCCTTCCGGGGTGCATATGACGATTGGTTTCATTTGTCTCCCCTGTGCATCGTAGCGATACCTCAGGTATCTGACAGGGTATTCCTCCTCACGCGGTTGCTTTGTTTCGGGGTCGGTGATGGTCCTGGTCCTCTTGACTCGGGCATCAAACATATCCTCGGCAACCAGATTGCCACTGCGTTTGTGATAGCCATAGACGATGCGGTAGAGCTTGTTGCCGGCGCCATCAAAGACACTGCCGCTGCGCAATTTGCCATGAACATCTTTGCGGTAAATAATGACCATGCGCAGCACTCTGTCACCACCACCCCCGGGGCGGTCACCGTAAGTGCGCCGTTCAATGATGCGCTCATCCGGGCTCTGGCGAAATTCGGTATAGGTGCCATCCTGATTGTGCATGATACGCACATTTTTTTGAGGCGCTTCAATTCCGGTGATTTCCGATACATCGGCGTTTATCTGGCCCGGCGTGATGAATATGGCAAGTGACAGCATGAAAGAGCTCAGGACGAGATTTCTCATGAGGCTGCGCTTTTTAAAGATTGTATTCATCATTACCTAGGGTGAATTTATCCCCATAGCTTGAGATGCCAAGCCATAAGATAATGATATGGAAAACACGTCGTCACCAGATCGATCTGCGTCAAGGTAGTGTCGTAATGGGAATTCTCAATGCCACTCCTGATTCCTTCTCAGACGGTGGTGATTACGGATCCATTTCCCAAGCTCTTGACCGGGCTATGGAAATGATCAGCGAAGGAGCCAGAATTATCGATGTGGGTGGAGAATCAACCCGCCCCGGAGCAGACCCCGTCGACACCACCGAGGAAATCAAGAGGACAGCACCCCTGATTCATGCTCTGAGGGAGCAATCCGATGCGCTCATTTCCATTGATACATCCAAGCCCGAGGTTGCCGAGGCTGCCATCGAAGCCGGAGCGGATATTGTCAACGATGTGACCGGGTTGAGAAATGATGTCATGGTCAAGGTGTGTGCCAACCATGGTGTGGGAGTGTGCGTGATGCACATGCAGGGTGAGCCGCGCACGATGCAAGTAAATCCTTGCTACGATGATGCGGGGGGAGTTGTGCCGGCGGTGAAAGCATTCTTTGCGGAACGGTTGCACGCGCTGCAGGAATCGGGTATCGATCCTGAACACATATGCTTTGATCCCGGTATTGGTTTTGGTAAGACCTATGAGCATAATCTGGAGCTCCTCAGAGATCTGGCAAGCTTGCAAGAGCAGCGACCGGTTCTGCTGGGGGTCTCGCGCAAATCATTTATCGGCCAACTTACCGGGGAGCAGAATCCTGCCATGCGTGACCGGGCCACGGCGGTCATTACGGCCCTGTCCTGTAAAAACCACATAGGTATTCACCGTGTCCATGATGTGAGGGGTGCCATCGAGGCCATCCGCATCGCCGAATCTCTTTAGCCTTGTATTGGGCGTTTGTGTTAGTAACTTTCGGCTCATGACGAGAGGTAAAAACATGGTTTGGCTCCTTGCTGTTTTGACAACGACGGTTTTTGCCGATGATCCCGGGGCCGATAATGGCAAGCCGCTATGGGAACCTAAGGTGGGAGATTCGTGGACTTATAATGTCACTTTGGAAGTCCCGGAGGGAACCCGCTTGCCCATGGCAGTAGCCGGACAAAAAATTGAGGAGCTGGATGGCAAGCTAAGGGCAAGCCACGACCAAATAGCCGTGTATGAGGGCCTTGCAACGATTTCGGAAGACGGGCGCAAAGCCCATGCCTTTCATTTCTCCAATGGTGATCAGCTTGAGGAGATTCAATACATGCTCATCGAGGGAGACATCATACAAGCCCTGGGCTCCAAGCAGGAGGGTGAGAATCCCAGAAAGGCAGTTCTTCTCAATACCCCGATCCCAATAGTCGATGCTAAATGGAAGGGTGGTGAGGCGTTTCCACTCATCATGGACCAAAAGATGGGCGATAAAACATTACGCATGACCAGGCAGTTCAGGGCTGTGGGCTGGGAGAATGTCGAAACCCAGGCCGGCACCTACAATGCCATGTATGTCCAGGTGGTTGGAATGAATGGAGGTCTGGAAATCAAGCGTGGATACTGGTTTGCACCAGGTACGGGATTTATCAAGGAAGTGAAAAAATACTATGTGGGTGACAAGCTGGTGATGACCCAAACCAAGCAACTTATCGAAACCAGCAAGGCTTCCAGCTCCGAGTAAGCGTAGCCTGATCTCCGGCATTACTCCTTTTGGTCGGCAAACAGGCTTTGCCAATATTCAAGGCGTTCCTTAATGCGCTTCTCCATACCGTTTTCTGTGGGGGAGTAATAACTGCGCCCTTCAGTTAGATAGGCTTGTGGGGTGTAATTTCCCTCGTAATCGTGAGAATACATATATTGTAAAGCCTGCTCACTGGCTCCTGAGCCACGGGCAATTTTTTTACGCGATGAGGTTCTCAGGTGTTCTGGGACTGCGAGAGTACGGCCTTCTTTGACGTCCTGCATGGCTTTCCCAAGGCCCTCGTAGGCGCTGTTGGATTTGGGAGCGGTGGCAAGATAGACGGTTGCGTGAGCGAGGGGAATGCGCCCTTCGGGCATGCCGATGAATTCGAATGCCTGCTGGGCATCCATGGCTACACGCAGCGCGTTGGAGTCCGCCAGCCCGATGTCCTCACTCGCTGATATTACCAGCCTGCGCGCTATGAAGCGGGGGTCCTCCCCGGCAGTGAGCATCTTGGCAAGCCAGTAGAGGGCGGCATCGGGATCGCTTCCCCGAATGGACTTAATGAATGCCGAGGCCGTGTCATAGTGATTGTCACCATCGGCATCGTAGACAATTGCCTTTTGTTGAATGGATTCCTCAGCTACTGGCAGGGTGATGTGAATGACATGCTGGTCATCGTCTTCGGGAGTGGTGAGTGCCGCCAGCTCCAGAGCGGTAAGTGCCCGGCGTGCATCTCCGTCGCTTTTTTCGGCGATGTGCGCTAGTGCCGCATCATCGGCGACAATTTGCATGTTTCCGAGCCCTCGTTCTGGATCGGCAATGGCAGTCTTCATCAACTTGATGAGATCCTGATTTGAAATGGATTCGAGCTCGAATATCTGGGAGCGGGATACCAATGGGGAATTGACGTAGAAATAGGGGTTGTGGGTAGTGGCCCCTATGAAGCGAACCGTGCCACGCTCCACGTGGGGCAACAAAACATCCTGTTGTGCTTTGTTGAAGCGGTGAATTTCATCAATGAAGAGAATGGTGGTCTGGTCTCGAAGCTGGTTCCATTTTTGTGCCTGTGCTATTTTATCCCGTATTTCTGCAACATTGGATTCGACCCCGTTGAGCATTTCAAAGCGACATTGCGTGGTGTTGGCGATAACGGTGGCCATAGTGGTTTTGCCCGTTCCCGGGGGACCATAAAAAATCAGCGAGGAAAAACGGTCTGCCTCGATGGCCCGCCTGAGTAATGTGCCCTCGCCCAGGATGTGTTGTTGCCCGACTACCTCGGACAAAACAGTGGGGCGCATTCGGGCCGCCAAAGGCGCGTGACTTGCCGCTGCCGATGACTCCCATGTTTCGGAGCTCATGTTTTGCGGCTCCGGAGAATCTGGAAAAAGCGATTCCATCAATGCGTGCATTATGGGATGCGGAAATGCCTTACAGTTCTTGGATCGCGTTTGCCTGTGGTGGGGTTTACCATGGCAGTGGACGGGTCCCCGACAATGTCTCCACTACTGTATCCAGTGATATCAATGATGTTGTAGGGGCGGTATGGGCTTACCACCATGTTGGCTCTTCCCTGCGGATCGGGGTGCCCCAGAGGAATCTTCCTGTATTTTTTGAGTTCCGGTGCGGGATCAGTATAGTTGGAATACCAGTGGTCTCTCGCGCCAAGATGGGGGCTTGAATAGGGTGTGCAAGAGGTAAGTACAGTAACTAGAGCGAGAATGAAAAAGGTCTGGGTCTTCATACAGAGAAACGTTCGGTAAAAATGGCAGGAGTTAGATTACGATCAGCCGGATAGTTGCGCTGGAGCGAATCCCAGATGCCACATTGGGTTTAATATAACGCTTAATGAATATCTGGCTACCAAGAAATAGGGACAAGAGAGACCCTTACTTGCCCAATAGGCTGGAAAGCAGAATGCTCGTTTTTTTGGCTTTTGAAAGCGAGTAGCGCTGATCGAATACACGAAACCCGCCAGACCTCATCTTGATGAGCAGGCTGTGGTAAATGCGGCGCATCGCCTCTGCAGCCCTCAATGCCTTGGCATCCTCTCTGTGCAGAAAACCCACTGCCTCCTGGTAAAATGCCTCGGCACGGTCTGCGTGGGCATTCATCATATTTAGAAATGAGTCATTGTAAACATGTGCCCTGAGCTCGTCCTCAGTATATTGGAATCTCGAAAAATCATCCTTTGGTAGATAGATTCGGCCTTCTTTGCGCAAGTCCTCCTCAACATCACGAAGAATATTTGTGAGCTGCAGGGCGTGGCCCAGAGCGGTGGCGTATTTTTCAGAGTCGGGGTGAGTGCATCCAAAAATACGGATCGATATCAATCCCACACAGCTTGCAACCCGGTAAGTATATTCCTTCAGATCCTCCCAAGTCTCGAAGTCCTGTGGGTCAAGGTCAGACCTGCAACCATCGATGAGATCGAGAAACGGTTGCCGCGGTATCGAATAGCGAGCGATGATTTGCATCACCTCCGTCTGCAAGTGATCGGGGTCATCAAAACCGTGTTCGATACCCTGTCGCCAGAGAGCAAGCCCCTGGCTTCTCTTCTCATAAGGGGTATCGATATCATCAGCGAGATCGTCTATGATTCTGCAAAAAGCATAGAAGCTAATCATGTCCCTCTTGCGTTGCCTGGGCAGGCAGGAGAGGGCAAAAGCGAGATTGGACTTTGCCTTGCGGGTAATTTCCTGGGCAGATGTCATAAGTGGCGCTAAAGAATGAGGGGAAAGGCCGGGTATTGCGTCTTGGGGCTTACTTGTCCGAATGGATGGTTACCTGATGACCCCCCAGTGTCCACTGGTGAAAGGCCAGAGGGCAAATGCTGCAGGTCCGATGACATTGAATTCTTTGACCGGCCCGAAAAAGCGTGAGTCGGATGAGTTATAGCTATTGTCTCCCATGGCAATATATTCATTCATTCCGGGGATATTGGACCTTCGGGCTTTGAAGGTTTTTTGTCCCTCCAAGCGAAATGTCGGTTCATAGCCACGGTAACCGTCCTGTTTGCTCATTACACGGAGAATACCGGGTTCCTTCGCTTTTTCTCCGTTCACATACAAATCCGATTGCCTGATTTGTAATTTGTCACCCGGTACGCCCACCAGTCTCTTGATGTAATGGGATCCGGCGGTTCCGCCACTTCTCGCGGCCTCTGCGTGAATTTGTTTGATATCACGGGTATCGAAGACAAACACCTCTCCACGCTGGGGGCGACGGAAGTTGTAGGATATTTTATCCACCAGAATCAGGTCGCCTGTATCGATGTAGCCTCGAGCAATGACCGTGCCGGCAGCTAATTCCGGCTTGGTGTAGATCATGCGTCGGTTTCTCGCACCCTCGAAGGAGATGGTCGAGGGGGAGCTGCTGAGTGCCTCGCGTTGATACTGCATTTTTTCCGGATCGCTCATATCGGAAGTCCAGTAGCCACAAGCTTGACCAAAGCCCATCCCGTTACGATTCATCAGAGCTGCCTTGGGTCCGGGGAAAGTAACTTTGGTGCCATCATCAAAGTAGATATAAGTGTGGGTGAAAAAGTGGAGGTAAGGTTTTTCAATCACCGGATTCTCAGCTCGCAGTCGCTTGTTTTCAGTCAAAACAAGATCCACATATTTCCGACCTCGTGTGAAGCGCTGTGCTGTTCGAGTGGCAATGTTGGGGAACTCATCTGCTGACTCCACTTGTGTCGCGATGATGCCGTTGAGCGTCGGCTGCATCGAGCCTGTGGGAATACGGAAGGGTTGAACAACATAGGCTCGAAGGCCGAGGGCGATAACGACAGCCACAAAAATGACTTCGAGGTTTTCCTCGATCCAGCCTTGCCTCTGCTGTGTGGGCAGGGCCTTTTCACATGTCGCCTGAAGTTGTTTGGAAGCCTCTTTATATTTTTCCCTGTCCCCCTGTTTGCATGCGTTTTTGAGATCCTGACACCGCGATTGGATTTCAGCAATCTGCTGGTCATTGAGCAAATCGCGTTTGTAGTGAAGAAACTTTTTGGCTGCCTTGTTGAGAAGCTTGGCTTCCTTTTTCCATCTGGGCGAAAACATGTCGCCATCAATAGCGGTCAGCGGGCTAATTCCAGCAAGGCAAAAAAAATGGATTTTCCCGAGATTTTTGTTGCTAATGAGATTCATTCTCAATAATAAACCAGCCCGCACGATCAATTCCCCTAAATCGCGGCTTCTATTGACTGATTTTAAGATGAATACAGACACAGCTTCCCCAGAACACAAGACATCATGGATAGGCTTGATTGCCGCCGGCCTGCTCGTATCGCCAGCCATTGCCCAAAGCGATGGCGAGCTCTCCCCCCTTACAGTTGTCGGCAGTAAGGACCGCACCCTCGAACTCGTTGGCTCTGCAGCATATCTGGACAGCGAGGATATCGAGCAGCAGAATTACACCAACATCAACCGCCTGTTAGCCAAAGTGCCGGGCGTATATACCCGTGAGGAGGATGGTTATGGATTATTTCCCAATTTGTCCATCCGGGGAAATCTTGGAACGCGTAGTGAGAAGACCACCATCATGGAGGATGGGATCCTGATGGCACCGGCACCCTATTCTTCTCCCGGTGCGTATTATTCACCCAATGCGGGTAGAATGAATGCCTTTGAAATCCTCAAGGGCTCGAGCCAGGTCAAATACGGCCCGCACACAACGGGAGGAGTGATCAACTATCTGTCCACGCCTGTGCCGGAGGAGGAACAGTTTTTTGGCAAGTTCATCTACGGTTCGGACAACAGCTTTACCGGGCATGTTTATTACGGTGATACGGTTGACACCGAGAACGGGCGCTTCGGCTACTTGCTGGAAATGTTTTACCAGCACAGTGACGGATTTCGTGACATTCAGGGACATCCCGGCAGGGACACGGGCTTTGAGCGCAATGAGCCCATGCTGAAGGTGTTTTGGGAACCGGATACCCTGCTCAAACAGCGATTGGAATTCAAATATGGTTATACGGATTTTGATGCCAATGAGAGCTATCTGGGACTCTCGGAGACCGATGTGCGCAACCATCCCTATGACCGTTACGCTGCCAGCAAATACGACAACATCACTGCTTATCAAAACCGCACTTATCTGCGCTACACGGCGGAACCCACACCTGATTTGAGCCTCGAGGCCACAGGCTACTACAATAACTTTCACAGGAACTGGTACAAGCTCAGCAAGATTAACGGGCAAAGCCCACATACGGTCCTTCTCGATCCTGCTGGTGTGACCTCCTTGCGCGGGCTAAACGGTGGTGACACCATGGATGTGAAAGCCAACAACCGCGACTATTACAGCTACGGGGTTCAGTTCGCAGCCACGTATGATTTTAGCGTGGGTGCTGTTGATCACAGCCTCACATCAGGTCTCAGAATTCACAAGGATCGTGAGCGCCGGTTCCAGTGGGTGGACGAGTATACCTCAGACGGCGCGGGCGATTTCAACCTTACAAGCTCAGGCACTCCGGGCGATGACTCCAACCGCAATGGGGAGACGGTTGCAACTGCTCTCTTCATTGAGGATGAAATCAAAACCGGGAGGTGGACCCTCCGTCCCGGCATTCGTTTTGAGCGCCTGGAGTTTGACTATGAGGACTACAACTCGTCGACCTACCGCGATGACAATCTGGATGTCTGGGCAGGAGGCATGGGCTTTGCCTACGAACTGGACACGACCGATCGCATCTTTGGAGGTGTTTTCCGGGGTATCTCCACGCCGGGACCCAAGGGGTACACCGATCCCGATCCCGCCAAGCAAACCGATGAGGAAACCTCTCTCTCCTACGAGCTTGGCTGGCGCCATGCTGACAACGGAAATTACCGCAGTTTTGAACTGGTAGGCTTCTTGACTGATTTTGATAACTTGCTGGCTCCTGCCACCGGTACCGGGGTTGGAGATGCTGCCAACGCAGGTGCCGCTGAGGTCTATGGTATCGAAGCGATGTTTAGCTTCGACCCGGCGTCTGCGAGGGGTCATGCTTACCGTCTGCCGATGTACCTGAGCGCGACATGGACCCGGGCTACGCTCAAAAGCAATCTCGCCACAGACACCAACAACATCTTCACCGACTTTCAGGGGGGTGATGAGAAAGGTCAGGACATTCCTTACATCCCGGAGTGGAAACTCGCTGCCGGCGTAGGTGTGGATATGACGACATGGGGTGCCAATCTTGATGTCACATGGACCAGCTCCATGTATGGCACTGCCGGTAATTACGACGAGCCTGTCAGCTCGGCACGGGAGGGCAAGATAGATGATGCTTTCCAAGTGGACTTATCTGCCTGGTATCAAATCAATGACCAGTGGAAGTGGATTGCCGGCATCTACAATGTTCTCGATGAGGAAAATATCGTCTCGAGGTTGCCCGACGGACCTCGTAACGGACGCGGGCGACACATCTACACCGGCTTTGAGGTGCAATTTTAATGTGGCCACAGGTAACGAGGAATTATGATGCGAATGCGTTATTCATACATGGCAGTGACCCTTGCCTGGCTCTCACTGGCAGGTAGCCATGCGCAGGAAAGTGCCAAGGCTACCGGAGAGGGCAACCCAGTGCAGGCGCGTGAACTGATTCGGCAGTGGGTCGAAACGGAGCGCCTGATCAGTGAGGAAAAATCCGCATGGCAGGCAGAGAAGCAGCAAATGCAGAACCTGCTGGAGATCTATGGCAAAGAACTCAGCCTGCTCAATGAGGAGCTGAATGCAGCAGGTAGCTCGGCAGGATTGGTCGACGAGAACAAGGAGCAGTTAGAGGCAAGTCTCAATGAGTATCGGGAGGCGAGGCAGTTTCTCCGGGAGGCCGTTGCCAGGCTGTTGCCACGTTTGAAAAATCTGGCCAAACGCTTTCCTGCTCCGCTGATTGAGGAGCTGGACGCGGACATTGAATTTCTCCATAGCCCGGAGGCACTCGGGGATCCGCGGGATACACTTAAATCCATGATTGCCGTTTTGAATGCGGCTGGTCGTTTCAACCGGACCCTCACTCTTGCCGAGGATACAAGAGTGCTCGGCAGTGGGAAAAAAGTATCCGTCAACGTGCTCTATCTGGGTCTATGCCGTGCTTACTACGCATCTGCCAATGGCTCAATCGCTGGCACAGGTGTGCCTTCCATACAGGGTGCGTGGGAATGGACAGAGCAGAATGAGATTGCTGATCAGGTGCGTCAAACGATCTCAGTTTATTTGAAAGCAGGGCAACCGCAGCTGGTCAATCTGCCAGTGCAGTTGCAAACAGGCGACACCATGGAGGCAAAATGATGAGAACGTCTGCCATCATATCAGCATGCATGCTTGCCCTGTTCGGCTCCTCAGCAGGACAGGATTTGCAATCCATCCAGAAAGACCTCGATGAGGCCATCGCGCGTCTCGCCAAGCAGCGCGAGGTCATTGCCGCCGAGAAACCCACACTCGGTCAGAGTTTCCAAACAACCCGTGCCGACCTGCTTGAAAAGCGACGCAAGGTGCGCATAGCGCGCATGGCTCAATCAGACCGCGAGATCATACTGAAGGAGCTTGAGAAAAAGCAATATACCTATGCTCAGGATCATGATTACATCCTCGGCCAGCTTGGCGATTATGGTCTCAAATTTGAAACCTTCCTGCTTCCCGGTGAGCGTGCCGCGCATAGTGCTGCTCTCGATAATCTGCGCAGAAAGGAGCCAGTGCCTGTAAACGCTCTGCGATGCAGGCTCGCTGCCCTTGAGTCTGGTATCGAGCATCTCGAGCAGACCATGGGTGGGCATATCGTCAAGGGCGAGGCAGTGGCTCCAGACGGGGAAGTCAAAGAAGGGAGTTTTGCCCTTGCCGGTCCGGTCGCATGGTTCATCGCAGATGACACCACACTGGCGGGAACCGTTCTCAGGGAGAGGGGGTCGGAGAAGCCCAGAATCATACCAGGTTCACGTGGAGCGATCAAGACAGTGGTTGCCGGTGGTATTGCTGATCTCGGTATTGATGTCACCGGTGGCAAGGCACTCGCCTTGACGACACTCGAAAACGACAAACTCGACATCTTCCGCAAGGGAGGATTCTGGATATGGCCCATTCTGGGCATCGCCCTCTTCTCCACACTGTGTGGTGTCATGAAGCTCATCCAGATCATTCGTATTTTCACTCCGCAGTCAGATTGGGTGGCCAGTATCCTTGGAGCTGTCCGTGAGGCTGACATGCAGAAAGCGACGAGCCTTGCTGAAAGGGCATCACATCCGGTCTCCGGTGTGCTGCAGCGTTGTTTGGCTTACGTCAAAGCGGGCCCGGATGTGGTTGAGGAGGTTCTTTACGAGCAGCTTATCGGTGTTCAAAACAGATTGCAAAGCTGGTTGCCCTTTATCGCCATCACTGCTGCCACTGCACCCTTGCTTGGACTGTTGGGAACTGTCTCAGGCATGATTCGCACTTTTAATGTGATCACGGTGTCCGGAACGGGCGATGCCAAGCCGCTTGCAGGGGGCATTTCGGAGGCGCTGGTAACCACTTTGTTCGGCCTCGTCGTCGCCATCCCGGCTCTCATTATCCATGCGCTGCTCTCACGCCGCTGTCAGGGTATTTACCAAAACACTGAAAAACTCGGCCTGACATTTGTCAACGGGCTGCGCGGCAAAGACCAATCAACTAAAATCTAAGCATTCCGGTGTTTGACGAATTACAACAAGTGCTCCACCAGGGCGGACCCGTTCTCTGGGGTCTCGTCCTGCTGGGTGTCGGCTTGTACACGATTCTTGCCTCCACCTGGATCGGTCTGTGCAAGGTCAAATCCGAGCTGCGAGAGTATCGTGTTATGGCCGGCAATAGGCGTGAGACCATGAGCGAGTTTGCCGTATTTGAGCTCGATCGACTTGCATGGGTTGAGCGGCGTCTTCCCTTTATTGGGGTTTTGGCCGGTGCAGCACCACTCGCCGGGTTACTCGGCACGGTGTCGGGCATGCTGGTCACTTTTTCCGGTTTGGCTGCCAGTAGCGCAGCGACACCCATTGACAAGATATCCATGGGGATTTCAGAAGCGCTTATTACCACTCAGGCAGGTCTGCTGCTGGCCATACCCGCTGCTTTTTTATTGGCGATATTGCGTAATCAAACCAAAACCACGCAGGCAATCCTGGAGCAGAAATTTCACAAGGCGATGGTGGCTGGTGAGCCACGTCCAACTACCACCACGTGACGATGCGGCGTTTCAGAAATTTTACAGCTAATGAAAATGCGAGCTCCGAGATCAATATCTCGCCACTCATCGATGTGGTATTCATCCTGCTGATATTTTTCATCGTAACCACTGTGTTTATTGAGGAGACCGGCGTGGATGTAAACAAACCGCGTGCGGCCTCTGCCGAGAGCTTGGAAAAGCAGTCCATCCTTCTGGCCGTGACTGCCAACGGGCAGGTATATCAGGGAGGTCGCAGCATTGGAGTGGACGGTGTCCGTAGTGTGGTCGCTGCGATGTTGGAAAATGATGATGCAACTCCGGTGATCATCCAAGGTGACGCGGCAGCAAACCATGGCACGATTGTTAAAGTCATCGATGCGGCAAAGCTAGCAGGCGCTAAATCGGTGAACCTGGCCACGACCAGATAAAGCGCCACATCGCCACAGATCCATGAGCCTCAAATCCATCACCCTTGGCATTGCCGTCACTGCTGTTTTGTTGGCAGTGCTCGTGGCAACGCGACTGATGGTGTTGACACCTGTTGAGCATGAGTTTGAGATCCGTGAGGTCGAAACCGTTTCCCTGCCGGAGCCGCCATCACCCCCTGCCGAGATACAACCCGCCGAGAAGCTTCCGCCACCTCCACCCCCAGCACTCGAGGATCTGCGCTCGTTGCCGGACATGAGCCAGATAGCAGTGACGGTGAGCCATCAGAGAGTCGATCCCCGTCTCAGTATTGATACTTTTTTTACCGAGGAGGCTCCTGCACCGTTACCCGTTATCGCAGAGCCGGTTCAGGAGAAACAACCTGAGGTATCCGTCAAGTCACCAGCGGTGCCCAGAATGGATGTATCCCCACCCAAGCCCAAATCGGAGTATTCCCTTGGGGAGTTGGACCAACAACCACGTTTGTTGCGTAATCCATCGGTTGTTTTTCCCCGCAGTATCAGAGACGCAGACAGTGGGCGGGTTGTTGTCCGGGTTGCGATTCTTCCCTCAGGGCGAAGCGAGTTTGTTTCAGTGGTTTCTTCCACGCACGAGGATCTCATACCGTTGGCCCAGCGTATTGCAGAGGGTTCACGGTTCACCCCGCCCACCCGTCAGGGTAAGGCCGTCAAAGCCATCATGACCTGGCCCATTACAATTAAAAAATGAACGGTAAAATCATTATCTCTTGTCTGCTGAGCTGTGTCAGTGTGTGTGCTTCAGAGCCACTTGCCCTGAGCAAAGACTACTGGAAGGATGAGGCTTTTCTCAAATCCTTCAACGGCTCATACCGCATCAATGCGCGCATCGAACCCTCCGTTAGCACCGATGAACGTGGTTTGCTCGTCTCCGTTCAGCCGCTGATGGCTGATGGCAAGAGGGAGGAGGCTCTGGCTCTTTTGACTGCAAACGAGCTGATCAATTCCTCTGCAGCCATTGCATTTAATGCAGGCAACATACAATTTGAAATAGGTGAACTTGAGGCAGCTGAACAATCCTACCTGAGGGCGCTTGAGCTATTTCCCAGCTTCCGGCGTGCACACCGTAACCTTGGATTTGTCTATGTGCGTCAGAACAATTGGGATAAAGCGCTTGCTGCTTTTGAAGAGTCAATACGGCTTGGCGATCTTGACGCAGCCACCTTTGGGCAACTTGCATTTGGCAGAATGCAGGCCGGGCAATACGCCGCTGCCCTTCAGTCCTTCCAGATGGCGCAGTTGACACAGCCTGGGACTGCAGAATGGAAAGCTGGGGCCGCCCAGTGCATGCATGAGCTCAAGCGTCATGAGGAGGCACTGTCCTTGCTTGACCAGGTGATTGAAGCACGGCCCATGGAGGCAGCCTATTACATTCTGCAGGCCTCTGTGTATCTGTCCATGGATCAGATCGATGACGCGGTCGCCAATCTCGAGCTGGTCCGGCGCATGGGAAAGCTGGACGCATCGAATTACCTGTTGTTAGCCAATCTTCATTTGCGTTCTGGAAGCACTCAGCTAGCGCGCCCGGTGATGATGGCTGCCATGGAAATGGACCCAAAAGCCAGCTGTGAAGCTGCCGTTAATTTGCTCGAGTTTGTAGTATCTATCAGAGACTGGTCGCTCGCGCGTGATTTCTCGGCAGCCATCGAAAAGTCTTATCCGGACATCAGTAATGATAAGCTTCTACGGAAACAAAAGTATCTCCGGGCATTCGTCGATTATGAGTCAGGGCATGATCCACAACGGGCTGTCAGTGTGCTTGAGGATATTGTCAAACAAGACCCGCTGGCTGCCAAGCCGCTGATTCTTTTGGCTCGTTATCGAGCAGCAAAACAAAGGTATCAGGAGTCAATCATGTTACTTGATCAAGCAGCCCGTGTGGAGGGTCATGAGTACAATGCGTCTCTTGAACGGGCCAAGGTCCGGGTGGCTATCAAGAACTACACAGAGGCTGTGGCAGACCTGGACAAGGCACTGGAAATACGTCCGAGCGAAGAGCTGCGCAGATACAGGGAGGCCATCCATCACTTGGCCACGGCCAATGAGTAGGAACGGTGCTGGTCTTAGCGCACCCTCTGACTGCGCATCTGCAGAAAGAGCGTTGTCAGCAGCAGGCACAAGGTGGTGAATCCTGCCAATACCCAGAGGCATGCATGGATAGTGCCGGAATGAAGACCCAGCCAATACTTCCGCTCGGCAAGAAAAATACTCCTGTTACTTTGCTTGCGATAATCCAAGCGGTCGATCTCAGCCTTGCTTACGAGTAGGTCAGTGCGCTTATTGACAAAGAAATCCCGCGCGGGTTTGGTTGATATGGTTTCATCGTCAGGATAGGGCGCAATAGCCAACAAGGAATCCATGCTTTCACGGCGTCCGGCATCAGCAATGGCTGAGGCAACTTTGAATGCTTCCGACGCGCTGATAGCTTCCGACGCCATCAGTCTGGTGAGGGATTCGGTGAGTATTTTGAGACGTTGGTTCTCGTCCGGCGAGAGGTCCTTCCCGTTATTGCTGGTAAGTTGGTTGTTACTGCGTTCCTTGAGGGGGTCAATATCTGCCTGGATCTTACGTCTCTGTTGTTCGAATGGATTTTCGGTGGCCTGGGTAACCATCATGCCCTCGTATGCATATCGCAGGGGCATGAAGCGGGCGGGGATGGGTTCCGATCCTTGCTCCCGACCCTTGTCCCCACCTTGGAACAAGCCACGATTCATCTCTCCAAAAGGAACCAATGCCCCCGCAAGTAGGATTTGAGGAACGAGAAGCAGGGGCACAGAGCTCAGAGCCGCTCGCTCTGTCATGACAATGGCTGAGATGGTCAATGCCATGGCAGTGCCGCAGAGTGCTGTCAAAGTCATCCAGCCCCAGTGCATGAAGAACATGCCGTGGATGTCGAGCATCATGTGCCCGAGCCAAGTGTAGATACCACATTGAAGCAGGGCTGGTACAGAGAGGGCGATGAACTTTGCACTGACATAGAGGAAAGTGCCGGTGCGGCAGTTGCGTTCACGCCTTAACAGGGGAGAATCACGCAGAATTTCTGTCGCGCTGTTGGTGAGCCCCAGAAACATTCCGATGGTGACTGTGAGGAACAAATACACTGGCAGGTGGAGTGAGCTGCTAAATTCGTAAGGGCCCTCTGGTGAGGCACGCAGTGTAGCGCCAATGAGCAGTGCCAGGAGGGGTGATTCCAGCAAGATGCTATAAACGGTGCCTCGGTTTCGAAATTTGGAAACCAGTGATCGGTGTAGATGGGTTCGGAAAAGGCGGATCCACTCTGTGCTGCGTTGCCTGCGTGTTCGGGTGGGAATTGCCATACGATCGTCATCCAAGACAAGGTCACCGGGGTTGCTCAGTTCAGGGTTCTCACCTTTGGTTACCTCATCCATGAGTTGGCTCCCCTCAAAACGTTCCTGCCAGAAAGTTGAGGGAAAGCGTCTCACGCCCCCGCCTTCACGGCTTGCCCTGCCATGGAGGGGTGTCTCCAATACATCAAATACGAAGTCGGCATCGATATGACCCAGTTCCTGGTTCCTTCGTCGTGCTGGTGACAGAACGTTAAGGTCTTTGCAGGCATCAAAAAAATAGCGGCTCATGGCCAGAGGGGTGCCGAAAAATGCGACTCGGCCCTCCTGATCCAACATGAGGACCTTGTCAAACATGCGTAATACACGGGCACCGGGGCGGTGCACAGTTGCGATCACGATATTGTCGCGGGACAGAGTGTGCAGAGTCTCAGTTACATGCTCTGAGTCTTTGGAAGACAGCCCCGATATGGGTTCATCGAAGAGGAAAATTTCTGCCGCACTTCCCAGATCGAGGCCTAGGTTGAGGCGGCTGCGCTCACCGCCACTGAGCGTTTTTTCCTCTGCTGAGCCGACTTGCCGTCTGGCCAGTGGTTGCAGGGCGAGCTCGGCAAGGATGGATTCGACCCGTTTGAAATGTTCATTGGATGATAGATGGGGCCTTCTGACCGTGCATGCGTGAAAGAGGTGTTGCCGCACAGTGAGTTGTGGATTGAGTGCCTCTTCCTGAGGCATGCTGGCAATGAATGGTATGAGTTTACTGCGCTGGTCATAGAGAGAGATTCCGTTCAGCCTGATTTTGCCGCGGTTGGGTTGAAGATGGCCTGCCAAGGCCGATAATAGGGTGCTTTTGCCACTACCACTGGGTCCCATGATGCAGAGCATCTCTCCGCGTTTGACGGAAAAAGACACGTTATTGAGAACGGTCTTATCCGCCCCAAAACAATGGTGCAGATTCTCGATAGCCAGCGTTCTTATGACAGCGCGCTCCTCATCGAGCAAGCCCTCACTAAATCGGCAACGCACCGCCTGGCTGGCACTGATCCTGATGAGCGAACCGTCGACGAGCTTGCAGTTGCTCCTCACAGGCTGGCCATTGACCAGTACGGTTCGTTGAGCGCTTACAATGCTCAGGTTGCCCTCAGCGCTTTGTGTATTGTAATTGATTTTGAGTACTGTCCTGCGTGCAAGCCCTGAGCTGAGCAACACATCTCCGCGGCGGATGGCAGTGGGATCGTTGGAAACAATGCACTCCTGCCTGCCGGAATCCATTTTGAAACGGCTGCCTGTCTCCATGGCCTGTTTGCGCAGGGACTCGAGGCTGGTCTCTGCACCACCTGCGAGCGTGAGTTTTTCCGAGACGGGAAGTCTGTAGGTGGCGCCGGGAGTGATCACTTTGCCTGATTGCAATGAGATTTCAGTTTTTCCCAGTGCCTCCAGATGAACATTGAGTCCGAAATCCAGTTTGATCGTGCTGAGGCGGGATCGGGTGCGCTCTGCGGTGACCGTGGACCCGTTTTCGTTGAGATAGAGTGATTGCCGGTGTCCCGTGCGTGATGCGTTGAGGAAAAAACTGATGTCATCCGAGGAGAGAGTCCAATCCGGCAAGCCGATATTCTGATGAGATCTCAGTCGATGAACTTGCCCAGGCTCAAGAGAGCTGCCACTAATCCAAATCGGATGCTCACCAGAGTTGCGAATGAGGATAATGTCCTCTGAGCGGTATACCTGAAAGGCGAAACCTGCCAAACCTCCGGGCAACATGACATCGGCATCCTGATGATCTGAGAATGATATCTTCTCAAATGGCAGGGGCACCTGCTGGCTCGCGTCATTCATTTCTGCCAGGATGGCATTGCCTACACTCTCGGCACCCAGACCTCTCATGACCTCGGTAAACGCGCTTTGCACGCGGAAGGCCGAGCTGGAAGCAATGACCAGCAAGTAGAGTTGGAGACCGAGCGACACAATTTCAACATCACTTAGCTCATGGCTGAGGGATCGTCCCAAGGTTGCTGGGGATTGGGGCTTTTGGAGAGCGCGTTGAAGACGGCGCGCCAACCAGCGGTGGTCAGCTTCAGGAAAAGCATGGCGTAAAAGGTCAAGGGCCACCTCCGCCTCTGCACGGTCAACCTGGTTGTCCAGCGATATAAAAGAGGCAAATACATCTACGAGGTTGCCTGCATATCTGATGCCGCTGGGGGCGGCTGGCCTGATTCTCTTGAACCCGGGCAGACGATCCGTCCACCCAAGGAGCCCGGCAAAAGGGCGCCGAGCGCTGGATTGATGATCAGATGCTGCTGCCACGGCCTGTATGGTAATGACAAAAGCTTAATTAACAAGCTCCCGTGCACGAAAGCCCTTGCTCTGTGTTCATGCTTGCAACAAGCGTCATATTAGATCGATCTTGAAGCGCAGCCTGTGTTATAAAAACAAATTACATGTCGGAAATTAAGCGTTTCCTTTTTCCAATACGGCGCTAAATTAGTAGCATTCGCGCCTGTGTGGCGCATCATACATCGCCCATCTATTCTTTCATCCATCCTTATGTCCAAGCAATCACCACCCGAACCTCCTCCTTCTCCATCTGGATCAGGCAAAGGACCCGGCCAAAACCCATCCAACGGGGGAGTCAACTGGCGTGTCCTCATCCTGATGATGATTGCAACGGCTATTTTCTTCATGGCGTGGCAATCGAGTGGTTTTGGCAAGCCTGAGCGCCTGACGTATCCCCAATTCAGGGATTATGTGGATTCGGGTAAAATTATCACCAGTCAGGACCTGCCCAACAAGAGCGAGGGCAAATTCCCTGATTCCAGATTCAAGCTCAAAAAATCGGGAGAGTCGGCCGCCGTGCCTAGAATCACCGGCTTTTTTTACAAAGTAGACCCATGGGTAGCGGACCGGAAAAACGCGCCGCAAGAGCAGTTCCGTATTCCCATCATCACCGAATTTCATGACGATGAGGTAAAAGCTATTTTGGCACGCCATCCCATTCCTCTGCGCGTGGTTCCTGAGCTGCCAGCTGAACAAGCAGGTGAGCTGTATACGCTGGCGGATCTGCGCAGGATGTTGGCCAGAGGTGAAGTTTTAACCGGTTCAGAGCGTCCAGAAACGCCGTTTGAAATTCTGTCGGCAGGTGGCTCTGACAACAAATGTATCGTGGGAACGCGTTATGTATTTGCAGATGCCCCCGCTGCGACCAAGGACGAGGATCTTGCTCCCTTTGAGTTGGATATCAACTACATGGAGTTAACGGATTCTGAATTGGCATTCATCAACGATCTCGCACCATTTCAGCCTGATTCGGGCATGATGAAAATGTTCATGATCCAAATCTTCCCCATTTTCCTGATCATTCTTATCATCTTCTTCTTGTTCCGCCACCAGATGAAGTCTGCCGGTCGCGGGGCGATGAGCTTCGGTAAGTCCAAGGCGCGTCTGCTGACCATGGATAAAAACAAGGTCACTTTCAAAGATGTCGCAGGTATCGAGGAAGCAAAGGATGAGCTTGTCGAGGTGGTTGAGTATTTACGCGACCCCAAGAAATTTCAGAAGCTGGGTGGCAACTTGCCAAAAGGCCTGCTCATGGTAGGACCTCCCGGTACTGGTAAAACCCTCCTTGCCCGGGCAATCGCAGGAGAGGCAGACGTGCCATTCTTCTCTATCTCTGGATCCGACTTCGTGGAGATGTTCGTGGGAGTGGGTGCGAGCCGTGTTCGTGATATGTTTGAACAGGGCCAAAAGAATTCTCCTTGTTTGATATTTATTGATGAAATTGATGCCGTGGGCCGTCACCGAGGCCATGGAATGGGCGGCGGGCACGACGAGCGTGAGCAGACACTCAATGCCCTGCTCGTGGAGATGGACGGCTTTGATACTCGCACTGGGGTCATCATCATCGCCGCGACCAACCGACCTGATGTTCTGGACCCGGCCCTGCTGCGGCCCGGACGCTTTGACCGTCAGGTCACCGTGGGTCTGCCCGACGTCAATGGCCGTGAGGAGATTCTCAAGGTTCACGTCAAGAAAATCAAAGTCGACCCGGATGCTGACCTTGCTATCATTGCCCGTGGCACCCCCGGATTCTCTGGTGCTGAGCTGGCCAACCTGATCAATGAAGCAGCACTCTTGGCAGCGCGCAAAGGCCTGTCCGAGGTGACGCTTGCTGAGATGGAGGAGGCGAGGGACAAGGTCAGATGGGGGCGTGAGCGCCGAAGCTTGGCACTCAGTGAAAAGGAAAAAGAAAACACGGCCTATCACGAGGCCGGCCATGCTATCCTCAACGAGCTTCTAGAGAACACCGACCCACTGCACAAGGTGACCATCATCCCTCGCGGGCCGTCACTTGGCTCGACCATGTTCCTGCCCGAGGAGGATAAGTTCACCTACCGTCAGAAGGAGCTCATGGATCAGCTCTGTGTCGCGATGGGTGGCCGGGTAGCTGAGGAACTTACCTTCGGCAACGTCACCAATGGCGCGGTCGGAGACATACGTATGGCCACCAATATTGCACGGAAGATGGTGTGCGAATGGGGCATGAGTGAGGACCTTGGCATGGTGGAGTATGGAGACGGTGATGGGGAGGTTTTCCTCGCGCGTGACATTGCAAAATCCAAAAATTACTCAGAAGAGACAGCCCGCAAAATTGACGCTGAGATTAAGAGGCTCATCGACGATGCCTATGCGCTAGCCAAAAAGTTGCTCACAGAGAATAACGACAAACTCAAATTGCTTGCCGAGGCTTTGCTGGAATACGAGACATTGGATGCAGAGCAAGTGACTGATTTGCTGGAGAAGGGGGAGATGAAAAACCCACCTACACCTCCCAGTGATAAAGTCATTCCTGGTAATCAAGCCGATGAGGGAGTGCCGAAGAAAGCGGTTTCCGGTCAATCCAGTAGCGATGATGATCCTCTCGCTGGAGAGGCTGTTGGAGCGCCTGCCTAGGAGAAGTGGGGTGGCACAAGCAGGGATGCTGATACCAGGCTGACACTGCGCCTAGATCTGGATTCATTGTCTCGTTGGAGAGGTTATTCTGACCGTGCAAGCGCTGGTGACGATCTGCATGCACTCTGTATTTTGGTCGCCTCATCAACCGACGATGCTCTGTGGTGGTTTGCCTAAGGTGCGTTTCTACCGTCAGGCCCGGTAACAAAAAAGAGCAACGCCTTGCGTTGCTCTTGGTAAATGTATTTTGTGTAATAGGAATGCAGTGCTGGAATCAGGCTCTGCGGCGTCTGAGAAGGCTAAACAGACCGCCAAGTGAAACCAACAGTGCACTGGATGGCTCAGGAATCAATGTCGTATTGTTGGAATCATACTGCCATACATCAAAACCTGCCGTATCCGTATAAGTGTCCAGGACAAGATGAATGTAGGTTTGCTGGTAATCGTTATTGATCAAAGTGAAGGCGTCCAGTGGCACATATAAAACGACATCCCAGTTAGAGTTTCCTGAACCATAGAAAAGCTGCAGCTGGCCATTGCCGTTGCCGTTATCAGCTCTTCCGGAGTCAAATTGGTAGGCGATGTTCCCACTTCGGGCCTCAGCAATGTTGTTCAAGGTAGATGATGCTGAAGTATAGATTTCAAGGCCATCAATACCGTAAAAATTGGAGGTGGAGTTTCCTTGCTGATTAGCGCTGAGATAAAAGGCGACGTAGTCGTCACTTCCACTGCCATCGTCGTATGATAGAGCGCCAGCTTCGGCAAGGGTCAGGGATCTGTGAATGGATGCGTATGGGTTGTCTACATTGGGCGTGCTCTGCCCATCATTGTATGCGGTGATATCAACGGAACTGCCAGAAGCATCAGTTTCAAGAAAGGCTTCCGCATTAAAATTGGCGCTCGATTTCTTTTCATCATACAAGAAGTAGAAAGCATCATAACCATTTTGATTATCACGATATTCATCATTCGTGGTATCCAGAATAATGATGGCCTCCGCAGATGAGTGGCACAACATAAAGATGGCCACGATGAGCGCAGTGACAGAGCTGTTAAGGGATGCTCCGAAACCTGAAATTTGAGGGGCGGTGAATTTCATAGCATGTCGATTATGCGACACGGCCCACTCGCCAACAATAATAGTTTTTATACTTAATAAACTACATTTGTTATATATTAATATAATTTAAATATTAGAATCAATAAAAAATTAAGCCCTTCAAGCCCGCCAAATGCACATTCCTAACAAGGATTTTGATATGAAAAAGAGCTCCAAAAGCAGCTTTCTTGTAGCGAAAATGAATACGCAGCAGCAGGAAAATGACCTGTTTTTTTGGGAAAATTAGTTAAGCTCGCTTAAAAACTATGCTCCTTCCCAGATGTCTGGCAACAGCGGGCCTGCGCCGATGCATACTCCGGAATGATCTGGCCCCGGGCTATTCCTCCGTCTCATCAACGAGTAATGCCTTGGGAGGAGGGCTGCTGTCTTGCTCTTCCTCGCCGTCTGTTTCGGGCTCATTGGGAGTCTCTGGCTGGTCGGATGGCTCCAGAGTGGGACTTGAATCCTCTACTTGAGACAGATCATCAGCGAGGGGGCTTGAGGGTTCGGCCTGATGCCAATTCCGGTGTGCCCCTCCAAGAACATGATCCATGAAGAGGGGACCAAAAAAAGGAGGCACCTCGCTCGATGCCGGCAGCGCCTCAGATTCCGTGGAATCGGCTGGGGCCGTCTCGATGGTCTCTGAGTGACTATTGGCTGAGTTAGTTACTCTTGCCTCTGTAGCTGGCGAGTCGCCATCTCCTTGCAGGTATTTCTGGTAGGCAAAGATACATGCCCCAATGAGCGCAGCACTTATCAGCAGAATCATGATCAACCCCGGCATTACCGGTGTAATCCATTGCCAGGGCAGAAAAGCCGATGAACCCTTGCTGCGTCTTTTGCGATTTTGACCCTTGGATGGTCTCTCTCCCTTTTTTCTGACTTGTTCCAAACTGCTTTGCAGATAGCTGTGGTCATCAATGTTGATGGGGACATCGTCTGGTTTAAGTGCATCAACCGATTTGCCGGCATCCACCTCGAGAAATTCACAATACTGTATCAGGAAACTGCGGGCGTAGGAGATTGGCAGTGAGGAATAATCGTTAGTCTCGAGTGCTGTGAGTGTTGCTTCGGGAATACGGGTGGCCTTTAAGACGTCGGCGTGAGTCAACTTCTTGTTTTCACGGGCCTTGCGTAGCTGTTTGCCGATATCTGTTTGCCCGTTGGTGTTGTTATCTGGTGACTCCATGTGGGGAAGTGTGAGTAATGAATCTTGGAACTGCCGAAAAGCTAGGTTGATATGCTCAGTAGCTCAAGTGTGGATAGCGGGTGTTTCATGCCTCAATATCACACCGAGAGTCTTTCCAGACACCGGGATACGGCAAATAGTCCAAAAGTCGCGGTGATGTGAGTGATGCTGCCGTATCCCGAAACACAGTTGAGCTTACTGGGCTTGCCATCACCGTTTGTTGGTTTTTGTCCGCTGACCTCACCATCACATTGTTCAAAAACCGGAGACTCTGAGGAAAAAACACATTCGATACCAAAGGGCCTTGCCTTGATTTTCTTTGCCGGATCGGCTCCCCGGGGGAACCCATATTGGCTGCGCAGGTTTTTGCGCACTTTGTTCATGAGGCTGTCATTGTAGCAGCGGGAGAGGTCATCAATCTGTATTTGAGAAGGGTCCCGCAACCCGCCAGCGCCGCCACAAGAGATGAGTGGAATACCTTGCTGCTTGCATGAGGCTACCAACAGGGATTTGGCCTTGGCGTGATCAATGGCATCAATGAGGTAATCGTAATCCGCTCCAAGAATTTCATCAGCATTGTTCTCGCCAAAGAAGGTTTCCAAGCACAACACCTCGCAGTCAGGATTGATGGCTTTGACACGGCTGGCCATGGCTGTGGTTTTTTGCCGGCCGATCTCACCATCCATGGCATGGAGCTGGCGGTTGATGTTGCTGACGCAGATTTCATCAAGATCAATCATGGTGATCCGGCCGATGCCGGACCTGGCGAGAGCTTCGACACACCAGGAGCCCACGCCGCCAATGCCGACGACGCAGACATGCGCGCGCTGGAACTTTTTCATCGCGGTTTTGCCGTAAAGTCGCTGAATGCCACCAAATCTATCCATGTGCATTACCGGGTAGTTGCTATCATGATCTGATGAAACCTTGCTGTCTGGCCAAATAGAGACAAGCGTGGATTTTCAAATCCACTAGCAAGCCATTTGTCTGTTGCTGGCTCAGCCAGATATCAAGCTCATTGAGTGCTATTTTGTGTACCACAATATCCTCATGGTGGGTGCCTCCGCCCTCGTGTTCCCGGGTGAGTCCCGTGGCAACAAAGAGGCTGACCATCTCCGTGGTCATGCCCGCGGAAGTAGGGCTCGCCATCAGGGGGGTTACCTGTCTTGCACGGTAGCCCGTCTCCTCGAGAAGCTCACGGGCCGCCGTGTCCGCCAGCGATTCATCAGAAAAGGCATCCTCGTCACCCGCGATACCTGCCGGGATTTCAATAACCCGATTCGCAACCGGGATGCGGAATTGCTCAACAAGGATAATTTCTTCGTTGTCTGTGATAGGCAACACCCCAACGGCACCGGTGCTGTTGGTTCTTGCCGCGTATTCCCAATGACCATTGGCATAGAGCCCGAGAAAAGTTCCTTCCGCAAGTGTCTTGGTATTCATGGATGTGAGCTCCATCTTCGCCTTTGAAGGAGGCGGGTTAATCTGTTTCCGGCCTGGCGTCTCTGGTGAGGAGCTCCTCCAGTGCCGTGACTGCTGATTTGTTCTCGTAGAGAATCTGGTAGACGGCATCGATGAGTGGAATGCGAACACCCGCCTTGTGCCCCGCATCATAGATCGATTTTGTATTGGGCACCCCCTCTGCAACCATGCCGAGATTAGCGATGATGTCATCGAGTTTGCCTCCCTTCCCGAGGGCCTTGCCAACGCGATTATTGCGGGAGTGAGGGGAGTAACAAGTGGCCATCAAGTCACCGACACCCGAGAGCCCGATAAAGGTCTCCATCCGGCCGCCTAGCGCGGTGCCCAGCCGGGTCATTTCCGCAAGGCCACGGGTCACAAGTGCCGCGATGGCGTTGTCGCCGAGGCCGATCCCGTCGGCAATACCTGCGGCAATACTGAAAACATTCTTGATCGCTCCGCCGAGTTCAATGCCGGCAATGTCATCGCTCGTGTAACAGCGGAAAAAGTTGCAGTTGAAAACATCCTGCAGTTGCTCGCGCAGTTGCCTGTCCTCTGCTCCAATGACCGCGCAGGTTGCCAGGTTGCGTGATACCTCTTCAGCATGATTGGGCCCCGATAGAACAGCCAGTGGATTGTCAGGCAAGTGGCGATGGATGATTTGGCTCATGCGCTCACCATCACTTGAAATACCCTTGGCGCATGAGACAAGAATGGCCTGCTTGGGTATGCCTATGCTGGCGAGCTGTTGGGACGTGGTTTCTGTCGCTGAGGTGGGCACCACAAACAGGATGAGCGGATAGTCACTGGCCCGCTTCATGTCGGTGGTTGCCACAATATTGGGTGCAAGACTCAGATTGGGTATGTAGTGATGGTTTGAGTGCTGATCATTGATCTCATCGACCGTCTTCTGATTTCTGCCGATGAGGCAAACCTCATCGAGCTTGTTGGCCAACAGGCAGGCAAGGGAGGTACCCCATGATCCGGTTCCAAGAATGGCTGCGCGTGTGATCATTTATTCTTTTTAGAAAATTGGTGTTCAGTGCCTGCAATGAGAGCCTTGATGTTAGATCGATGCCTCCACACTGCGAGCAGGGCAATGACGATGCAAAATGCAAACAGGGACTTGTTCCAAGTCCCGTCCGCAAGTTTGTTGTGATACCAGGAGCCCAGAATCATCAATAGCGGCAGGCACAGGGCGGCACCCATACTGGCAATGGAAACGTATTTGGTTGTATAGTAGAGGACAATCCATACTCCGATGAGGATGAGAACCGCGACCGGCATCAGCGCAAGCAGGGCGCCTCCTGACGTCGCAATGCCCTTGCCACCCTTGAAGCCAATCCAGGGAGAGTAGTTGTGACCCAGAATTGTGGCGAGAGCGGTCAGAATGTGGAGCATCTGAGCCTTGTTCTGGTCCAGCTCAATGGCATGGTTATCCAGAGCGTGCAGTGTCATCGGGTTGTTTGCGCCGGCGTATGTGATGATGCTGATTCCAAGAATAGTGGGGACGAGGCCCTTGAGAAGATCGAGGATGAGGCAGGCAATGCCGTAAGGCTTGCCGACAACGCGCAGCACGTTGGTCGCTCCAATGTTGCCTGATCCGTGTTCACGGATGTTGACTCCTTTGGCCCGGGCAATGATCAGGCCAAATGGGATAGAGCCAGCGAGAAATGCGATAACGGGAGGAATCCAAATTGGCATGGTGATTCTAGAATTGGAGAACTGATTTGCATGGTAATTTGAGAATTGGAAAATCCAATGGAATATTTACCCTATTATGGCAAGTCGGGTTGAATGGAGAAATGGAATGGAAAAAATGATATGTACAAATCGTATGCATCAGTGAGCTTATGGAGCAATCTGCGCACAGTGGGGCATTGAGGAAAGTCGCGGGCATGCTTTGCTGGGTGTGGGGGATGGTGATAACCATCATGCTGTGCGCTGACGACGCCCATGCCCAGTCCAAGCCGGACTACGAATTGGCCCCGGTGCAATACAGTAAGTCTAGAGACAGAAATGCAATCACCGATATACAGGCAGCAATGGCAGCAGGGAGTGTTCAACTGTCTGGAGAATCTCCCAAAGAGGTGCTGCATTCGCTGCTGGATAGATTGGGGGTGCCGGTATCCTCCCAAGTGCTGGTTTTTTCCAAGACCAGCCTCCAGCGCGGTATGATTTCGCCAACAAACCCTCGCGCCATCTATTTTAACGATGACTTCTATGTGGGCTATGTGCCGGGTGGATTGATTGAGGTGATTGCCTGTGATGACCCAACCGGAATGATGTTCTACAGCTTCAATGCCAACCAAGCTGGGGAAAAACACGGGTTTGTACGCGATCAGCAGTGCTTGAGCTGCCACGCTTCATCAAATACGATGAATACCCCGGGCCTGCTGGTCAGATCGGTATTCACCGAAAAGGATGGGCAGACTGTGCTTTCATGGGGTTCGTCACTTACCACTCCGGCAAGCCCCTTGCCTGATCGCTGGGGTGGCTGGTATGTTACTGGTTCACATGGCAATAGCCGACACATGGGAAATAAGTGGGTCACCAGATCTGAGTCCGGTCAGCTAGGGTATGATGCGGGCCGTGGTCACAACGTATCGGATCTCGGTGCTTACTTTGACACCCGTAAACACCTCAGAGACACCAGTGACATTCTTGCACTGATGATCATGGAACATCAGATTGAGGTGCATAATACGCTCTCGGCGGTGAACATGGGTTACCGCCGAAGTCTGTATCTCAACAAGGCCATCAGGGGTAGCGAACAGAATGTTGTCTCACCTGCCAGGCAAAAACAGATCAGGGGTTACGTAGACCTGGTATTGAAGGTGCTCTTGTTTGCAGATGAAGTCAGGCTTCCGGAAGATGGAATCCAAGGCTCGGCTGCCTACCAGGAATCTTTCACCGGGCAGGGGGTCAGGTATGACGGGCGCTCATTGCGCGACCTGCGTCTGGAGAAGCGGCTGTTCAAATACCGCTGCAGTTACATGATTCATAGCAAGGCGTTCGCTCATCTGCCGGAGGAGATTAAGACGGGAGTATTGGAAAAATTACACTCGCTACTCACCGGAGATGCAAATTTTGAAGATCTGCCCAGTTTGAGTAGCCGTGAAAAAGAGCGCATTCACGACATTCTCTCTCACACACACAAGGCCTATCAGGAGGTCATGACGAGATAGTTGGTTCGTTACAAGCCACGGCGCTTGGCCTTTGCCGGCTCCTTGAATTCCAAGTAGGTGATACCTGTCACTTTATTGGTGCCTGGCTTGTAGGTTTCCACATTCATTTTCTTTAAAGTCTGAACCTTGTCCACGGTCATCAGCTCAGTCACATGAAAGCGCTTGAGCAGCTTGCCCCCGGCATCGTATCCGGCAACCTGCATCAGGGCACCATACTTCTGGTGCACCCAGACATAGACCAGTCGGTATCGACCGTCATTGCCGGGATTGACAAGACGCAGTTTGTAGCATGGCTGCATTTTGATCTTTTCCTCTCCCTCGACGGTGGCGTCCTTCCAGTAAAGAAATCTCAGGGACAGGTCCTCATAGGTCACATCACTCTCAATGATGGCATCACTAATCTTATCTTTGGGGAAGGGTTTGGCTTTGCCCTGTTCGGTCTCGTAGAGTCTGGCGTTGCCATCCCTGAGTTGCATGTGGAAGCCGCTCCAGGTGTTGTCGGTGTGGAATTGAAATGTGATGTCCTCGCCGCGCAAGTGCAGGGAGAGCGGTGTGCGCTTGCCGTCCTTGCGAATGTAGCCGTCGAGCTTTCCGTGTTGCAGGGTGGTGGATAGGCGGACGCCTTCCAGGAGTTTCTCGGCACTGACTTCCGCACATGCGATGGGTGCGGTGATGGTTGCCAAGGTGATGAATGCAGCAACCATGCCTGTTATAGGGCGGGTGAAGGTTTTCGCATTTGGTGAAAATGTAAGCATCGTCAGATGATGTAATGTGTAACCCTCTAGACGATGAGGGCAACAGAGTTATTCACAAAATGTAACTTTTCGTCCAAAATGGCAAAATCATGCTTGAGCCAGAGATGGCATCTGGATTGGATATGCACTATCGCGTTTTTCGCCACAAGACCCTCCTCACGCATTCAACATCATGAGCCTACGCCGCCAACTGACTGACGTTTTAACCGATTATTTGCCCGCCAATCCCAAGGAGGCGATCAAGGGAACAGAGCTTATCCGTTTGCTCCGGATGAAGTTGGAAGGCAATTATTCAGATGCTTCTTTGAGGTATCATTTTTCCATCATGTCCTGCGATCCAACCTCGCCGATTGCGAAGGTGGAGAAGGGACAAGGTTATTACCGCCGTACGGCAGCCGTGCCCGCGCTTTCCACTGCGCAGGAGATTTTTTCCCAGTATCAGGGCCGCCTCGATGACATGGAGGGAAACCACGAGGAGGTGGATCATGCGATGATGCGCATTCGTAAGTTTCGCGCTATCGTCAACAGGTGGTGTGATGTCAACGGGCGATTTCCCTTCGCCTTCAGGGAGCCTTTCAGCGCAGATGCGCCCATCGGCAACCTCTGGAAATTTCCCGAAATGATCATGGTCGACTGGGATAACGGTGACGAGGTCGAGCAGGCCCGCACAGTGATGAAGTTCAAGACCCAGCTCGGCTTGCCTCCGTTTCGATTGCATGCAGCCAGGCTGAGAATCATGCCGACTCACCATAGTTTTCGTGAGGATTTCTTTCAGACACTCAGCGCGTCTGTCTGGGCCCAGGGAGGGGAGTTGATCTATGCTGCACCTATCGAGGATGAGGCTCTGGCTGACTCCATTCGCTTGCTGAGCTCAAATTTTGGCATTGGAGTGACAACCTTCGGATTGACCGCTGAAATTCTCGATGACCTGCCACGCCCGGCAAATATCATGAATGCCCACCCGCGTGAGACCGAGGCCCTCATGGAGAGGCTGGATGTGACCCGTGTAGCCATGGCCAGATCCCGTCCGCATATTGACTGGGGCGCTTTGGAAGCTATCCGTGGCGATAGCGCGGACGTAGACAAGCTTCTCAACTGGCTTTCAGCCAGTGTTGATATTGGGCGTATATTGCCCTATCAGGACGAGCAGTAAGTTAGCTGGTATTTGTCTTTGATCTGAGAGGGAAGACAGCTACCCTCACGCCCGAACACGTCAGTGAGGCGTTGAGACGAACCACCCACCGAGCCGAGGCATGAACATAGAAATCATGGACACCACGCTCCGCGATGGCGAGCAGACATCCGGGGTCTCCTTTTCCGCGTACGAGAAACTCAGCATGGCCAAGATCCTGCTGCAGAACGTGAAGGTGGATCGTATCGAGGTTGCATCGGCACGTGTATCCAAAGGTGAGTTTGAGTGCGTCCAGGCGATCACCCAGTGGGCCAAGGAAAATGACATGCTCAGCGCGATCGAGGTGCTGGGTTTTGTTGACGGAAAGACGTCGGTGGACTGGATTGCCAAGGCAGGAGGCAGGGTGATTAACTTGCTGGCCAAAGGCTCCCAGCGTCATGTTGAACTGCAGCTTGGCAAGTCCCCCGAGCAGCATCTCAAGGACATTCTGGAGGTGATCGATTATGCAGGTTCATGCGATGTTGACGTGAACATCTACCTTGAAGACTGGTCCAATGGCATGATTCATTCGCCTGACTATGTGCACGCACTGGTGGAGGGCCTCATGGACACCCCGATCAAGCGCTTCATGCTGCCCGACACGCTTGGCATTCTAAATCCGGATCAAGCCTACGACTTCTGCCACCAGATGGTGGAGCGTTATCCGACGCTGAGATTTGATTTCCATGCTCACAATGACTACGACCTCGCGGCGGCGAACGTATTCAGCGCGCTCAAAGCTGGCATTCACGGGGTGCATGTGACGGTCAACGGCATGGGCGAGCGAGCAGGCAATGTACCGCTCTCCAGTGTCGTGGGTGTGATTCACGATCAGCTTAAACTGAGTACCAATATCGATGAATCATCGATTAACAAAATCAGTCGTATTGTTGAGACATACTCGGGAGTCAGGGTCCCGGCCAACAAGCCGGTGATTGGAGAATTTGTCTTTACCCAGACCGCAGGTATTCACGCGGATGGAGACTCCAAGAGCAAACTTTACTACAACGACTTGCTGCCTGAGCGTTTCGGACGCACGCGCGAGTACGCGTTGGGCAAGACCTCTGGCAAGGCGAACATTCAGAAAAACCTCGAAGAGCTCGGCATTAGCCTCAATCACGATGACATGAAACGTGTCACTGACAGGATCATTGAGCTGGGTGACAAAAAGGAGCGAGTCACCAAGGAGGACCTTCCCTTCATCATTGCCGATGTCCTTGGGGAGCATTCCAAGTCACAGGATATTGAGGTGGTGAATTATTCTCTCTCCCTGACTCAGGGGTTGAATCCCGTCGCTACTGTGCGCCTGAGGATCAAGGGGGAATTTTATCAGGAGACAAGCACTGGTGATGGTCAATACAATGCCTTTGTGCGTGCCCTATGGAACATCTACAGCAGATTGGGTAAGGAGCACCCCTCACTGGAGGACTATTCCGTGCACATTCCCCCGGGAGGGCACACCGATGCCCTCGTGGAAGCGACTATCCTGTGGGATTTCAAGGGTAAGAAATTCAAGACCAGGGGGCTGGATGCGGACCAGACCGAGGCAGCCATTCAGGCAACCATCAAGATGCTCAATCTCATTGAGGAAGGCTAGGTCTGCAATGACACCTGCCCTGGCTATTTACCCGTGGCGTAGCACGTGGTTTTCATGCATGCGTCGATGCATGAGCCTATGAACTCATACCCAGCCGATCATCTCGGCAACCTTGTATACCGAGTAAAGAAATACCAAAAACAGGAGGATGACAAAGGCTTTGGAGCAGGCTTCGATGGATGTACGAGTCATTGGTTTGGTGGGTTGCCTGGGCGGAATGCCCAAATCTGTGGCCGGCTTTTAGACACATCGTTTCTCAAGGTCAAGGTTTCCTGTGACGGAAAGCTGTTGTTTTTATCTGTCTGCGGATTCATGCATGTGAGATCACGGCTTGCGGTGATAACATCTGCGGGGTAGTAATTGGCTGTGATTTACCTCGACTCCAACGCCACGACAAGGGTTCATCCCGAGGTTCTGGAGGCAATGATGCCTTTTCTCACAGACCAATGGTATAATCCCTCCAGTGGTTATCGAGCCGCCAAGGTGGTGCGCAAGGCCCTTGAGGTTGCGCACGAGCAGGTCGCCGCATTGATTCACGCCAAGCCAACAGAAATTGTATTCACTGGCTGTGGTACGGAGTCAAACAATGCCGTGCTCTCCTTTCTTGCAGCCACCGCTGTGGGCAGCCAGAAGATTGTCACCAGCGAGATCGAACACAGTGCTATTCTGCGCCATGCCGAGTATCTGTCCGGCCAGTATGCACTTGAAGTGGAAAAGGTGGCAGTCGGGCGTGATGGACGTCTCTCACTTGATGGTTTCAAAAGGGCCCTTGCCGCCGGCAACACCTTAATGGCCTCTGTGATGTGGGCCAACAATGAGACCGGAGTTATCCAGCCAGTTGCAGAGGCATGCCAGCTGGCGCGTGAGGCCGGAGTCGCATTCCACACAGATGCCATCCAGGCGGTGGGCAAAACCCCGGTGAATGTGAGGGATGTGCCCGTCGACTACCTCTCGATTTCAGGTCATAAGTTTCACGCCCCCAAAGGTGTGGGTGCGCTCTACATTCGGGAGGGGCTCAGGTTTGAACCCATGCTGCGTGGAGGAGGCCAGGAGGGGGGAAGGCGCAGCGGCACAGAAAATGTTGCCGGTATCGTGGCTCTCGGCAAGGCAGCCGAGCTTATGAAGCAGCGTCTCGATGCGGATGAGCATGCGGGTGTGGCAGCTTTGAGGGATCATCTCGAGCAACGTCTTCTGGCGGAGCTGGATGATATTGAGGTCAATGGCTCCCGGGAGTATCGCACCGCAAACACCAGCCACATTTCCTTTGGCGGCTGTGAGGCCGCCGGGCTGCTGATTCTCCTCGACGAGTATGGGGTTCAGTGCTCCGCGGGAAGTGCGTGCATGACGGGTAAGCAGCAGCCATCTCACGTACAGACGGCAATGGGAATCTCCGCTGAGCAGGCCAAGAGCAGCCTGCGTCTCTCCTTGTCCATTTTCACCACTGCGGAGGAGATTGACAAGGCCGTGGAGGCTATCAAAAAAGCGGTATCCAAGTTGCGCAGTGTCCAGGGTGGCCCGGGAGTGGGGCCTGTGCAGGTCTACGGGCGCGACTAAAGCCGTTTAGTTCACCTGCTCCAGATTCGAGATTGCCTCTCGCAAAAGCTTGGCAGGCCACTGCCCCGGTGCGGTTGGTGATGTGCCAAGGTAGCCGTAGTTCAATAGAGAACCATGCTGTGCATAGAGCAGACGTGACACGGGTGCGAGCTTGCCCATGCCCATGATGGACATTGGGCGGTCATTGTTATGGAGAATCTCCACGCACCGCAGCAAATCACTGAGGTGGTTGTGGTGGAACGCGAGTTTGACAATGTCTGCCTCCTTGCCGAGCTCAACAAGGTTTTGTAGCTCCGCACTCTCCGGGGTCATCCCGAAATTATGGTGCGATAATATCAAGCCCACTCCTCTTGACCTGATCTGGTGAATCGTTTCCGTCATTTCGGCGCATGAGGCGAGCTCAACATCGATCCAGGTGGCCCTGTCTGACATGTCAAGGAGTAGTCCGGCGCGTTGTTGATCGCCGAGCTCAGCGAGACCGCCCTCACTGGCACAGCGGGCAGTGAAAAGCAGCGGAAACTCGCCAAGCCGGTCGAGTTCGGCCTTAAGGGCATCTTCCTTGCCGGGGGATATGCCATCGAGGCGGACCTCGAGAAGATCACACAGGCCATGAAGCTCCGTGGGTTGGAGACAGGCCAGTTCATCGAGGCTCTGCACAGACCCTACCACGAGGGGGGTTTGCGGAATGGAAACCGTGCGGTCAGACATACGCAACCAGTAGTCACATACGTGAGCCTTGTTTGTCAATGCGTCTGTTTGAGGTATGGCGGGTAAGGACAAGGAAACAATCGCTCTGTATTCACGGGCTGGATTATTTCTGCAATGATGCATTTTACTCTTTTTGATCACTGATTCATCATACAGAACAGGTGCAGCCAAAGGAGCGGATATCTTCATGAGCAACGATTCACATAAATCACTGGGTATAGGACTCGCGGGATTCGGAACTGTAGGTACTGGAGTGTGGGAGACCCTGGTGCGCAACGCTGAGCTTATTTCGGATCGTAGTGGTGTGGAGGTGGAGATCGTGCGCATTGCAGTGCGTGATATCGGGAAGGCCAGGCTCGTGGAGGTTCCGGAGGAAAAGTTCACGACGGACTGGAAAGAGGTCGTCAACGATCCCCAGGTTGACATCGTGGTCGAGCTTATCGGCGGAACCGAGACCGCCTTTGACATTGTCGCTGCTGCACTGCGGGCCAGTAAGCCGGTGGTCACAGGTAACAAGGCCCTGCTCGCTGAACGAGGCCAGGAGCTCTTTGCTCTCTCCAATGAATTTAACACGCCGATTCACTTTGAAGCAGCTGTTGCCGGGGGCATACCTATTATTAAGACCGTGCAAGAGAGCTTTGTGGGTAACCGCATTCAGTCGATGGTGGGTATTATCAACGGCACATCGAATTACATACTGGAGCGGATGACAGAAGCTGGTCTTGGCTATGAGGAGGCATTGGGGGAAGCCCAACAGCTGGGTTACGCCGAGGCCGATCCGACTCTCGATGTCAACGGTTGGGACGCAGCTCACAAGGCAATCCTTTTGGCAACACTTGCCTATGGATTCACAGTGGATCCAAAGCAGGTTTACGTGCGCGGCATTGAGAGGGTGCGCGCGATCGATATTGACTTTGCCAAGCGACTTGGATTTGTCGTGAAGCTGCTATGCGTGGTGCGTGAGCATGCCAAGGGGCATGTCGAAATACGCACCCAGCCGTCATTTATTCCGCAAAGTCATATTCTCTCCAGTGTCAACGGAGTGTTCAACGCGGTTGCGGTGCGTGGTGATGCTGCTGGTGACTCTCTGTTCTACGGACGGGGGGCCGGCAAGGACCCTACAGCATCCTCAGTGGTTGCCGACATCGTTGAGGCGGCACTTGGCCTGGGGCATGAGGGCAGCCACCGCGGTTTCCTTCCTTATCAGGAGCAGGGTGACATCATCAGTATCGAGGATACGGAGACACCCTATTATGTGCGTTTTGATGTCAATGATCAGCCGGGAGTGGTCGCCCAGATAGCGAATCTGTTGGCAGATGCGGGCATCGGCATTTCCGGCACCCACTCGCCCGTGCACCCGGATGAGCCGGATGCAGAATTTGTTGATATGGTCTTTCAGCTCCATACCTGCCGTTTTGGTCTGCTCAAGGAGACGCTCAAAAAAGTCGAGGCTCTCAGTTGCGTGAACTCAAGACCTGTCGTGTTCCGGATTGAAGACCTTGGGTAACGAGCTGGCTATTTCGCCTTCTCGGTGACGATCTTGATGGGAGCATCGGGTAGGGCGTTAAGAAAGGTCTTGCCGTAGGGCTTGTTGATAACGCGGTTATCGAGCAAAACCACAAGGCCACTGTCTTTGGCTGTGCGGATCAGGCGTCCCACACCCTGACGCAGTTTTAACACAGCCTCGGGTACGGAATACTCCACAAAGGAATTTCCTCCCTTGGCTTCAATGGCCTCGAGTTTGGAGGCAACCAGTGGATGATCGGGCACGGCAAAAGGTAACCGTGTGACAATGACGTTGGAGAGAGCTTCTCCCGGAACATCAACCCCAGCCCAAAAACTATCTGTGCCAAAAAGAACACTGTTAGTATCCTCGCGGAAAATCTCGATCATCTTGTGCCGCGCCATGCCATCACCCTGAAGCAGAAGACGCCAACCATGGTCATCAAAGAAATCCTCCAGAGCCTCCGCCACCCTGTGCATGAGCCGGTAACTTGTAAACAAGACGAAAGCCTTGCCCTCGGTGTATGTGAGCACGCGTCCAATCCAGTGGATCAGGGCGTCCTCGTAGTCATCGCTGCTTGGATCAGGCATGGACTTGATGACGTAGATTTGCATCTGTTCCTTATAATTAAAAGGGCTGCCAATTTTGATGCTGGCAGCACTTTCTGCCCCGACCCTTTTCTTGAAGTAATCAAGCTCGTTGTCACCAGTGCTCAGTGTAGCGCTGGTCATCACGCAGGTTCGGCCGGGTCCAAACATCATCCGTCTCAGGCGATCAGCGACACAGATTGGTGCAGAGTGAATGCTGAGCATGTCTCCGTCACGCCCCCCTTTTTCCACCCAGTAAACACTGTCATCCTCTTCCTGATCGAGAAATATCCTGATTCCGGCATGGATGTCTCGCATGCGGCGGGCACCATCCATCAACTCTGACTTCGCCGGAGAGTCGTTTTCCAGACCATCTGCCGCGTGTTCCACCTCCGTCCACAATCGGCGCAGTGGTTCGGCCAGAACATTCTCTACAAAGTCCGGTTTGCGAACCCGGTATTCCTTGCTGAATTTGCCAAATTCAACTTCCTGTTGGATGCTCTCGTAGAAATCATCCGCAGCGTCCAAGACACTCTCTGCGGCTTTTATCGAGCCGGCGTGGCGCAGCGCGCGCAGCAAGCCTTTACGATTTTTTGGGTTATAGAGGCGCTGCACCTCAAACTTGAGTCCCGCATGGCTCTGTCTCAGTCCCAACTGGGTGGCTGCCACATGCTCCAGAGTGTGAGCTTCATCAAAAATAACGAAGTCATCTGCAAAGAGGTAACCAAGATCATCCTCGGGGAGTTCACTGAGTACAAAAAGGGAAAAAAACAGGGTGTGGTTTACCACGATGACGTTGGCTGCCTCTGCCTCCTTGCGTGCAAGCTGGTAGAAGCAATTCCCGTTGCGGCCACAGGTCCGCTGGGTGCAGACGGCGCCGTCACTGCATACTTGCGCCCAGACTTTCGGTGTGGGAATGAAATCCAGATCGCTCTTGGTGCCATCTTTCGTGCCCTCGGCCCAGTCCCAGATCGCCTTCATTTCCTCCGATTCGCTCGTGCTGAACAAATCACCTGCCTGATCCATGGCACGTCTGAGCCTCAGAGGGCACACATAGTTGCCCCGCCCCTTGAGAAGGGCTGCGTGCAGCCCCCCGCCAAGAATCTTGTTAGCCAGGGGGATGTCCTTGCTGATGAGCTGCTCCTGAAGATTGATGGTGTGTGTGGAGATGATGGCTTTTCTTCCCGTCTCCAGGGCGAATTTGGCAGCAGGGATCAGGTAGGCTAATGATTTACCCACCCCCGTGCCTGCCTCGGCACATAGAATCTGGCGCTGGTCGAGAGCTTCAGCAACTGCCATGGCCATTTGCTGCTGCTGCGGCCGATACTCAAAATCAGGTGAAGCGGACAGGCCGCCACCGGTGGAGAACATCTCCTCCATCTCCTTGACCAGTTCGCCCGGTGCACGGTGCGTGCCTGCTGCTTCTGCAAATGATATCATCGCTCACGAGCTTCTACATCATCCACGACGGGTCCACAACCCTCAAGCACCTCAACTGGTAACATGACTCGCTGGACACAGGATCTTACTCGACAGGGTGCCCTGTGATCATTAGGTCTTGGTCGTGGACACTATTGACGCGAACATTGCTACTGAAGAGCCAAACAAAAGCCTCGATGACGCAAACAAGGATTATCGCCAGCAAGGTTTCCTGGACCTGCGTCAGCGCTTGCGCACCTTGATGGACAGCTTGGCCGAGGTGCTGGCAGAGGAGATTGACTTCACCGACAGTATTCCCTGGAGAGAAAAGCAGATAGTGTTACGACCCATGGATGTGGGCGAGATGGCCACCATGGCACAACTGCAGGCGGTGTGCTTTGAAATCCTCAACATTGTGGAGGAGCGCACAGCGACGGTTGTCCGGCAAAGGCGCAGAAGGGACTTTGGTGTTGCCGCGGAACGGGGCATGTGGGGTAGCGTGATTGCAGCGCTGCACAAAGCTGGTTTCAGTCAGGAGGAGGTTATCGAGGGGCTCAAGGGCATCAAGGTAACCCCGGTGCTGACAGCACACCCGACAGAGGCAAAGCGCCACACGGTGCGCGAGAGGCACCTTGCCATTTACAAGGATTTGGTGCGCTGGGACCGTAGTCTGGATGATCCCTTAAGTCTCTCCTCAGTGATGGATTCGATCAAAGTCGGGCTCGAGACCCTTTGGCACACCGGCGAGATTCACGCCTCGCGCCCCAGCATTGTTGGTGAACTGAGGAATACGATCTATTATTTGCGTGATGTGTTTCCCTCGGTGATCGCCAAACTCGATGCATCCCTTGAGGCAGCTTGGGCCAATGTTGGCTGGGATGTCTCCCTGCTGCGTAAAGAGTCTGCCTACCCGCAATTGCAATTTGGCACCTGGGTGGGTGGTGACCGCGACGGTCACCCGCTGGTCACTGCGGACGTCACTGCCGATACGTTGCGCAGACTGAGAAAACACGCCCTGCGTATTCACGCCAAAGCCATACGCAGTGCGGCCGATGTTCTGACCCTGTCACCAGCCTCTGCCCAAGTGCCAAAGGCCCTAAGCCGGCGAGTAGAAGAGCTTGTCAGCGAGCAAGGTAATCAGGGTCAGGCGATTGCAGCGATTCACTCCCGGGAGCCCTGGCGTTGCCTCTGTTATCTCATGCGTGAGAAGCTCATTGACAGCAATCACGCCCCTTATGTGCGGGCCAAGCACTATGAGGCTGACCTAGACCTGATGGAGCAGACACTCAATGAGGTGGGAGCGCACACCACATCACTCAGTGTCATCCGTCCACTGCGCAGGCTTGTTGAGGTATTCGGATTCCATCTGGCATCACTGGATATTCGTCAGAATTCTCCATTCCACGATATGGCTGCCACTCAAATGCTCGAAATAGTCGGTATTGAGGACGCAGCAAACTACAGCTCCTGGAGCGAAGAGCAGCGGATTGAGTTTATCCTTTCCGAGTTGAGAAACGAGCGTCCATGGCGACCATGGAAGGCTGACCCTGAGAGCGAAATAGGCAAGGTGATGGACTGCCTCAAGGTATTACGCCGACATGTTCGCAAATACGGAAAGGCGTGCTTTGGTCTCTACATTGTCAGCATGACCAGGAGAGTTTCGGATCTGCTCCTCGTGCATTTGCTGGCTCGTGAGGGTCAAATGGCGGAGTGGAAGAATGGCATGTGGCTGAGCCGTATTCCTGCCTGCCCCCTTTTCGAAACGGGTGATGACCTCGACCGTGGCGGTGAGATCGTGAGGTCCTATTTTTCCACCGCTCCCAAGGGCCACTACACTCTTGGTGATGGTGGTTCCCCTACCATGGCGGTGATGGTTGGTTACAGTGATAGCAACAAAGACAGTGGGCTCTTGTCTGGCCAGTGGTCACTTCAGAAAGCGCAGGCACAAATCACCGAAGCCTGTAGCGAGGCGGGAGCTCGTTGTGAGTTCTTTCATGGCCGTGGTGGTACCATTAGCCGTGGTGCCGGTCCGGTGAAATGGTTTTTGCGTTCCCTGCCTCATGGCAGCCTCAATGGTGCGATGCGGGTGACGGAGCAGGGAGAAGTCATTCCAAGAAAATATTCTCATCTGTCCAGTGCAACCTACAATATTGAATCACTTGTCGCTGGTGCCGCCGGGGTGACCCTCTTTAACAGCAAAGAGAAAGACGCCCTCGCTCTGGGTGATCCAAAATATTGCGAGATCATGGATTGGCTCTCCGCAGCGAGCCGTGAAAGCTATCGTGAGCTCATTGAGGCGCCCGGCTTTATCGAGTTCTATCGCCAGGCGACACCCATTGATGCTCTCGAGCATGGCCGTTTTGGCTCCCGCCCTGCGCGCAGGACAGGTAGTGCCAGTCTTGATGACCTTCGGGCCATTCCCTGGGTGTTCAGCTGGACTCAGGCCAGATACTACCTGCCCGGTTGGTATGGCGTTGGAGCCGCCCTGCAGAAACTTAAATCGGAGAACGAGGCGCAGTTTGCCGAGCTCAAAACAATGATCGAGACGACTCCTTTCCTGCGCTATTTGCTCACCAATGTGGAAACCAATCTGGCCAGTGCGGACCTCAAGCTCATGAACGGGTATGCCGATCTGGTGCAAGACAAGAAGCTGCGCAATTTTTTCCAGACCAAGATCACCGAGGAATTTGAATTGACGGGGAAGATGATTAACGAGGTCTTTGGTTCTCCTTTTGAGGAACGCAGGCCCAGGATGTTGCGCACCTTGGAGACCCGGGAGTTTTCACTCTATCTTCTTCACCAGCAGCAAATCCGCTTGCTCGGTGAGTGGCGTGAAGCCATGAGGAATGATAACGAGGAGGAGACGGCGGTCCTGCTTAATTCCCTTCAGTTTTCTGTCAACGCGATCGCGAGTGGACTCAGAACCACAGGTTAGGATCTGGGGAGCTCAACGCAGGCTGCGACAATCTCGGCCAGTGATCCGGCACGCCACTCTGCAGTGCTGAAATCCAGTATGTTGGTGAGCCGGTTGGGGACAGCAACGACTTTCATTCCCGCTGCCTGTGCGGCATGCATGCCATTGTGAGAATCCTCGATGACAATGCACTCACTTGGCTGAACATCCAATTGCCTCGCGGCCTCGAGAAAAAGGTCGGGGGCAGGCTTGATCCTGGGTGCATCCCCCCGGCAGACGGTGGTGTTGACCAGGGGCATCAGCTCGAGCTCATGCATCCAGCTGTCTACCCACTGACGGGTGGAGCTCGATACAATGGCTGAGAGTGAATGCTCGAGCAACTTGAGTAATTCCGCCGCTCCCGCCATGGGTTGCGTATCCTTGAGGTCACGCATGATTTCTTCCTGACGCTCAGCGTTAATCCTGTCCCAATCAAAGGTCGCGCCGGTGAGTTCTTCGAGATAATCCGGTGGTGACCAGGTGTCGAAATCCGAGCCGATGCAGCGAACATAGTCGCGCTGCGAGAGCTCGTGCCCCTCTTGCTGGAAGACTCTGAGCCATGACTGAAAAATGGGCCACTCGCTATCGATGATTACGCCATCGAAGTCGATGAGGACAGCGCCTGCATTGGCAATGGCCTGCCCAAAGTCCATGTTTTCGCTGCTGTTGTTCTGCACGCCGAGAACCTTGCCCGTGCAAAGTGCGGAATCAAGGAGTAACTCAGGCGCATACGCTATATCAAATGGACACAATGAAGCCGGAGAGCCTGTTTTCTCACTTTTAGTGATGGCCAAATGTGTCCAGCATGGCGCCGTGAGCGAGCTTCCACAGATCAACTACCCAGACCTCCCCGTGGCCCGGCGCCGCGAGGAGATCATGGAGGCGATGCGCAGTCACCAGGTGGTGATCGTTGTTGGTGAGACCGGCAGTGGCAAGACAACCCAGCTTCCCAAGATGGCCTACGAGCTGGCATGTGAGCAGGGCAGGACGGGGAGGATTGGCTGCACCCAGCCCCGGAGGTTGGCTGCAGCTACTGTGGCGAGGCGTGTGGCTGAGGAGATGGGCACGGGGCTGGGAGATAAGGTGGGCTATCAGGTGCGCTTTGTCGAACAGGTGCGTGAGGAGACGACCATCAAATTCATGACTGATGGTATCTTGCTTGCCGAGACCCAGCGGGATCGTGACCTGCGCCAGTACGACACGCTCATTATCGATGAGGCTCATGAGCGGAGTCTGAACATTGATTTTGTACTCGGGTATTTGAAAAACCTGCTCAAGCGGCGCAAGGATCTGCGTGTCATCGTGAGCTCGGCAACCTTGGATGCCGGCAGGTTCTCCGAGTATTTCGATGGAGCGCCGGTCATCAATGTCGAGGGCCGGACTTTTCCGGTGGAGGATTTCCATCTCCCGCCGGAGACAGAGGGAGAGGACTTGCCGAGTCACGTGGCCCGCGCGCTGGAGTGGGTCACTGACATGGATGCCAAGGGGGACGTGCTGGTGTTCCTGCCCGGTGAGCGGGAGATCAGGGAATGTGCCGACGCCCTCGAGGGCCGGAATTTCCCAGCGACGGATATTCTTCCCCTATTTGCCAGGCTGGGACTCGATGCACAGGAGCAGGTGTTCAAGGTCGGGGGGGGAAGGCGTCGTGTTGTACTCGCGACCAATGTGGCGGAGACATCGCTGACCATTCCCGGGATTGTTTACGTTATCGACAGTGGGCTGGCGAGGGTGAGCCGCTGGAATCCGGCACGCCAGATACAACGGCTCCAGGTGGAGCAAATCAGTCAGGCGAGTGCGCGCCAGCGCAGGGGGCGCTGTGGCAGGGTTTGCGAGGGTGTCTGTGTCAGGCTCTATAGCGAGGAGGCCTTGGAGTCCGCGGATGAGTTCACCGACCCCGAGATACGCCGGAGCTCGCTTGCGGGTGTGATCCTGCGCATGAAATCCCTCAAGCTGCCCGACGTGAGAGAGTTTCCTTTCTTGAGTCCTCCATCAGCGCGCGCCATCAGTGAGGGTCATCGCACCCTTGAGGAGGTCGAGGCGATGGAGAAAAAGGGCAAGCTGACTGAGGTTGGCCGCAAACTTGCCAGACTACCCCTGGATCCCCGCCTTGGCAGAATGCTCATCGAGGCCACCGAGAGAAAAGTGATGGATGCGGTGGTGGTGATGGTGGCGGGCATGAGTGTCATGGATGTGCGAGAAAGGCCGCAGGAAAAAGAGTCGGAGGCAGACAAGGCGCACCGGAAATTCAATGACGAGCAGTCTGACTTTCTCACCCTCTTGCACATATGGTCAGCCGTTTCTGAGTTCCGCGACAAGAAAAAGTTCAAGCGCAACCAGCTGCGCAAATTCTGCAAGCAGAACTTCCTGAGCTTTCGCAGAATTCTGGAGTGGGATCAGATCGTGGGCGAATTGCGTCGCATGGTAAGTGACACACTGAAGGTGAAGTGCATGGATCTGCCGGCGGAACGCAAACAATGGGGTGATGAGGATGAAATGCACCGCTCAATCATGGCCGGTATCCCGATGCAATTTGGTTTCTGGGATAAGGAGAAAAGGTCCTACCGCAGTACCGGTGGAAGGGAGTTCGCCATTTTCCCGGGCTCGGGTTTGTTTGGCAAAAAGAAGCCGGAGTGGTTGCTCGGATTTGAGCTCGTTGAGACCAGCAGGGTGTGGGCGCGCAAGGTTGCATCGATCGATGTCCAGTGGGTGGAAGACATGGTGCCGCACCTGTGTCGATATCGCTACCACTCTCCGGCATGGGATGAGCATCAGGGTGCTGTTTATGGCAAGGAGACCGTGCTTTGCGGTGGCTTGACCATCGTCGAGGGGCGGAAGGTTTTTTATGGCCGGGTCCATCCCGAGGAGGCGCATGAGGTTTTTATCAGGGAGGCGATACTGGGAGGTGGCTTGAGAACCA
>JBNACB010000002.1:0-117451 GCA_049632765.1 Akkermansiaceae bacterium | reverse complement strand
TTGCCTTTTTTGCGTACAGGGACAAAACCGGCATCCAGATTGAGGGCGACTGGAGCGGCAAAGATGAAGCCGCGGGCGTCAATGCCCACGACCTTGTCGATTTTTTCGCCACCTGCCGTGGCAGTGAGTTCATTGACTGAGTGGCGCAATAGATCCGGATGCGAGAGAATAGTGGAGATGTCTTTGAAGAGAATGCCGGGCTTGGGGAAGTCGGGGACATCGCGGATATTGTCACGGAGGAGTTGTGAAATCGTGGACATGGTAATTTGGCAGCGTCGTTGTGGGCTTAATGGCTGGCAAGCTGTTCCCCGAGTTGTAGCCCGTTGAGAATGCAATCCACTACGGAAATGCCATTACGGTAGTTGCCTGCCAGGTAGAGACCGGGATGAGAATTTTCGCAGTGCTCCATGGCAGCGAGCTTTTGTTGGTAGTCGAGTGAGTATTGAGGAATGGCTCGTGGCCATGAAGTCTGGTGTCTGAAGGTTGGCTGGCCGGTCACGCCAAGCAAACGTTGCAGTTCATCTAGAACGGTCTGATCATCATTGTCAGCATGCTCAGGATTCAGCGAGCCTCCCATCATGCAAGTGAGTGTCGCGTGGCCATTCGGAGCACGCTTATCAAACATACTGGATGAGAAAATCACGCCGAGCAGGGGGCTTTTCTCCGCCTGTTTGATGAGCATTCCAAAGCCATCCAGAGGGTGGGCAACATCCTCACGCTTAAAGCCAAGAACCAGACTGGTCACCGGCGGGGACTCGATCTCATAAACGGGCTGCAGGCATTGGCTGAGGGAGGCCGGCAATGGCAAGCTGCTGAGGCAGTGTGGCGGCACGGTGATGATGAGCCTCGCGTATTGTTTCTGGTGCTCTTTTCCCTCCGAGTCTGACCATGTGATGTGCCAGCTATCGCCCTGCTGTTTGATGGAGCTGATGGAGCTACCCAGATGCATGGAGTCATTGGGTAGCGTTTCTGCAATGGCCTTTGGTAGGGCGTGCATCCCGGATTGAAAGGAGACAATCCGGGATGGTTTGAGCCGGTGCGGGTTCCGGTCGCGTCCAAACTGATGGGCCAAGGCGGCAAGAATGACAGACCCGCGTTGCTGTTCCATGGCCCAGAGCCTCGGGAAGGCATGTCTCACGGAGAGCGTCTCGGGATCGCCGGCATAGATACCATTGACAAATGGACCTGCTGCGCTCTCCAGAACTTCAGGCCCAAGCCGACGGCGCACAAAATGACCAAAGCTTTCCTCACTTGGGTTATTTTCCTCCGGCTTGAAGCGCCCGATAAAGGGCTCGGCCAGCAGCCTGAGCTTGCCCTTATACGAGAGTAAGGGGGAGTTGATGAGGCTTAAGGGAGAGCCAGGCATGGCAACAAGCCTGCCGCATTGCACGATGTAGCGCTTTTTGGCCTCAGGC
Organism: Akkermansiaceae bacterium; assembly: GCA_049632765.1. Taxonomy (GTDB): domain Bacteria; phylum Verrucomicrobiota; class Verrucomicrobiia; order Verrucomicrobiales; family Akkermansiaceae; genus Oceaniferula. Next base: position 116,036 of record JBNACB010000002.1, on the reverse strand, counting down.
CGTGCTTGTATGAGTTCACAGTCCTCTCCCGGATCTGCGAGGCCAATTTGTTCAAGAAGCGAGCTGACGCGCCTGTCCTTGAGTAGAATGCTATTCGGGCCGTGCTCAGCAAGATAGCCATCGTCGAGCGTGCTCTGGATGGCTCCTCCGACCCGCATGGATGAATCAATGATGTCGAAGCTGTGCTTTTTGGCCGATTGCTGATGCAGGGTATGGGCGACGCAGAGACCGGTGATGCCAGCGCCAATAATGGCGGTTTCAGCACTTGATTCTGGGTATTTAGCGTCCATGAGTTTTTGGGGAGAGGGAAGTTCTTATGGCGGAGAGTTTTATTGCTTTCTTCGATAGCGAAGCAGGCAGGTGCCGTCAGGTCTGGGCTCAAAATCTTCCAAGGTGAATGCGATCGAGCAAGGCAGGTAGGGGGCATTTTTTCCCAGTAAAGTCTGGTTTTGGTCACCAAGCAGATGGCTGGCATCGATAAGGACCTCAAGTTCCTCCAACGTGTTATCCGCTGAAAGCTGGCGAATCTTTTCTCCCGCCATCAGGCATTGGCCATCTGCACTTATGATATGAGGTGATGATTCGGGTTGCAAAGCCATGATATTATGGTCACTTTCTGCCAGTTCACAAGATTTGAGCATGACAACATCACCGAAGCAAATCGTTTGTTATTTGAAGACCTACTGTGGTTGGAGCGAGGGCGTACGCGCTATCATGCGTAAGTATGATCTCGACTACGAGGAAAAGGACATCATTAAAAATCCTGCTTTCCGGTGGGAGATGGAGCAGAAAAGTGGCCAACAACTCAGCCCCTGTGTGGTGATTGATGGAGAAATGCTCGCCGACGTATCCGGTGATGAGGTTGAAACCTATTTACTTGAGCATAATCTCATTGAACATGTCGATGATGCGGCGGATGCCCCGACTGATAGTGGCTGTGTTGATCATTAGGCCTGCCTTCGCGGGGAGGCAGACTTCCCATCTCTAGATATGAGTTTTTAGAAAGTGTCTGGCAAGGGATGGGTTAGTGACGTTGTAGGGGCCTGTGTTGCTGCCGGCATCAGGGAATATGTGGTGTGTGCGGGGGCCCGTAATCTGGCCCTTGTGGTGGCGCTGGCAGATCATCGTGATTCAGGCGAATTTGGCAATATCACGGTCTTTTCTCACTTTGAGGAGCGGGCAGCCGGTTTTTTTGCCCTGGGCAGATCGATGCAGACGGGGTCTCCGTGTGCTGTGATCACGACATCGGGAACAGCCGTGGCGGAATTATTGCCTGCTGTGATTGAGGCTCATTACCAACGCCGCCCTCTGGTAATTATTTCTGCGGACCGGCCTATGCAATACAGAGGGACGGGTGCTCCCCAGTCTATTGATCAGGCAGGTATCTTTGGTAGCCATGTGGAGGCTTGTGAAGACATAGACTGGCGAGATGAGCTCACTCTCTTTGGCGGCTGGAGTGGATCTGCTCCATGGCACATTAATCTGTGTCTGGATGAATGCGAAGCAGGCGGAGAGAACGGCTCTGTGATGAAGCGTTCGAAGGTTCGCTTGGGGGAAATCAATACGCCAAAAGAGAATATCGATATGCGCCCTGCTTTGCAGTGCATCAAGGATGGCTGGAAAGGTCTTGTGGTTCTTCTGGGAGGCCTTGACCCTGAAGATCGTGAGGAAGTGTGGCATTTTCTCAAAGCGCTGGGAGCGCCGGTATTGGCAGATGCTACCAGTGGGCTTCGAGAGTTGCTGGGTGCTTTGGAGCTTGTCGATGGCAATCGAGCGCTCACGGAGAAACCTCCGGCATCTGTCTTGCGCATTGGAGAGGTGCCTGCAGGCAGGTTTTGGCGGGATCTGGAGAATCTTCCAGAGGTGAAGGTGGTGTCGATTAGTCGGACAGGTTTTGCCGGCTTGGCTAGAGAGAGTCACTTAATTACAGGCAATATTTCCCGCTGTATCCGGGCATTGGGAGAGGTCGCTGAGCTTGGAGATACCGCGGACTATCTCAGGTCAGCCTCCAGTAAGCGCGGCCGCCTTACGGAGTTACTCGAGTCCCTGCCTGAGAGTGAGCCGGGAATGATACGCACGCTCTCAGTAATGGCGACAGTGGGAAATAGCCTTTATCTGGGAAATAGCCTGCCCATTCGTGAATGGAGTGATTTTGCCCAGCGTGATGTGCCCTATGAATGTGTCCGCGCAAATCGGGGGGCTAATGGTATCGATGGTCAAATTTCAACCTGGTTGGGTGCAAGCGCACAGGAGGAGGGGGCCTGGGGTGTTTTCGGAGATCTTACTGCCTTGTATGATCTGGCCGCACCTGCACTTCTCTCCCAAGTGGAGTGTCGGGGGCGTATGCTTGTTGTCATCAACAATGGTGGGGGCAAGATATTTGAACGTTTGCCTGTGATGAAGCATCTCAATAGCGATGTGCGCGAGTTGGTTACCAACAGCCACGGGTATGGATTTGAGGCGTGGGCCGCGATGTGGGGCATGAATTACGCCAGAGTACGAGGCATAGAGGATTTTGAGTTTGAGCCCAGCGAGAAAACAACCTTGATCGAAATTGTTCCCGACTCACAGCAAACAGCCCAATTTTGGGAGAAGCATGCCAGACTGTAGCCCTGTTTAATCCAGTTCGATGTTATCGATTAGTCTCACTTCGCCATAAAAAACCGCGGTGGCGATAATGGCGGGTGTGGTAATTGTATCGAGGTGTTGAAGACTGTCCTGATCGACTATTTCCAAGTAGTCGATTTGAGGGTCCATGCCTGAGCTCTCGATTTCATCTCTGGCTATGCGGAGGATTGTCTCTACGCAACGCTCTCCTTCGAGATAAACCGTTCGCGCAGCTTGCAGTGCACGGTTGATTCGCGCGGCATCTGTGCGTTGCTGATCCGTGAGCCTCTGGTTTCTCGATGACAAGGCGAGGCCGCTTGTTTCCCTGATAGTGTCGACCGCCTCAATACGGATGGCAAGATTCAGGTCTCTGACCATGCGGCGTATGATGGCGAGCTGCTGGTAATCTTTTTTTCCAAAAAGAGCGATATCGGGTCTTGTGATATTGAGGAGCTTCAGAACGACGGTGCAGACGCCATCAAAGTGACCAGGTCTGGATGCGCCGCAGAGTTGTCGGGAAAGGCTCGATTCGCTGACAATGACTGAATGGTAAGGTTGGTATATTTCAGCAACCTCCGGCGCAAAGACAATATCCACGCCGTATTTACGACAGAGCTCCAAATCGCTCTCGAGTGAACGGGGGTAATGCTCAAGATCCTCGGCGCGGTCGAATTGAGTGGGGTTGACAAAGAGACTGAGAATGATTGTTCCCTCAGGTCCTATGAGTTGGCGAGCCCGGGTAATAAGTGCCAGATGTCCATCGTGCAGCGACCCCATGGTAGGCACGAGGGCGCAAACTGAAGAGGAATCTCCCCGGCAGTCAGGATCGTTGAGCTCTTGAATATGATGAGCAACTTTCATGTTCTCTCGATGTCGGGATTTGGCCCGGGATAGAGGTTGACGCAGGATGCTATTCCGTGCAGCTTATCTCTGCAACGCGAAGTTTGTGTAAATACGAACCAAAGGCTTTCCGGCGTTGCCAGTGATGATCTGAAATTGCTGCTCAGCTCATACCAACGCATACTACCAATGACTATGAAACATCATTTTAAATTCGCTGCTATCTTTTGTTTTGTTGCTGTGCTCGGTGCTACCTCAGCATCTGCCCAGCGCTTGAAAATTGCCACTGTGGACATGCAGGTTCTTTTCAAGGACTACCACCGCACTGGTGATGAACAGCAAAAATTCAGTGAGGAATTTGCCCGTATTCAGAAGGAAAACAACGAGAGGCTTTCAGGTATTCGCCAGCTTGAGGAACAACTCCAGGCGCTCAAAAAGCAAATTGAAGACCCGACCCTCGCTGACGGAGTGAAGCGCGAAAAGTCACGTGAATTCCAACTCAAGCTCGATGAAGCAAAGGCAATGGATAACGAGCGACGTGAATTTCTCGGACGGCGCACGCGCGCGCTTGAGCTTAAAAAGCAGGCAAGCATGCAGGGCATTCTTGAGGAGATTCGCAAGCTGATTGTTGATCACGCCAAGTCTGAAGACTTTGACTACGTTTTTGACAAGTCTGGCATGAGTGCCAATCAGGTGCCGTTTCTGCTCTACACCAAGGATGCCACGGACGTGACAGTAGCCTTGTTGGCTAAGCTCAATGCGGACGCGCCCAAGGCATCTGGACAGTAATTTCTGCTGAACTTGGGCATTTCAGCCTTTTACTATCATGCAATACACCCTCTCCGTCTGGTGGGGGTGTTTTTATTTGTCTGGCTGGAGATGCTATTGACGATCAAAGGGAAAGGGGGCATTTTATGGCCCCGAATGTTTGCAATTTTGCCATGACATATCTCAAGCAGCTAAGCCTCGTTTTTTTGTTTATGGCCATGTCGGTAGCCATATCCGTGGCCGGAAAGCCGCGAATAGCAACGGTGGACATGCAAAGGCTATTTGCTGATTACCATAGAACCACACAGGCCCAGGAGCAGTTCAACAAGGACTATGCCGCTATCCAGAAGCGGGTGAACCAAGAGATTGAAAAGATTAATGAGCTGGCTCTTGAGCTCAGGTCCTTGGGTCAAAAGCTCAAGAGTGGAGATCTCAATGAGGAGGAAATGGAGAAATGCAGGCAGGATTTCAAGCTCATTGACCAGGAGCGTCGTTTGCTCATTGCTGAGAAGACGAAATCTGAGGAAGAGGCAAAGCGTGACGTTGCCGATCGCAAGGCAGCCAGCACGCAAGCTATCATGGCCGAGATACGGGCAAAGGTTGCCAGGATAGCTCAAGAGGGAGACTACGACTATGTTTTTGATCAGTCTGGCAAAAATACTAATCAGGTTTCCTTTTTCCTTTATATCAAGGATGCCACGGATATCACAGCAGCGGTAATCAAGGAGTTGAACCAATTTAGCCCGCGTTCGCCTGATGAGTAAACATGTTTGTCATAGCCTCAGGCTATCATTGTGATCCATGGCCTATATACTGCGTAAAATACTGGGAATGAATTGGCTGCTGGTTTTGACCATGCTGGCCCTTTCGATCTTTGGTGTATACGCCATTGAGAGTGCCGCACGTCATTTGCCAAGTGGTGGAGACTACTATGCCCAGCGCCAGAAAATTTGGATTATGGTGGGTTGTCTGGTCTTTCTGGTCACGGCGATGATCGATTACCGTTGGATAAGGTGGTTGGGCATACCGATGTATTTGGCAGGTCTGGCGCTGATGATCGTAGCCATTTACAAGGGGAGTGATGTGCACCAGATCAGTGTGGGGCCGGTTTCCTTTCAACCTACCCAGCTCGGTATTGCAGGTGGTATCGTGCTTATGGGTTCACTTTTGCAAGATCTTCCACGTTGGCATGCCTTTTTCAGGCTGCCCTACATCAAACTTGGTATTATTGCCATTTTAGCCGGTGTTCCATTTTGTGTGGTGGTAGTGATGGGCGATATGGGTTCGGCCCTGGTCTGGCTTCCAGTGGCTGGTGTCATCATGCTGGTCACAGGGATTCCCTACCGATATCTTTTGTTAATTGGTATACTAGGCGTCGGATTAGTTGCGATTGCCTACTTTATCGTGCTCCCCAAGGCATCAGAACGTGGTGCAGAAAGGGTGGATCTCTATCTTGCCATGCTTAACGGAAAAGAGGTGGATGTCAGCGGGGACGCCTACGCACCTTATTGGGTGTCGACTTCCATTGGTAAAGCCGGCTGGAAGGGTTTGGGGTGGAATGCCTCCAGCGAGTGGGGCTCTCTTCACGACAGGAAATACATCCCCTGGAAAACCGCTCATAACGACTTTATATTCGGCGTAATAGGGGAAGAGCAGGGTTTTCGCGGCACAATGTTATTACTCATTGGTTATTCCATGCTGCTAATCCAATGTCTGTTCATTGCCTTTTACAGCAGAGATAGCTCTGGGAGAATCATTGCCGCCGCGGTCGTGGCTTTGATGTTTGCACATATATTCGAAAACATCGGCATGTGCATTCTTTTGACACCTATCACAGGCATTCCCTTGCCTCTGGTCAGCTACTCAGGAACATTCATCGTGATGATTATGTTCCTACTCGGGCTCGTGCAGAGTGTTTGGGTACACCGCCATGTTGAATTCGAGGAGGATGAAGAGGTCCCAGAGCAGCAGATAAGACGCTACGTATAGGGGTTTTACCACTCAATGGCTGTTGCCGCCCAAGTGAGACCGGCACCAAACACAACAAGCACGATATTATCTCCACGTTTGAAGCGTTCCTCACGATGTGCCTCGTCCAGAGCAATGGCGACTGCAGCGGCAGAAGTATTGCCGTATTTATCGAGATTTACATAAACCTTCTCATTGGGGACTGAGAGGCGGTCGGCGATAGCGTCGATGATTCTGAGGTTTGCTTGATGGGGCACGACGAGCTTGATGTCCTCAGCCGTCAGGCCGGCACGCTCGATGACTGTCTCCGCAGCCGTGCGCATGGCATTCACAGCAAGCTTGAAGACCTCGCGGCCCTGCATGGAGAGCGTTTGTAAATGGGACTCGGCATTTGCCGGGGTGATGGGACAGGCTGATCCGCCGCCAGCGATTTCGAGCAGATTAGTGTGGCGCCCATCTGTTCCCATTTCAGTAGCTAGAATTCGTCCTTCACCCTCATTGCTGCGCCTTAACACAGCTGCACCTGCGCCATCACCAAAAAGGACGCACGTGTTTCTGTCTTCCCAGTTTGTAACAGACGAGAGTTTTTCTGCGCCAATGATGAGCGCATTGTTGTATGCGCCGTCTGAAATGAGTCGTTTGGCGATTTTCATTGCGTAGAGAAAGCCAGAGCATGCGGCTGAAATATCAAAGGCAACAGCTGAGAAGGATCCGAGCTTTGCTTGCACATGGCAGGCTGTGGCCGGGGTTGGGGTATCCGGGGTGATGGTGGCCACGATGATCAGCTCAATCTCACTTGCAGGAATTTGAGCCTGCTCGAGAGCTTTGGTGGCTGCTTTGACTGCAAGGTCTGATGTGTGTTCACCATCTGCGGCGATCCGCCTTTCCCTAATGCCGGTGCGAGTAGTGATCCACTCATCACTTGTGTCGACTATTTTGGCCAAATCGTCGTTTGTTAAAACCTTTTCTGGCAGATAACTGCCCGTGCCGGCGATTGTAACAGGAATGACAGACGTGGATGAATTCATAGGGACGATCTTCTTGAGAACAGAGAAAATCTAGACAAGATTCGTTACTTGAACAGCAAAATTCATATCACATCCGATGAGGTGCTGACGCAGCAGTCCTCTCCGGCTGTAGTCTACTGTATTTTATCGAGTTCGGACTCGATATGCGGGTTGACCTCGAGCTTGACTGTCTCACGAGCCACACGAATCGCATTTTGAATCGCAAGGGCGGATGAGCCTCCGTGACCAATGATGCAAACCCCGTTGACGCCAAGTAGCGGAGATCCCCCCACGTATTCGTAGCTGCTCTTCTCCTTTACAGCTTTAAATGCACCTCTGGCGATGGCTGCTCCCAGCAACCTCAGGGGGTTGCTTTTGAGTTCCTGTTTGAGCCATTTGGAGACTGCCTTGGCTGTGGCCTCACAACTTTTGAGAATGATGTTGCCGGTGAATCCATCACACAGAACGACATTGAGATCTGTCTCAAACAAGTCGTGCCCTTCAACATTGCCCACAAATTCAAACGGGGCTTTTCCAGAAGCTTGCAACTCCTTGAGCAGGACAAAAGTTTCCTTCGTGAATTTGGTGCCTTTTTCGTCCTCCTCACCGTTGGACATCAGCCCGATTTTCGGGAGTTCCACTCCGAGCACATAATGCGAATAGACCGCGCCCATTACCGCATAGGTGATGAGGTGTTCCGGCTTGGCCTCGGGGTTTGCTCCTGCATCCAGTAGCTGGCAGATACCGTGTTCGTTGGGGATGGCAGAGGCTATTCCGGCTCGTTCGACACCGCGGAGCGTTCTGAGTTTCACGGTGGCAGCCGCCACAGAGGCTCCAGTGTTGCCGGCGCTGACCACTGCATCAGCTTCTCCGGATTTGACCATATCCGTGGCCACAGAGATGGAGGATTTCTTTTTAGCTCTTAATGCCTTGGCTCCTGATTCATGCATTTCCACCACCTCGGCAGCTTCGACAATGACGGCTCTTGGGTCCGTTAAGTTGTGCTCGGTAAGTTGCTCTTTAAGGAGCTCGGCATTGCCCACAAGAAAAACGGTCTCAATGTCCGGATATAATTTCAATGCATCACGGGCACCGATGATATTTACAGATGGTGCGTGATCACCACCCATGGCATCCAATGCAATTTTCATGGCGTGTTGAGTAGTGGAAAGAAAGTTTGAAAAAGAGCCCTGAATTCACATGAAACAAGCGGAATGCTTGGGCATTCCGCTTCGTGTGCAGGAGAAGTTTGTATGTGAGGCCCTTAGAGGGCGTCTACCTCGAGAACTTGGCGTTCACGGTAGGTTCCGCAATGAGGACAGGCAATGTGAGAGGGGATACGGCTCTCGCATTCAGGACACGTCTTGAGCTTGGGCGTGCGCCAGCGGTTTGCGCCACGTCGCATCTTTTGCTTCATTTTGGATGTTCTGCGCTTGGGTACAGCCATGATATTAGTGGGTTGATGTTAGCTAAGTTGTTGATTTTCAGCTCTTGAGGCTTTTTTTCTGCTCATGATGACTCGGTCGAGGACTGATCCTCCAGAGCATCCAGAGCATCCCAGGGATTGGGTGCCTCGTCGCGGGGGTGGGTCTTTACTCCATCATGAGGGGGTTTGTCCACTGCTAAATACGTCGAATCCAAATTACATTCTCGCCTTTCATCGCCCTCCTCACAGTGAGGATAATCGGGGAATAGAATGACGATTTCCTCTCTGAGCAGCTCACCGAGGTCTGGTTGGTTGTCAGAAATTTCCTGACAAAGGCTGATGTTTTCAGCAGAGATGGTTTGCGTGAATGGGTTGAGACACCGATCACATATGAACTCAAAGCTTGCCGAAACACTGCCCCGAATTAGAAGCTCGTCATCGAATTTCTGGATGAAAAGGTCGTAGTAGAGTGGCTCTCTGGGCTTGATGTCATTGCCAATTCCGGAAAACAAGGAATTATCCAGCTCTCCGGAGAAGGTTTTTCCCTCCTCGGGTAGCGAATGGAGATCAATTTGAAGATGCTTTTTCACAAATTTCTCAGGAGCTGCTGAGATAAACAGCGTGATCCCGGCGTTGGGTTGTTCTGCCGATGATGGCGGCACATGGGGCGGAGGTCTCCTCGAGTGTTTCCATCACCGCGTTGATGTTATCTTCAGGCACGCTAAGCAGAAGCCCGCCCGAGGTCTGGGCATCCGCATAGATTAGTTTTTGAGTGTCACTCACATTTGCGGCAAAATCGGTATCCGGGCTGGCATGATCGAGGTTTTTTCTGCTGCCCCCGGGAACACAGCCTTCTTCAATGAGATGGTTCATATCATCGGACATGAGGGGGAGTGAAGATGCATCCAGCTCTGCGCTTACATTGCTGCCATTGCACATTTCGATAAGATGTCCACTCAGGCCAAAGCCGGTAATGTCGGTGCAGCAGCGCAGAAGGCCTTTCTCAGCAAGTATTGCTCCCGGTTTGTTGAGTGTGGCCATGAGGTCACTGGCCAGCTGGGCGAGAGCTTCACTACAAAGACCGCGTTTGATGGCCGTTGAGATGATTCCGCTTCCCAGTGGCTTGGTGAGGACCAGTATTTGCCCGGGTTGGGCAAGTGAATTGCCAAGGTATCGTTGTGGGTGCACAAGGCCTGTGACCGCGAGACCGTAAATCGGCTCTGGATTTTTGATGGTGTGACCACCCATGAGGCTGCATTCAGCCTCAACGCACATTTCGGCGCCTCCCCGAAATATTTTTTGAATGGTCTCATTGTCGCAGTGCTCGATGGGCATGCCAGCTATGGCCAGAGCTGTGAGTGGCCTGCCGCCCATTGCATACACGTCAGAGAGTGAATTTGCAGCCGCAATACGGCCATAGAGCACCGGATCGTCGACAATGGGGGTAAAGAAGTCCGTTGTCTGAACGAGCGCCCGCTCGTCGTCAATTTTGAAGACGCCGGCATCGTCTGCGGTGGCAGAACCCACCAGGAGCCGATCATCTTGATATTGGGGCAGCCCATACAGGACCTGTGCGAGCGAGCCCGGTTCAAGTTTGGAAGCTCATCCAGCGCAGGAAGCCAGCGATGTTAGCCGACGAATATCATCACGATTCATTACGGAGTGGTTAGTATGGGTTTGCTCGGTTTTTTGATGGTTGGAATAGTCGTGGAATGAACCATCAGGGCAGTGGTAGTCTTGCTTTTTACATGGATGAAAGCGAGTTCATATTCTGTCGTTTTTTTTCTTCATGCACGAGTCTTTTACATGCAAGCTCCAACACATCATTTTATGAGTGCTTTGAACGATACGCCAAGCAACAGCGATACATTGGTATGCAAGCCTACCAAGTGGTTTTTCTGGCGTGCATTCATGATGCTTTTGATGTTTGTCGTATTCATTGTTCTTTTCCTGCAGGACGGCATCACGGGATACCGGGAGAAGAATTTGCAATACTACCTCTACGAGAACTTCCAAAACGCAGGCATGGAATTTCAAAGAATGCAGGATGCGGGTGGTTTTTCCGAGAGTCTGTGGGAAGATTATGCATCAAATGCAAAGTGTAGCTTTCCTGATAATGCCCAGGAGATCCTGCCCAGAGGAACTGATTTCGAGATGGCATGGCCGGCCTCACTGGCGAGGAATTATGAGATGCTATCACTTAAGGGAGGGCAAAATGGAGCTATCAAACTATGGGAGGAATACGCAGCAGAAAGGAAATGGGATGCTGCTCCTATTGATCAGCCCATGCATGCTGGAAAAATCCGCGAGCAATTTTATGCCGCAGGAGTCACGGGGCTACTTGCACTCACCACCCTTTACTTCCTTGTACGCACCATGCGACGCAATATACGAGTTGATAATGAGGCCTTGTATGCGCAAGACGGCAGGCGTGTGCCATATGGAGATATGATACGCGTTGATAAACGCAATTGGGAGACCAAGGGGCTGGCCCTGATCTATTACATGGATGGGGAAGTTGAGAAGAAGGTCAAGCTGGACGGGATGGTGTATGGACAATTCAAGGAGGAAAACGGGGCCCCCGCTGAGCAGCTACTCAGGCATGTGATGAAGCACTTCAAGGGCGAGGTTATCGAATACGTTGATGATGATGAAATTGCCTCCGACGAACTGGAATCAGTCGATCATCCAGCTGGCGAGACCACTGAGACGAATTAGACCAGAAAAGAGTGTTTTCAGTATTGCCAACGGTGAAAGCCGGGGCTAAACCATCTCCAACCAACCTATTAATCCAAGCAGTAATGTCTGACATCGAATCCAAAGTAAAAGATATCATCGTCGAGCAACTCGGCGTGAACGCCGACCAAGTTAAGCCTGAAGCCAAGTTTATTGAAGATCTTGGTGCTGATTCACTCGACACTGTCGAGCTTGTCATGGCTTTCGAGGAAGAGTTCGGAATTGAAGTGCCTGATGAGGATGCAGAGAAGCTCCAGAGCGTCAGTGATGTCGTCAATTACGTCAGTGCTAATTCCTAAATTGGCTTCTGCCTTGGACCCGAGGCAGTAAACTTTCATAAAGACAATATTTCCTATCAAACCAAAAGGCAGACTCTATGAGTCTGCCTTTTTTTTAGCGATTTTTATGCTGTGGCTTAGTGTTGCATGTTTGGCGATTCATGCGAAAATTAACTATCCACATTCCACATCGATGAATCATTCACCCGACAGTATTCAATATGCTATGGAAACCGCGCGGCTTCTCCATGAGCCAGACCGGAGGATTGATACGTTTGGAGCTACACGATTTAAATTCACCATGCTCAGTGAGCCGATGGATTCAGTAGGGCAGGTGCGTATTCGCCAGGGTGAGATGGAGGCACAAAAGCCTCAAATTATTCGGCCTGAGGGGATGCAGGGTGTTGAGTTGGATGGTTTTCAGGAGAAAGCTGGGGAGTTTATCGACTGGTTGAAGGCTAACAAGCTCGAGCCTGTGTTTTTTCAATATGGCTTCGTATTCAAACGTAGTCATGTCACCGAGGGATTGCTTCACGACAATATGGAAACTGTCCGTGACCGCGTGCTCACAGACGTGAAGGCAACGGGAGATCCCATGCTCGCTGTCATGGAAGGCGTGGATGATGCATGGGAGGTTTGTCTGCTGAAATTCGCAATCGATATGATTGGGAAATCCTCGGATATCAATATGTTCGATTTCAAGCGCAAGGGGCTGCTATAGCTGAATCTCACCCCGGACTTATGCGTGTTGTTCTCTTCATCAAAGCCTTCGCGCTATTGCTGGTGTGTGGTGTTGTGGTAGGGACCGTCGGCTTGATCAAGGATTTCTCCGCATCGGTTGAGGATCTGCCCGGTGCGTTAATGCATCATCAGCAAGGAGCTGAAGAGCGTTTGAAGGCAAAAGCCAAGTCGGGCATGGAGAGCGATAATGAGCCCGGTGATAAGGCGTTTCAGCGCGCCAAGGAATTGCTGGCGGATGAATCCATGTTGGAGGCAGAGGAAAAGTTGAAATATATTGTCAGTTTCTATCCAACCGCAGAATCAGCGGCTCAATGCCGCCGTATACTGGGGGAGATCAACTTGGACCGGCTGCTTGACCCGGATTGGACGGAGGGCAAGAAAGTCATTACGGTACGCCCCGGGGATACTTTCACTCGTATCATTTCAGAAAATGAGACTACGATGGATAGCCTTGTACATCTCAGTAAATTGAAACGCAGTGATCACCGCAGCCTGCATCCTGGAGATAAATTAACCGTGATGCCGATGAATCTGCGCGTCGTCATTGATTTGGCCAAGAACACTCTCACACTTTGGAGGGGAGGGGAGTTTATCAAGGAATACCCGGTTTTGGATTTTTCCTACACTCAGCGTGCTGCAAAAAAACACTACAAGATAGGTCTTATCAGGGGATTGCATGGGGGTAAACTCTACCCAAGTCATGCGGAGGAATATGTGGGTTCGAGCAAAGTGATGATCTTGTCTGACAAATCTCTCGCCATCCGGGCAATTTCCAATGATAGTAACGAGGTATCGGGGCTGGGCTTTCAGCTGTCCCATGCCGATATGGAGGAGCTTCCTCTGTTGCTCAGGCCCGGAAACGATGTCGAAATACGAAACTGAAGTATTCCAAAGCATTGCTACGAATATTGACCTGTCTGTCTTTTTCTCCCACTATAATTACAACCACCTAGGTAACGAACTCTTATGAAGCCTCTTGAATTTGAAAAGCCCATTGCTGAACTCGAAGCCGAACTTGATAACTTGAGAAGCAAGGCGAATACGCAGGATATTGACATGTCCAGTGAGATTGCCGCCATTGAGGCCAAATTGACGGATACCAGAAACAACATTTACGAAAACCTTTCTCCATGGCAGCGTGTACAAATAGCACGACACACGAACCGTCCATTTATGCTCGATTATATCGCCCATGTTTTTGATGACTTTTGTGAGCTCCATGGAGATCGCCACGTGGGGGATGATCACGCTATGCCTGGAGGTTTCGCCACATTGGGTGGTCAGCGTGTGGTCGTTGTTGGGCATCAGAAAGGTAGAGATACCAAGGAGAATTTGCTCAGAAATTTTGGTAGTGCGCACCCTGAGGGGTATCGCAAATCCATGCGTTTGATGAAACTTGCTGAAAAATTTCAGCTGCCCGTGGTGTGTCTCATTGATACTCCTGGTGCCTTTCCCGGTATAGGTGCCGAGGAGCGTAACATCGCAGAAGCGATTGCCTATAACTTGCGTGAGATGATGTTGCTTAGAACTCCAACCGTAGCCGTAGTCTTAGGTGAAGGAGGCTCCGGTGGGGCACTTGGTATCGGTGTGACCGACAGGGTATTGATGATGGAAAATGCTTATTACTCCGTGATTAGCCCGGAAGGCTGCGCGGCAATCCTTTGGAAACATCGAAAGCATGCCCCTGAAGCTGCGGAAGCTATGAAGATTGCAGCTCCCGATCTCGGTGATTTGGGTTTGATCGATGAGGTGATCAAAGAACCCAAAGCAGGCGCTCATCACGACCACAAGCTGTCGGCGGAAAATCTCCGTTCAGCAGTGCTCAAACAAATCGAGTCCCTACAAACATTAAGCATGGATGAGCTGCTTGAGCAGCGCTACGAGAAATTCCGCCTCTATGGTGAATGGCAGGGGGAATAGGAGCCGCGCTCCTGTTCAAGCAAGGCCTTGATAGGTTTTGGCTTTGCGTAGTGATATGGCCTCTAATTTCTCAAACTTCGCCACTGTCTGGTGTCGGGTTTGAGAAGAATTTCCAGATCAGAGCTGCCCAGTTGGTAACTTTGGACAAGGTGTTCAAGTAGCGTCAACGAGGCTGTGGCGTCGTAGAGGGCATCGTGCCATGTCCTGCCCGGTACGAGGCTACTTACTGCCTGGGTAAGCTTGAAGTGTTTGCAGAGATCGCCAAGAGCGTGCGATGAGAGCTCTGGCCAGGCAGCGCGGTAGAGCTGCAGGGTATCTATCCATGGTCCGAGGCCGTGGCCAGGAAACGTCGAAAGATAACGTTTTTCTGTACCGTGGCCATGAGCAACAAGTGGACGCCCGGAGAGAGTGGATTTGATCTGGGGCCAGAGGGATAGAAGAGATGGGGAATCCGCAAGATCCTCATGGCGGATGCCGTGAATCTTCTGAGCGGACCAGGTGACAGCCTGATCAGTGCCGATATAAGAGACGTAGGAATCAGCGTAACCCTTGGCCACAGACCAGGTAGCCATACCTATTTGAACAGGAACATCCGTCTTTCCATGTGCAGCACCAGCTGACTCAAAATCAATGGCGGCAAATGTGTAAGATGCGATCATGAGAGCAGGCAAAGAGGCCCATCGAGCTTGAATTCATCATCTGACCGGCATCGTCGTTATCCGATACGCATCTTTATCCGACGACTCCCGCTTGCTTCAAATCACGCGCAGCGTTGCGGACAATGCTTTCCGTGGTGTCCCAGTCGATACATTGATCAGTGATGGACTGTCCATAGGTAAGGTTGTCAATGGGCTGGGGGAAGCTCTGATTGCCTGCAATAAGGTTGCTCTCGAGCATGACCCCGATGACATGCTTGTTACCTGCGCAGCGCTGGCGCACGATTTCAGCAAATACCTCAGGCATGCGCTCATGTTGTTTGCCGCAATTGGCGTGTGAGGCATCAATCATGATAGATGGTTGTAGTCCGTTCTTTTCAAGCAGTGCTGAAGTGACAGCGACATCATCAGCCCCGTAGTTAGGGCCATTGTCACCACCGCGAAGAATGACATGACAGTCGGGATTGCCGGAAGTTGTCACGGCAGATGCAACTCCCTGCTCGCTTACGCCAAGAAAGGTTTGAGGCTGCGTTGCTGCCTTGATGGCGTTGACAGCTGCAATGAGGTCTCCTGTCGTGGTATTCTTGAATCCAAGGGGCATGGATAATCCTGATGCCATTTGCCGGTGGGTCTGGCTTTCTGTGGTTCGTGCACCGATGGCAGACCAGCTGATGAGATCGGCAATATACTGTGGGGTGATCGGGTCGAGAAGTTCCGTAGCGGTCGGCAAGCCAACATCAATCACCTCCCGGAGGAAATGACGAGCCTTTCGAAGCCCCTCTGGAATGTTATCCGAGCCGTCAAGTCTGGGGTCCATGATCATGCCTTTCCAGCCCACGGTGGTGCGGGGCTTTTCGAAATAGACGCGCATGACCATGTAGATTTGGTGTTGGACCTCAGCAGCGAGCTTGGCGAGCTTGGCTGCATACTCAATACCAGCTTTGGAATCATGGATGGAACATGGGCCACAGATGAGGAGCAATCTCTGATCTTCGCCGTTGAGGATATTACGAATGTGCTGGCGGGACTCGGCTATGAATTCAGCCTGATCATTAGTCCGCTCGACCTCAGAGAGAAGGAGGGCCGGGGCTGGCAGGGGAATATTGCTTGAGATGTGAAGGTCGGTGACTTGAGCCATGCGCAGAGAGTTAAGAACTATGAACTAAGAATCAAGATTGAAGTATATGTTCGGGCTGATAATTTCGATCCCATGAGAGACGATGCGATAGGTCTACTGCGTGAGTTGGCTGATGCTCACGGTGCCCCGGGATTTGAAGGGGAGGTGCGTTCAATTTTTGCTCGTGAGCTCAATGAAACCGGCGCGATCAGTACGGATGGTTTGGGGTCAGTTTTTTGCGAGTCCGGCCAAGGTCCGCGAGTTTTGGTCGCAGGTCACATGGATGAGGTTGCCTTCAGAGTGCAAAGCATTACCCCGGAGGGGTTTATCAAGTTTGTGCCTTTGGGCGGCTGGTGGCCACATACACTTTTGGCCCAGAGAGTTGCTATAAGAACAAGAAACGGGGGCAGGCTGCTCGGTGTTGTTGCATCGAAACCACCTCATTTCTTGCCGGAAGCGGAGCGTTCAAGGGTTTTGGCCATTGCCGATATGTTTATCGACGTGGGGGCCTCGAGCCGTGCTGATCTGGAAGAGAATTACGGTGTTCAAATTGGAGATCCGGTAGTGCCGGTGTCAGCCTTTAGCGCGATGCACAGTGAGGATTTGTTCATGGCCAAGGCCTTCGACAACAGGGTGGGCATGGCCTGTGCTATTCAGGCGGCAAAAATGCTGGCGGTGCAAGCTCCCCCCAATACCCTCATCGCCTGCGGCACGGTGCAAGAGGAGCTTGGTGTGCGCGGGGCAACCACGGCAGCTAACAAGGCCAAGCCAGATGTCGCAATTGTCTTGGAGGGAACTCCCGCTGATGACACACCCGGATTTAGTCAGAATACCGCCCAAGGAGCTCTGGGGCAGGGGGTTCAAATTCGCCTTCAGGATCCCACTGCCATGATGAATCCGGCTCTCGTTGAGCTGGCGCAAAATCTGGCTCGCAAAAACGACATTGCCCACCAGATGGCAGTTCGTGATAGCGGTGGAACGGATGCCCGGGCTTTTCAGCTCTCCAATCTTGGTGTTCCCACCATAGTTCTTGGCGTGCCCGCCCGATACATTCACTCCCACAATTCTATCATTGATATCAGGGATTATCTGGCAATGTTGGATCTGACGGTGGCATTGGTCAGAAGTCTTGATCAGGAGCAAGTGGATCATCTCACCAGTTATTTGTAATACCGGCTTCCCAAGCCACTCTGAATGGCTTTGATATTTCTTAATATGCTAGCAACCTACATTCACAACATGGACCCCGTCATTTTCGATGTGATGGGTCCGGTCAAACTACGTTGGTATGGTCTGGGTTATCTGATGGCCTTTGTCCTGGGTTACTACTTGTTGCGCTGGCAGGCGCGGAGGAGGCTATGGGTTTTACCTGCGGAAAAAGTGGCTGATTTCATAGCCTATGCGGCTTTTTTTGGTGTGTTTTTGGGGGGGCGCATTGGATATATTCTTTTTTACCAAATACCCAAAAATAATTTCCAGGGATGGCAGGAGCTAGTCGCGGATCCGCTCATGGTAATCCGTGTCTGGGATGGGGGCATGGCAAGTCATGGGGGTATTCTGGGCTTGATGATATTCACATGGGTTTACGCCAAACGAAACAAAGTCTCATGGACAGGTGTCGGTGACGGTCTGTGCGTGGTGGCACCCATCGGTATTGGTTTGGTCAGATTTGCCAATTTTATCAACGGGGAACTCTATGGTCGCGTTGCCAGTGGAGTCGCCTGGGCCATGAAGTTCCCAGCTTCCTTGCACGAGGATCTCAAACACGACCAGTTAGCCATCAATGAAGCGTATTACGCCTGCAGGGAGGCTGCTCCTGAGCTGGGTGAGGCTGAAGTCAGCTATGGGGCAATCGTGGCTCAAGCACGGGAGAATCCGGAGTTGCAGCAGACTCTGGGTCGTTATCTTCAGCCCCGTCACCCGTCACAGCTTTATGAAGCTCTTCTGGAGGGGGTTTTACTCTTCCTCATCCTCTTTGTCGTGAGGTTGAAATTCCCCAAGCTGGCTCATGGAGTGATTACAGGTCTCTTTTTTCTGCTTTATGCGGTGTTTCGCATTATTGTTGAAGGCTACAGGGAGCCGGACTCTGCGATGATCGGCATGTTTACCAAAGGGCAGTTTTATTCGAGTTTTATGATTCTCGCGGGTGTCGCTTTTCTTGCATACGCGATTCGGAATCAGGCGAAAAAAAGCGCTTTATAGAGTTTCAAAGCTGCGCCGGTGATTCTCAAACAGAAGCGTTTCGGTGTAGCCAGCCTGTTTGGCAAGTGCCGTTGCCTGATCAAAATCCCTGCCCAGTTCAGCGGGCTTGTGGGCATCAGATGAGATGACTAGAGGAATTCCTGCGGAGCACGCAAGATCGAGGAAGTCGAGACTTGGATAGACTTCCTCACAAGGCTTGTGCCATCCTGCGGTGTTGATCTCAATAGCACAGCCAGATGTAGCGATAGCATCAATGACGGGCTCATAATAGCGGGAAAGATTACCGCTTGGGCGGTAGCCGAATTTCTTTATGAGGTCGGGGTGGGCAAGAATGTCAAAGAGCCCAGATTCTGCCATGTCAGCATATGTCTTCCAGTAACGATCCCATGCATCCTCAACGTCGGTTTCAGCCCACTTCTCCAGCCATACAGGATTGTCAAAGTCCCAACCCGAAAGATAGTGCACAGAGCCAATGAGGTAGTCCCAGTTGTATTTGGACTTGAGCTCTTCAATCCATGGCTCGCAGTTGGGCAGCCAGTCGCACTCGAGACCTGCACGAACGGGGATCTCGCTGCCAGCGGTAGACTTGGCGCACTCAATCCAATCCAGATATTCGGGTAACTTTTCGCTAGGCATGCGCCAGTCATCGAAAGGTTCCGTGCCAACCGGAGCGTGGTCAGCGATGCCATACTCGGTGATGCCAGCCGCAATGGCAGCCCGGACATACTCTTCCGGAGTGCCTTCAGCATGTTGGCACAGGGGTGTGTGGCTGTGATAATCCGCTGGCATGGAGATAGGTCACAGGAGTCTCGCCCCTCGGCTGGGGCGGGAGATGAAAATTTCCGGTGTGATGCCGGTGCGTTCCAGATATTGTGTATGCATTGCGGCAACAATCCCATCAGCCTTGGAAGATTCACAAAGTGTGACCGTGGAGCCACCAAAGCCGCCACCGGTCATTCGCGATCCAATCACGCCACCGTCCTTGCCGAATGATTTTGCAATTTCAACCATGATGTCGAGTTCTTCGCAGGACACCTCGAAATCATCCCGCAGGGAAGCGTGCGAGGCATACATGAGCTCGCCCAGGGTTTCAAAATCATTGTTTTCCAGTGCTTGGGCTGCATCCACGGTGCGTTGGATCTCACCAACGACGTGGCGGCCCCGGCGGTAGACAATTTCTCCCATTTGCTCCCTGGCGGCTTCGACGTCTTCCGTGGTGACATGGCGCCAGCTGGACTTGCCAATGATTTTCAAGCCGTCCTCGGTGGCCTTGCGGCGTGAGGCGTACCCACCGTCCGAAAGCTCGTGCTCGACACAGGTATTGGCCACAATCACGGTGAGGTCCGGATTTTCAAAAGGCACCATGGTGGGCTCACCGGATTGGCAGTCGATCATGACGAGGCGGTCTTGTTGACCAAAGGCGGAAGCGAACTGGTCCATGATACCGCAGGGGCAGTGGGCGTAGTTGTGCTCCGCTTTCTGGCAGAGCAGGGCCTTGGCCTTGGTGTCCAGCGTGATGCCGGTGAGGCCTTCCAGTAGGGTGGCAGTTGCGAGCTCGAAGGCAGCGGAGGATGAGAGACCACCTCCTGAGGGCACGTTCGAAGTGATGAAAGCATCAAAGCCGGGTAGAGTGCACCCGGTTTGTTCACGAAAATACTGCATGACCCCGCGCGGGTAGTTGGCCCACTTGGGCTCCGCTTCAGTGATTTTGCCGCTGATGTCAATTTCTACAGCATCGCCCCCCTGAGATGAAGCCAGGCGCACGACGGTGCAGTCATTTGGCGTGGCGGCAATGATGATATTCTGTTCGAGGGCAAAAGGCAGCACGAAGCCATCGCAGTAATCAATGTGCTCACCGATGAGGTTGACGCGTCCCGGGGCAGCCGCGATGACTGAGGCCTTTTTGCCAAAGGTGTCTTGCAGGCCGATTTCAGCCTCATGGCGAAGCTTGCTAAGATCCATAACTGATGAGTTTTATCAGCTTCAGCGAGCAAAGCTGACGTAAATCGCAATGACAATGAGAACAAGGGCGGCACTTGCCCATTTGGCACCTTTCCAAGGCGTCAGGTCTATCTGATTGGTTGCCTTGAGAACCCAAGCTTCGGGGCGGGGTTTTGCAGCTGTGATGACCAACATGACAATCACGAGGAAAGCAAACACGAGTCCAAGGAAGTGAAACTCATGAATGCCTGCTTGAGAGAG
Organism: Akkermansiaceae bacterium; assembly: GCA_049632765.1. Taxonomy (GTDB): domain Bacteria; phylum Verrucomicrobiota; class Verrucomicrobiia; order Verrucomicrobiales; family Akkermansiaceae; genus Oceaniferula. Next base: position 95,568 of record JBNACB010000002.1, on the reverse strand, counting down.
GGCGTTAGAGCATGCCGGGATAAAGTAACCAGCTGATATGGTAACAAGGCCTAGAACAAGACCTGTAAATCCAGCGATGGATGGAACCCTTTTGTGAAGAAGACCGACAACAACCACTGCAAATATAGGAATAAAATAAATGCCATTCATCTTCTGGAGATATTTGAAGATGCTATCCTGTCCAGCGAGCAGGGGTGCGATGAACATAGCTGCGATCGCTGTGCATACTACGAAGGCTTTGGCAGAACGGATCATGTTCTGCTCACTGCCCTTTGGCCTGAGCACGTGACGATATAGGCCAATACTAAACAATGCAGAAGTGCTGTTAAGTGCAGCGTTGAAAGAGCTCAAAATGGCGCCAACCATCACAGCTGCAAAAAAGCCAGTGAGGTGAGGGGGGAGTAGGTCGAAGACTAATTTGCCGTAGGCTTGATCAGCTTTGACTCCCTCGGCTGCGTAGAGGTGGTAGGCGATAATACCCGGGATAACGAGGTAAATTGGTCCGAGCAGCTTGAGCGCGCCTGTTAATAAAACACCTTTTTGACCTTCTGCGAGGCTACTTGCACCAAAGGTGCGCTGAATGATTTGTTGATTTGTGCACCAATAAAAGAGATTGAGGAGAGCGACACCGGTAAATAGCGTTGAAAAAGGCACGCTTTGATCGCCTTTACCTATTGATGTCAAACGCTCAGGATGCGCTTCATTGAGAGCGGTCCAGCCCGCAAGGGCACCTTGCCCGTCACCTACTTTGTTGAGTGCGAACCATGCGATCATGAAGCCCCCAACGAGCAAACCGATGCCATTGATGGTGTCAAGGACGGCTAGGGTGCGGAGTCCACCAAATCTGGAATAAAGAGATCCCATGATACCAATGAGCCATACGGTTCCCCATAGAATGATGGTGTCGGGGTCTATGCTTTGCCCGAACAGGTTGACCGGCTCATCGATTCCAGTCAGCCCCTTGAGGTCAAGCATTTGAGAGAGTCCGACGGCACCACTGTAGAGAATAATCGGGATGAGCAGTAACGCGTAAGCAACGAGGAATATAAGGTTTGCTGCTGTTTGGGTTTTCCTGTCGTAGCGTAATTCTAAAAACTGGGGCACGGTTGTAATGCCTGTTTTGAGAAACTTTGGTAGGAAGAAAACAGCCATGAGAACCAAGGCAATCACGGCGATGACCTCCCACGCCATAACACTAAGGCCATCATTAAACGCGGCACCATTCAATCCCACCATTTGCTCGGTGGAAAGATTGGTGAGCAGCAGAGAACCGGCAATGATAGGAAAGGTCAAACTGCGTCCACCTAGAAAGAAACCATCTGAACTTCCTTTTTCATCTTTCTTGGTAATGGTCCAGGTCAGGAATGCGGCGAAGCCTGTGAAAGCAAGAAACGATACGATGATCCAAAGGTGCATAATAATTTTAAGTTGTGGTATTTGGTTTGGTTACGGAACGGAGCCGGGGTAATCCGAACTCGCGGATACTACGGAGCTGAATCTCATCTGAAAAGACGAAATTTAGCGACTTAATCTCCAAACAAGGTCGTGTTGATAAGTCTCTCCTGGTCCGAGAATAGAGGAGGGGAAGTTAGATTGATTGGGCGAGTCAGGGAAGCCTTCAGTTTCCAGGCACAGCCCTGAACGGGGTGTGAATTTGCCCGAGAGGTAATTGCCTGTGTAAAATTGCACCCCCGGCTGATTGGTCATGACTTCAAGGGTTCTTCCTGTGGCAGGGTGGTGGACAATAGCAGCGGTATGGAGCTTGGGCTCAAGGTCGTGATGATCACGCAGAACCCAGCAGTGATCATAACCGCCCGCCACATGGATGGGTTCATAGTCAGAATCTATGCCCTCACTGATTTCGCGGGGACGGGTGAAATCCATGGGAGTGTCCGTCACGGATCGTATTTCTCCTGTGGGGATCATGCCTGGATTGGTTGGCAGGAAATAATCCGCGTGAATTTGGATCTGATGGTTGTCGATCGAGGAGCCCGGCTCGCCGCTTAGATTCCAGTAGGTGTGGTTGATCAGGTTCACTGGCGTGGCCTGATCTGTAGTTGCCTCGGCATGCCAACTGAGCTCGTTGTTGTCATTGAGCCAGTAGGTGACCGCCACATCAAGATTGCCTGGGTATCCTTCATCGCCATCGGGAGAGTGAAGGGTAAGGCGCACACCCTGGCGGTGGGCTTCTGCAAGCGCCTCACCATGCCATATTCTGCTATGAAATCCCCGGGAGCCGCCATGCAGGTGGCAGGGGATGTCTGCCGGGGCATTGTTGGTATCGAGTTTATAGTCTTTACCATTCAAGCTGAATTCACCGTTGGCGATACGGTTGCCAAAACGACCACAGCTTGCCCCGAGGTAAAAACCGGAGTTGTTTTTCCAGTCTTCAAACGAGTCGTGTCGCACGGTCAACTCATCATGATCAAGCATCACACTGGTCAGCTGAGCGCCCAACTCGCTGATCTGGGCCTGCAAGCCACTCTTTGTTCGCATCGTGAAGAGGTGGGCAGGCTTGCCTGCGACTTCGCCATGGATTTCAACAGTGGGAGCAAGCATAGGCAATAGTCTGTTTTTATAGGATTAGTGGCTCAATGGAAGAAGAAAAGTCATACATGCTGAGGTGGCAGAGCGGCTGGGCAGTATGGCTGTTATTCTATGAAAATGCGCAAAATCTTGGTTGCAATTTCTCTTTCAAGCTGTTTCATTCCGCGCGACTTCATTGCGCGCGTGGCGGAACTGGTAGACGCGCATGATTCAGGTTCATGTGGCCGCAAGGCCGTGGAGGTTCGATTCCTCTCGTGCGCACCATTGAAGTCACCAATATCTCTGCTCTGTTTTGATTCAGAAGATATAAATTGCAAAAGGCATAACAAAAAAGCCGGGGTTGATGACCCCGGCTTTGCTTTTTTCAAGATGCTTGCTTGGCAGTGTGAAGCTTAGGGCAGCTGTGTTTCGCCCATCAGAAAACGGTCACATTCACGTGCAGCTCCACGGCCTTCATTGATAGCCCAGACAACGAGTGATTGCCCCCGGCGCATATCGCCTGCGGCGAAGACGCCCTCAACATTGGTCGTGTAGATCTCGTGCTCAGCCTTGACGTTGGAGCGGGCATCAGTATCAAGTTTGAACTGATCGATTATTTTTTGCTCAGGACCAAGGAATCCCATCGCCAGGAGAATAAGCTGTGCATTAATGGTTCGGAGTGTGCCCTCGGTTTCCATGGGGACGAACTGACCTTCGTCATTCTTGCCCCATGTGATGTCAACCACTTCGAGGCCTGTGACATTGCCCTCTTGATCCTTGAGGATCTGCTTGGTCATGACCAGATAGCTGCGCGGGTCTGCCCCTTGTAAGGCCTCAGCTTCCTGTTGCCCATAGTCCATTTTGTAGACCTTGGGCCATTCGGGCCAGGGATTGTCAGCTGCACGCTCCATGGGTGGTTGAGGCATGATTTCAAGCTGGATGACGTTCTTGCAGCCTTGGCGAATACTCGTGCCCACGCAGTCAGTGCCTGTGTCGCCACCGCCAATGACAACGACTTCCTTGCCTGCGGCATTGAGCTCTGGGTTGGTCCCATCAAACTCATGATCAAGTTGATATTTGGTGTTTGTGGAGAGAAACTCCATCGCCTGATGCACTCCCTTGGCATCACGGCCATCAATGGGGAGGTCTCTAGCATTGGTTGCTCCACAGCAGAGAATGACGGCGTCGAAGTCATTGCGCAAACGTGCAGGGGTCCAATCGTTGTTCTCTGATACAAAGACGTTACATTTGAATGTGATGCCTTCGTCCTCCATGAGTTTGATGCGACGCGCGACAATTTCCTCCTTGTCGAGCTTCATGTTCGGGATGCCATACATGAGCAATCCTCCCGGGCGGTCATCGCGTTCGAACACAGTAACGGTGTGGCCAGCCTGATTGAGCTGATCTGCGGCAGCGAGGCCTGCAGGTCCTGAGCCTACCACAGCCACTGTCTTTCCGGTTCTTTTGGCCGGAGGATTTGGTTTGAGGAGGTCATTTTCCCAGCCGTGGTCAATGATGGAGCATTCAATGTTTTTGATCGTTACTGGAGGCTCAATAACTCCCAATACACATGATCCTTCACAGGGGGCGGGGCACACGCGGCCTGTGAATTCGGGGAAATTATTGGTTTTGCGGAGCCGTTCAAGAGCTTCGTCCCAACGGTCCCTGTAGATGAGATCGTTGAACTCAGGAATGAGGTTGTTGATTGGGCAGCCGCTGGCCATGCCGCTGAGGTTCATGCCCGTGTGGCAATATGGAACGCCGCAATCCATGCAGCGCGATGCCTGATTTTTGAGCGCAGAGCTCTCACCATGCTCATGAATTTCCTTCCAGTCCTTGATTCGCTCAAGTGGTGAGCGGTCAGGAATGGTCTTGCGTTCGACTTCTAAGAATCCCGTTGGTTTTCCCATAGTGGTAGAATTTGTTCGTTTTAAATGAGTTGTTAATTTTGATTATTAGTGGCCAACTTTGGCATTTTCCTCAAATGCGGCAAGGATGGCAGCATCTCCCTCGAGCCCGCCTTCCTCGGCACGCTTGAGCGCATTGAGCACGCGCTCATAATCAGAGGGCATTACCTTGAGGAACTTGGTAGACTCCTCCTCCCAGTTGTCAAGAATACGGCTCGCTTTAACACTGCCTGTGTAATCGAGGTGTTTCTGAATGCGGGCTTTGACCTCTTCCATTTCCTCGGTGTTACATTCGATGAGAGGGTAGAGATTGACCATGTCGCGGTTGAGCTTGGACTCAAAGTCGCCATGCTCGTTGTAGATGTAGGCCACGCCTCCGCTCATGCCTGCGCCAAAATTGCGGCCGGTTCCGCCCAATACTGTAACGGATCCTCCCGTCATGTATTCACAGGCATGGTCCCCGACGCCTTCGATGACGGCATGAACACCTGAGTTGCGCACACAGAAACGCTCGCCAGCGACGCCCGCCATGTAAGCCTCTCCGGAGGTGGCACCGTAGAAGGCCACGTTGCCGACGATGATATTCTCGTCTGCAATCAGTTCAGGAGGTGAGCACTTTGGTGGGTAGACAATGATCTTGGCCCCGCAGACGCCTTTGCCAATGTAGTCATTGGCATCGCCTTCGAGTTCGAAGGTCATGCCCTTCGGGCAGAAGGCGCCAAGGCTTTGACCTGCCGAGCCGTTGAACTTGAGATGGATACTGTCCTCAGGTAGACCTGCGGCACCGTGACGACGGGTGATTTCAGCACCAGTAATCGTGCCTACCACCCGGTTGACATTGATAATATCAAGCTCCGCGTGGACCTTCTCATAATTCTCAATGGCTGGCCGGCAGAGCTCGAGGATGGTAGTGTTGTCCAATGAGCGATCCAGGAGGTGATCCTGCTCGTGCATGGCATAGGTGCCGACCTCGGGGCCAACCTTGGGTCGGTAGAGTATTTTTGAATAATCCAGCCCCTTGGCCTTCCAGTGGCTCACTGCATTGCCCATTTCAAGCAGGTCGCAGCGTCCGACCATTTCGTTGATTGTGCGGAATCCGAGCTGAGCCATGATTTCACGAATCTCTTCTGCAACGAAGTTCATGTAGTTGACCACGTTTTCCACTGCACCGTCAAACTTGGCACGTAGTACCTCATTTTGTGTGGCAATGCCCACAGGGCAGGTGTTCTTGTGGCAAACGCGCATCATAATGCAGCCAAGTGTCACCAGCGGAGCAGTAGCGAAACCGAATTCCTCGGCGCCGAGGAGAGCTCCGACAACCACATCGCGACCAGTTTTCAGCTGTCCGTCTGTTTCGAGAATGACGCGGCTGCGCAAGTTATTGAGCAACAAGGTCTGATTGGTTTCAGCCAAACCGAGTTCCCATGGTGATCCAGCATGCTGGATGGATGATCGTGGGCTGGCACCGGTGCCTCCATCATGGCCGGAAATCAGGATGACGTCGGCCTTGGCTTTGGCCACACCTGCAGCGATTGTGCCAACGCCCACCTCGGAGACGAGCTTGACGTTAATGCGGGCATCGGTGTTCGCATTTTTGAGGTCATGAATGAGCTCTGCCATGTCCTCGATTGAATAAATATCGTGGTGAGGAGGTGGAGAAATGAGGCCAACACCAGGGGTGGTTCCTCTCACGCGGGCGATTTCAGGCAGAACCTTATGACCGGGGAGTTCTCCACCCTCTCCGGGCTTGGCGCCCTGGGAAATCTTGATCTGGATCTCGCGTGAGTTTACCAGATAGTGGCTGGTGACACCGAAGCGGCCGCTTGCCACTTGCTTGATGGCGCTCTTCTTAGAATCACCTTTTTCATTGGTCCATGTGAAGCGGTAGGGGTCTTCTCCACCTTCACCTGTGTTAGACTTTCCACCGAGCCGGTTCATGGCTACCGCGAGAGCCTCGTGTGCCTCCTTTGAGATAGATCCATAAGACATGGCACCGGTTTTGAAACGCTTGACGATTTCCTCAACAGGCTCGACTTCCTCCAAGGGGATGGATTTTGCCGGGTCGATTTTAAATTCCATCAATCCACGGAGTGTGCAGAGCCCCTTGGACTGTTCGTCAATGAGATTGGAGTATTGGCGGAACACCTCCATGTCACCAAGCTTGGTTGATTTCTGCAGCAGGTGAATTGCCTGCGGGCTGAACAGGTGGCGCTCACCTTCCGCACGCCATTGGTAGACGCCGCCAGGATCAAGAGCCTCGTTTTCAGTCTCTCGCTCTTTGTAAGCATCATCATGGCGGATTTTGACCTCACGGGAGATGACCCCGAGGCCAATGCCTTTGACCCGCGAAGTGGTGCGGGTGAAGTACTGGTCGATGACTTCACTGTTGAGACCAATACACTCGAAGATCTGCGCTCCGCGGTAGCTGGCAACCGTCGATATGCCCATCTTGGACATGGTCTTGACTACCCCCTTGATGGAAGCCTTGAGGTATTTCTTGGTCGCATCTTCGTGGCTCATATCCAGCTCGCCGTCCTGGGTCATTTGGGCAAGGGTGTCGATAGCCAGGTAGGGGTTGATCACGTCGCAGCCGTAACCCAAAAGCACCGCAAAATGATGCACCTCACGCGGTTCTCCGGACTCGAGTACGATGGAGACCTTGGTGCGTGTTCCTTGGCGGATTAGATGGTGGTGTAAGCCAGCAACTGCGAGTAGAGCTGGGATAGGGGCTTGTTTTTCATTCATGCCGCGATCGGAAAGAATGAGAATATTGTCTCCCTGTAGAATGGCAGCATCCGCTGCTTTGAAGAGTTTGTCCAAGGCCAGCTTGAGTGAATCGCCAGACAATTCCTCGGCATCTTCTGAGTTGCTGGAAATGTCTGGATGATCGACATGGCCTGGTAGTTGACCAGCGGCCAGACCGGCTTCTTGTTTTTCAGGGACGTAGAGGATGGGCAAGGTTTCCGACTGGAAGCCCTCCAGATCAATGTCACGCAAATTGGCCAGTTCGTTGTTGTCGATGATGGGGCTTTCGAGCCTGATCATGCGGCAGTTTTCTGGTCCGGGATGCAAAATGTCATTTTCCGAGCCAACAAAGGTGACACTGGAGGTGATGAGTTCTTCACGGATGGGGTCGATCGCGGGGTTCGTCACCTGGGCGAAGAGTTGCCTGAAGTAGTTGTAGAGCAGTTGAGGTCTGTCTGACAGCACGGCAATGGGGGTGTCATTGCCCATGGCACCCAATGGCTGGTTACCTGATAATGCAGAGGGAGCCAAAATCTGGCGCTTATCCTCAAAGGTGTAGCCAAAGGCGCGGTTGCGTTGGATGAGGTCGTGACCGGAGATTGCCGGCTTGGCTTCACCCTTGGCTAAATCGGAGAAAAAGACCCGGTTGCTCTCCAGCCACTCAGCATAGGGAAGCTTTTGCGCGATGTCTTCTTTTACCTCGGCGTCGTCCACGATACGACCTTTCTTGGTGTCGACGAGGAACATGCGGCCCGGCTCTAGGCGGCCCTTCTTGACGACGGTCGCAGGGTCAACTTTAAGAACGCCGACTTCGGAGGCCATGATGACGAGGTCCTCATTGGTGACATAATAACGTGATGGTCTCAGCCCGTTACGGTCGAGAATGGCACCAATGGAAATGCCATCACAAAAAGCGATTGATGCCGGGCCGTCCCATGGCTCCATGAGTGTGGCGTTATACTCATAGAAGGCTTTTTTGCTCTCGGTCATATGCTGGTGATTTTCCCAGGGTTCGGGAATCATCATCATGATAGCCTCAGGCAAAGTGCGCCCGGAGAGGACGAGAAACTCAAGGCAGTTGTCAAACATGGCCGAGTCAGAGCCGTCCTCACGAATGATAGGGAGGATCTTGTCCAGATCCTTGCCGAGAACACCACTTGAGAGAAGCTTTTGACGAGCTTGCATCCAGTTCGCGTTTCCGCGCATGGTGTTGATTTCACCATTGTGGGACATGTAGCGGAAAGGTTGGGCGCGCGGCCAGCTTGGGAAGGTATTGGTGCTGAAGCGGGAGTGAACCAAAGCCATGGCGGACTCCATATCCTTGTGCTGGAGATCAGGGAAGTAGTCCTTGAGCTGCCAAGTTGTAAGCATACCCTTGTAAACGATCGTCCTTGCAGAGAGCGTGGCAGTGTAAAAAGCATCCGAGCCTGTGGTGCAGTAGCGAACTGCTTGTGATGTTCGGCGACGAATCACATACAACTTGCGCTCAAAATCAAGGTCGTCGGTAATCTCTTGAGGGCGGGCGATGAAGATTTGCTTCATGGCGGGCTCGCACTCACGGGATGCTTTGCCGAGGATCTCGCTGTTGGTGGGGACATCGCGCCAGCCTAATACAGACAAACCCTCCTTCTGGACCGTTTTCTCGTAGGTGCTGATGGCGTCAGCACACTCCTGCTCATCTTTGGACAAGTTGACGAAACCGACAGCATACTGGCCTTCCTCAGGAAGATCAAAGCCAAGCTCAGCGGTAACAGTTTTAAAGAATTTGTGGGGCAGTTGGAAGAATAAGCCGGCTCCGTCACCTGTGGCTTCGTCGAAACCACAGCCTCCGCGGTGGTCCATGCAAACATTCATGTCGAGAGCGCCCTTGATGATGTCGTGGGACTTCTCACCTTTGAGGTGGCAGAGAAATCCGACACCGCATGAGTCATGTTCATTGTCCGGATCGTAGAGACCCTGAGCTTGAGGCATTCCGTTGATCATGGTTGAATTGATATGTTTGGTTGACATGATTGACTGTTATCTTATGAGTAAATAATTTTCTGTTAGTCTGCCGAAGTGGGCATGTGGCACCTTCCAGGGGATGGCCATGCTGCATGTTCAAGTATGCTGCAGCTTGCCTTACGGCAAGACCAGGTGATGGAAGGGGCGCACAGATTTATAAGCTAATATAAGCTCTCTGCAACAACTTGGTCTAAAAAAACACACAAGTATAGACGAAATGCATTTATGACACGGCAAATGTGATGCGTGTCAGCAGCGAGCCCTCGCTGGTCTTATTTTTTAGGCGGAATTGAGCAGAAAGATGGGCTTTTTGAGGGAAACACTTGCCTGTGTGCGTAGACTCAGCTTCATTGGCCGCCATGAAAATTCTTGTTGTAGGAAAGGGGGGGCGTGAGCATGCGCTGATTCGCGCCTTGAATGATTCACCTGTAGAGACTGAGCTTTATTGTTTTCCTGGCAGTGATGCGATTGAGGAGCTAGCTCAGAGTGTGACGGTGGATGGGCTTCATGAGCTTATTGATTGGATGTGCAATCAGCGCATTGATCTCTGTGTTGCGGGTGAGGAGAGTTACCTCGTCAAGCAAGAGGGGCTGGCCAATCTGTGCGAGCAAGCCGGTATCCCTTGTTGGGGACCGCACAAGGAATCTGCTCAGCTCGAGGCGAGTAAGGAGTTCGCCAAGGAGTTCATGCTTCGTCACAATATTCCCACGGGTGCGGCTACGGGATGTGCCGACATTGGAGAGGCCCGTGCTGCAATCAATGGTCAGTATCCTACGGTGCTCAAATTTGATGGTTTGGCAGCGGGCAAGGGTGTGGCTGTGTGCGCAACAGAGGAAGAGGCTGAAAGCTTTCTCAATGAGGTGCTGGTCGAGCGTAAATTTGGAGATGGTCGGCTTTTGGTGGAAGAGTGCCTGACTGGCCCCGAGGTGTCTATTTTTGCAGCCGTCTCCGATTCTGCTTATGAAATTTTCACTCCGGCAAGGGATTATAAGCGTATTGGCGACAACGATGAGGGGCCCAACACTGGTGGCATGGGGGCAGTGGCCAGTCGAAAGCTCATAGACTCCGAGACACTGGATCTCATAGAGAATACGATTGTGAAGCCTACTGTTGATGGTCTCGTAAAAGATGGGCTGCCATATCGTGGGTATCTTTACTTTGGTCTTATGCTTACTCCGGAGGGCCCCAAGATTATTGAATATAATTGCCGTTTTGGAGATCCGGAGTGCCAGGCGGTTATGCCACTTGTTCAGGGAGATATCGCGAGCTTCTGCCTGGCAGCAGCTCGGGGTGAGATGAAGCCCGAGTTGCTAAGCTTTGATGAGGGCTGGAGTGTTTGTCTAATCCTTGCCAGTGCTGGTTATCCCGAGAGCTCACGCAGTGGTGATGCGATATCAGGCCTTGAAGAAGTTGATCAAGCACGTGTTTATCACGCCGGAACCAAGCGCAACCCTGCCGGACAATGGGAAACAAACGGCGGGCGGGTGCTGGCGATCGTTGCTGGTGGCGAGGATCGCTCGGTTGCCGTCAACACCGCTTATGAAGAGCTTGCAAAAGTGAGTTTTGATGGAGCCCAGAGCCGGACGGATATTGGCCGCCTGCATTTCGAGGGCTGAGCGTCCGCGGCACTTTAGGCATCTGGTCAGAGATTTCATCCCGAGACTGCTTCAGAGAAGAAGCAAGTACACAGAAAAAGGGGCGCAACATGCAGTTGCGTCCCTTTTTGCGAGTTGTGGTTCATTAAGCTGATACCAGTCCAGGTGCGGGCACTAGGACTTGTAACGAAGGCGCTTCTTGTGGCGATTGGCCTTCATGCGCTTTTTGCGCTTATGCTTGCTGATTTTCGTCTTACGACGTTTTTTAAGGCATCCCATGGTATTGTTGTCTTGGGTTGAGGTTGATAAGATATGTGAAATTTTGGTGAAGTCCCGATCAGGGGACGATTTTTGACAGTGGGTATTCTATGATGCCCTCTGCGCCTAATTCCTTGAGGTCGGGGATCAGGTGGCGGGCAACAGCATCCTCAATGATGGTTTCCACAGCTACCCAACCCTCTTCAGCAAGGTGTGAGACCGTTGGACGGCGGAGGGAAGGTAGTTTCTCGAGCACATCTGGCAAGGATTTTTCTGGGAGATTCAATTTTAGCCCTACTTTACCACGCGCATTCAGAGCGGCCTCGAGCATGAGGACCATCCGGTCCATTTTCTGTTTTTTCCACTCATCGTCATAAGATGTCAGTGAAGAATAGAAGTGGGGGAATGAGGTAAGCAGGGTGTCGACAATGCGGAGGTCGTTCGCTCTCAAAGAGGCTCCCGTTTCGGTCACGTCAACGATAGCATCTACAAGGTCGGGGACCTTGACCTCGGTGGCACCCCACGAATATTCAACCTCTGCATTTACATTGTTCTTTTTGAGGTAGTTGCGGGTAATTTCCACGCCTTCTGTAGCAATGCGTTTTCCTTCCAGATCCTGCACAGATTGAACCGGTGAATCCTCAGGGACGACCAACACCCAGCGTGTGGGACGAACTGTCGCACGCGAATAGGGGAGCTCAGCCAGATCGACGAGGTCTTTTGCATGCGTGCTGGCCCAGTCCAGCCCAGTGATGCCACAATCAATGAAACCTGAGGCAAGATAGCGGCCTATTTCCTGGGCACGTATAAGGTAAATATCCAGCTCGCTGTCATCCGAATCCGGGCGCAGCCCGCGTGACGAGGTGTATATATTGTATCCCGCTTGCTCAAGCAGCTTGATCGTGGGATCCTGCAGTGAGCCCTTGGGAAGTGCTATTCTAAGTTTTTTGGACATAACCTGAATGTTGGGGCGCTTATGCAAGTGTGACTTGCGGGCGGCTTGTTTAGCGTCAAAACCGCAAGAATCAACGCGAAATTTTTCTTTTAGCCACATTACCGCAAGCTGGAGAATGTATTACCACAGAAATGAGCGAATTAATGGCAGTTTGACATGTTTCATGCTTGCCCAAACCTGACTGGCTGTGAATTCTGCGCGCGTGATGAATCCAGATTTTCTTGCTCAGTCGGCCAATGAAGCCCGAGGCCTTGCCATCGATGCCGTTCACGCTTGCTCCTCCGGGCATTTGGGCCTTCCTCTGGGTTGTGCTGAAATTGGTGCGGTTCTTTTCGGTGATGCTGAAAATGGGCTCAATTACAACCCTGATGCACCCAAATGGATCAACCGTGACCGTTTTATTCTCTCTGCCGGCCACGGATCGATGTTTCTCTACAGTTGGTTGCATATCTCCGGCTTTGCTGTCTCACTGGAAGAGGTCAGGAATTTTCGCAAGTTACACAGTATTACTCCGGGCCATCCGGAATATGATGAAACTCCCGGGGTGGAGGCTACTACCGGTCCACTGGGACAGGGTGTGGGCAATGCCGTAGGTTACGCGCTCAGCGGTAAACACGCTGCGGCTCGTTACAACACGGATGAACACGCCATTTTTGATCATCATGTCATCGCGCTTGCCGGTGACGGTTGTCTTCAGGAGGGTGTTGCCCGGGAGGCCATTGCTTTTGCTGGGCACAACCAGCTTGATAACCTGATTCTCATATACGACAGCAACGATGTGACTCTTGACGCGATGGCGGAGGTGACGCAGGGGGAGGACGCTGAGCAGTATTTTATTTCGCAGGGCTGGGATGCGACGACCATTGATGGTCACGATCTGGCGGCGGTAGCCAAGGCGTTGGACTCCGCAAAATCAAACGACAATGGCAAGCCAAAGGTCATCATTGCCAAAACCGAGATAGGTCGCGGTATTCCCGAAGTTGCAGGAACAGCAAAGGGACACGGTGAAGGAGGAGCTCAGTTTGCCGAGGCTGCACGCAAAGGATTGGATTTGCCTGATGAGACCTTCCATGTCTCGGAGCAAACCAGGCAGCACTTCGCTGAGCGCACAAAGGCGGGGCAGGCAACATTTGAAGCATGGAATGAGAAGTACACGGCCTGGCGTGTTGCGAACCCCGAATTAGCCGCGGAATTGACCGAAGCGATCTCCAGATCAGTACCGAGCGACCTGAGTGATCAGATCCCCGAGTTTGCTGCTGATTACAGCAATGCTACCCGTGCTGCTGGTGGTGATGTGATTCAAGCAGTTGCCAAGGCCATGCCTTCACTCATCACGGGTTCTGCAGACCTCTACGGCTCGACAAAAAATTACATTAAAGAGGCTGGGGACTTCGGGCCCGAAAACTTTGCAGGTCGAAATATTTGGTATGGTATTCGCGAGCATGCCATGGGGGCCATTTCCAATGGTTTGGCGTATGATGGATTGTTCCGTGCATCCTGTGCCACGTTTGCTGTTTTTGCCGATTATTTGCGTCCATCGATCCGCCTCGCAGCGCTGGCCAAGTTGCCGGTGACATATATTTTCACCCATGATTCCGTGGGTGTCGGTGAGGACGGGCCTACGCATCAGCCTGTAGAGACCGTCAGTGGTTTGCGCGTGGTTCCGGGACTTGATGTTTTTCGACCCGCTGATCCTGAAGAGACAGCTGGAGCATGGGCTGCGGCCATGCAGCGTGGCGACGGTCCAAGTGCTTTGTTCCTTACTCGCCAGACTGTGCCCAACTACTGCGAGGTCTCTGCGACAACCCGCCGAGAGGGCGCGCTGTATGGAGGTTACGTTTTGAAAAAGGAAACAGGGGCATTGCAGACCATCTTGATGGCCAGTGGCTCCGAGGTTGAGCATTGTATGAAAGCAGCTGAGAAGCTCGGCGACGGGGTTCGAGTAGTGTCGATGCCTTGCATGGAGCGCTTTGACCGCCAGACAGAGGAGTATCGTGATAGTGTTTTACCGGCATCCTGCTCCCGCCGTGTGGCCATTGAGGCAGGTGTGTCACCTCTGTGGCTCAAGTATACAGGTGCGGAAGGCAGGATACTGGGAATTGACCGTTTCGGGATTTCTGCGCCGGGCGACATTGTGATGTCAGAATTAGGAATGACTCCTGAGAGCGTGATCGAGGCAGTAGGCAGTTTGTCGTGATCTTGCATTAATCCACTAAACTTTAAACCAAAACATAGACCCGCATAAGATGAATATAGCCATAGGAGCCGACCACGGAGGAGTGGATTTGAAACATGCCATAGTAGCCCGCCTTCAGGGAGCTGGGCACACGATTCAGGATTTTGGCACGAATAACAGTGACTCAGTCGATTATCCCGACTTTTCAAGTAAAGTGGCCAGGGGAGTGGTGAGTGGTCGATACGATCGAGGTATTCTGGTGTGTAAGTCTGGTGTGGGCATGTGCATGGCAGTGAACCGCTATCGCGGTATTCAGGGTGCAAATGTGAGAAGTGTGGAGGAGACTATTACTACGCGCCAACACAATGATGCCAACGTGTTATGCCTGGGGGCAGGGTTGCTTGAAACTGATGAGGCTCTGGCCATGGTTGATGCCTTTCTCGAGACAGACTTTGAAGGAGGAAGACATGAAGCCCGCGTTATCAAGGCCTCTGGCAGCCGTCTGGCAATCACTGATCCTGAGCTTTATGAGGTTATTTGTGCAGAGGAGAACCGTCAGAATCTCAATATCGAGCTCATCGCGTCGGAAAACTTCACCAGCGGTGCGGTCATGGAAGCCCAGGGCAGTTTGCTGACCAATAAATATGCCGAGGGTTATCCTGGTCGCAGATGGTATGGTGGTTGTGAGTATGTTGATGTGGCCGAGCAGTTGGCCATTGATCGTGCCAAGGAAATATTTGGTGCTGATCATGCCAACGTGCAACCTCACTCAGGATCTCAGGCCAATACGGCTGTCTATTTCTCCGTCTTAAAGCATGGAGACAAGATATTGACCATGGATCTCTCCCATGGTGGACACCTGACCCACGGGCATCAGGCGAACTTCTCCGGTAAATTTTATGAGGTTACTCACTATGGGGTTCGCGAAGAGGATGAGCGCATCGATTACGACGCACTGGAAAAGGTAGCGGTCGAGCTCAAGCCAAAGTTGATCACCACCGGGGCAAGCGCCTATCCGCGTGAGATAGATTTTGAACGCATGGGTGAGATTGCCAAAAAAGTCGGGGCGTATCTCTTCGTCGACATGGCTCACATTGCAGGCCTTGTAGCCGGTGGGGTTCATCCGAGTCCTGTGCCGTATGCTGATTTTGTGACCACGACAACGCACAAGTCTTTGCGTGGTCCTCGAGGAGGTATTATTCTCTGCAAGGAAAAGTATGCCAAGAAAATCGATAGTAATGTTTTCCCGGGCATACAGGGAGGCCCCTTGATGCATGTCATTGCGGCCAAAGCGGTTTGTTTTGGTGAAATCCTGAGCACGGACTTCAAAGGGTATGCGCAACAGGTTGTGGATAATGCTGCGGCTATGGCAGCGCGTCTCGCCGAGCATGGATACCGTATTGTCTCAGGCGGAACCGATAATCACCTCATGTTGGTGGACCTCAGGCCAGCTGGCATGGATGGAGCAATAGCTCAACACGCACTTGATGAATCTGGCATTACCGTCAACAAGAACTCAATTCCCTTTGATACAGCGGGGCCATTCAAGCCAAGCGGAATTCGCATAGGAACCCCCGCCGTTACCACGCGTGGCATGAAAGTCGCTGATGTGGAACAGGTGGCCGATTTCATCCACGAAGCGCTCCAGAATCACGGTGATGATGCCAAATTGGCTGAAATCAGGGAGCGAGTGTATGCATTCAATCGCAATTTCCCGCTTCCAGAGTAGTGTCTCCCACGCGCTGGATGCGTTTTGAGGCTCTCCTTCACCCCGATTTCCGAATCAGCAGATCGGAGCCTGTGACGGTGTCTAGAAAATGCCGTTTACAAACTCGTCTCGCTTGAAAGGCTTGAAGAGCTCCGGTTCCTCGCCAAGTCCGATGTAGTGGGTGGGGATTCCCAGCTCCTGTTGAATGGTGACGGCAACGCCGCCTTTGCCGGAACCGTCCATCTTGGTGACGATGAGGCCATCCAGTTCGATAGCCTTGTTGAATTCTTTCGCTTGGGATAGCGCATTAGCTCCGGTAGTGGCATCAACAACGAGGAGTTTGAGGTGGGGGGCCTTCTCGTCCTGTTTTCCGATGGTGCGCTCAATTTTACCAAGCTCCTCCATGAGGTTGTGGCGGGTGTGTATGCGGCCTGCCGTATCGCATATCAAAAACTGGATGTTATCCTGCAGTGCCTTTTGGTGAGCAGTGTAGCAAACCGATGAGGGGTCTGCATTGGGGGCCCCTTTGATGACGGGTATTTCAAGGCGCTCACCCCAGGTGCCCAGTTGTTCAACAGCAGCTGCCCGGAAAGTATCTGCAGCTGCCAGCATGACCGAGTATCCCTGGTGTTTGAGTAAATGGGCCAACTTGGCCGAGGATGTCGTTTTGCCTGTGCCGTTTACCCCGACAATGAGAATGACGGTTGGTTTTCCGTCCGTTCTTGGTGCCAGCTGGTCCTTGTCTGCCGGGAGAATGGCCCCAATATGCTGTTTGCAGACATCGATGATGTCATCAGCTGAGACCTTGCGCCCCATGGCTTGAAGTTCATCCACAATATCCATGGAAGTGCGGGCCCCCAGATCAGCGCGGATGAGATCAGCTTCGAGCTCGTCCCAGTCAACATCGGCGCGGTTGGTGACCTTGTTGTAGAGTTGTTTTAAAAATCCTGCCATGAGAGCCGTAAGTGCGGGCACGATTTAGCGATGCGTATGTAAATGAGCAAGCGAATTGCTGTAAATGACATGAAGGCTTCAGAAATCCAGAGCATCAACTATTTTTTATTCAGTATAAATCCTTGTAAATAAGGTGTTTTGAATGTCCTCGGCGATAAAAAAGCAAGTAATGTTAATTTTCTTTGAACGAATATTGTCATGGGGGGTCTATGATCAGTGAACACCGTATGTTTCAGTGTTCAAACACATACCAAGTGAATACAACAGTTGCAGTTGTCATCATTCCAATACATCAGCGTGTAAGGAACTGAATTTAATGCCCCGGGAGACCTCCAAGCTCCCGGGGCCTTTTTTTGCCTGGATTTAGCTGGGTAAGACCGGCGCTAAGGCTGGCTTATTTGATTAAGTTGCAAAATTTGTCCCGGCCAGCCCAGAGCAGGAAGGCTGAAAGTATGGAGACTAATAATACGGGCGGTTGAAAAACGGCGCCGCTGCCGGCAATGAATACATTGTAGGCAAGTATGTTAACAACAATCGGGCCCAGAACGAGTAAACCAAGATTGCGTGTTTTGGGTATGGCAACGAGGATACCTCCAAGTATTTCCAGTGATTTTACAAATGCCATGAAACCTGTAGCTCCAACAGCCCCCCAAAAAAGGGCAGGAGGGGATCCGGGTTCGGGAGCTGGAAATGGCGGCAAAAACGGCACGAAAAAGTTGATGCCGAATGTGATAAAGGCGAGCCCTAGGAGGGCAGCTGCAATATTTGGTATATGTTTCATAGCCTGTTTCTCTGATGTTTTTAGATTTACCTGCCATTTGTAGATGAGTTGCTTTGACAAGGAAATGAGAATTTTTGAGGTGTTTCTCTCCATGACCGGATAAAATGCCGATGCTTGCGCTTGCAAGGCTCGGTTGCGGCTGTAATCTCTGGCCTTGTTATGAATCAGCCATTGGAAATAGCTGGGCGCAGGTTTCATTCACGATTGATGGCCGGCACCGGAAAGTTCGCCTCCAATGAGTTGATGCGCGACACCTTGGCATCGTGCGGGACTGAAATTGTAACTGTAGCACTACGCCGGGCTGACCTGACAGGCAGCCACGATTCCCAGGCAGATATTTTGAGCTTCATCGACTCCGATAAATATCTTCTCTTGCCCAACACAAGTGGTGCCATGGATGCTGTTGAGGCAGTGCGCCTGGCTCGTCTTGCCGAGGCCGCCGGTTTGCCCAAATGGGTCAAGCTGGAGATACACCCGGATCCTACCTATCTTCTGCCTGATGCGATTGAAACTCTGAAAGCGGCTGAAATGCTCGTCAAAGAGGGTTTTGTTGTCCTTCCCTACATTAATGCTGATCCCGTATTGGCCAAGCGCCTGCAAGACGTTGGAACGGCTGCAGTGATGCCCTTGGGCGCACCCATTGGATCCAACCGGGGAGTTACCACGCGTGATCAGATACGCATTATTATCGATCAGGCAACAGTTCCGGTGGTCGTTGATGCAGGGCTAGGTGCACCCAGCCATGCAGCTGAGGCCATGGAGCTGGGCGCAGATGCAGTCTTGGTCAACACGGCCATGGCTATCGCGTCCGACCCCGTCAGAATGGGGCAGGCTTTCAAAATGTCGGTCGAAGCCGGCAGGGCCGCCTACGAGATGGGTCTACCCGAAGCAGACGAGCAAGCATCAGCCACAAGCCCGTTAACGGGCTTTCTTGAGTGAATTTTTGGCTGATTTTTCCTCTGCCGATGCGTGAGCCAAAGATGGTGCGTCTGCCGTCCTAGGATGACTTGATGACGAGTGATTGCTCTGCTGCAACCCAGTCACTGTGTTGGTCTCCCGGAATGCCTTTGCTAATGCGCTCCATGTAGAGTGAGTAGGCAGCGAGGCTTATTTGCTCGTGACTCACTTTACGACTCTTGGCGACTTTTTTAGTCGTCTTTGCTTTCTTGATAGCTTTGCTGGCCGCTTTTTTAGGGGCCTTCTTGGCGGATTTTTTCACTGCTTTCTTGGCAGTTTTTTTGACAGCCTTCTTAGCTGTTTTTTTTGCGGCTGTTTTTTTTGCCGCTTTTTTTGCAGTTTTCTTAGCCATAACGGTGGGCAGGATTGGTTTGGATTGATGCAGGGCGCTATTGCCAACTTATCAGGCTAGCAGTATCAGTGCCACCATAAAGTGCCCCTGCGACATGCGCCCCAGTCAGCTCAGTGTCAATGCTGCGGAAACGCGAGTCATTTCATGATCTTTTGAGCCCTGCCAAGCACGAGCACAAGGCCAGCTGGCGGACGGCAGAGCAAGCGGATCAGTCGATTTTTGGCCCGATTTTAGGAGGTCCTTTTGGTTTCTCCTCGGGTGGTTTGTCTGGTTTGGGCGGCTTGGGTGGGGGCGGGGGAGGCTCCTTGAGACGGTTAACCTCTATTTGTTTAAGCAGCATGTTAAAAGGACCCTGAGCGTTTGCCATCTCAATGGTTTCCTCAAGATCGAGACGCATGGAATTCATTTCCCAGCCTGCAGATATTCCCGCTTTGTCGGTAAGGTCACGGGCCACCAGGTAAGTATTGAAAGATTTGGGATCAACGACAAAGAAGATCACGGTTTTCTTATTGTTTCTCAGTTTGGTGAGTAGCTTGACGAAGGTTGAATCCTTTTTGCTGAGGTCATCAATATGTGTGCCTCCCTCCTTGAAGTCAGGCGCGATGGTCAGCGAAACCCTTGTGTGAATTGGGTTTAAGATGAGTTTTATCTGCTGCTTGCGAGTATTTTTGAAATCAAAGTTCGCAAAGTGTTCGGCGATTTTTGCCTGATCGTATATTTTGATCCGGTCGTTTCCCCGTTTTACCCTGTCGTGTAGCCACTTGCTTCCGTATCTTTTAAATTCGCCGCCGATGACTTCAATCGGGGCGAAGGGGTCGATGAAATGCACACGGTCTTGAGTGACCAGTGCGTAGTAGGTCTCGGCATTAGTGGGGATGGACTTGCTGATCGGAATACTGACCTCCGTGGCTGGAATATCGAGAACAGGAGTTTCGTCAAGAAGAGCCTCCAGGCGGGCAATTTCCTCCTGCATAAAAGTGGTTTTTTTCTGCTCGGCCTCCAGCTGTTTGCGTTTTTCGATTTCGAGCTTTTTGAGCTGATCCAGGGCCGCGAGTAACTCTTTGTTTTTTTGCTCGGTCTCAGCGAGGGATTTTTCCAGGAGGGCCAGCTTGCGCTTTTCCTCCTCGATATCCTCCGGACTTGGCGGCTCTTCGGTGAGCAGCTTGTCGAGCTGTTCCTGCTCCTTTTCGAGCTCTTCGAGCTTCTTTTTTGATTCCTCGATTTGCTCTGGAGTCGCTGGTTCTATGTCTTCGAAGAACTGCTCGACCTTTTGTTTTACATCAGCCTGCACAAGTAACAAAACGAGGATGAGAACGGCAACCACATTGGTCAACGCATCCATGAGGGAGTCGAGGCTGACTCCATCTTCGTTTGATTTCTTTTTCCTAGCCATGCTGAATTATTTGAACGCGGAGAGATCGATTTTGCCGTCATTGGGCATGGGTAGCTTGCCATGTTTGACGTTGTATTTGGTCTCTGCAATGCCTGCTGCCCAATCGTAGGACAGTTTGCCAGACTTCCTGACCAAAAAGAGGATCATGGAATCACGCGTCTTTTTAACCTTGGTGAGAAAGTCGTTGTAGGGTTCGCTGGTTTCAATGGTTGCGGTGGAAATTGGTTTGCCGGGTTGGCCATCGGTGTAGACGACCACACCCGTGGAGTTACATTCTACAAAGAAAAGGTTTCTTGCGCCGCGCTCGCCAAATCCCCGGGGTTTGATTTTGACGGATTCCTTGGGTTTGGGTGCTTCCTTCCTGGACTTGAGCTCTGCCTGTAGTTCCTTGAGTCTTTTGTCCAGTGGTGGTTGTTCTAGTTTGAGAGCCGCGATTTCCTTGATCATGTTCTCAATGATCTTCTGGAGGGAGGTGTCCGATTTTTGCGGATCCTCGGCTTTCTCCAGATCTTTGAGCTTGAGCTCCAGCTTGATAGCACGATCCTTGAGGTGTTGAAGGGCTGCAACGGAGGATTTTTCCTTTTTGATGCGCTCCTCTTTCTTCTCTTTTTGCTGCTCCGCGATCTCGATTTTCTTTTTCAGCTCAAGGTTTTCCAGCGCACGGTCCCGCTCCTCCTTGGTTTTGCCGGCCTTTTCCTCTTGCTCCGCCTGTTGCGCCTGCATCATCACACTAATCATGAGCGTGAGAATGCCAATGAGGCACGCAAGGATGCTCATGAACGGGAAGAGGGAGACACCCTCATCGTCGTTGGATCGGCGTTTGGCCACGGTGGGTTAGTTTCTTGAAAAGAAGCCGCGTTTCTTGGGAATAGCGCCGGGAATTTGCTTTTCCCCGAGGAGTCTCAAGCTGCGGTTGATGGATTCTATGCCGCTTGCAATGCTCTCAAAGGAGCGGGTAAGATTGTTGTGCGACTTCAAGAAGAGCTCGCTGCTGGTGTCGGAAAGTTTGGTAACAGCCTTGTCCAGGGACCCTTCGAGCTTGGTGTGGGTCTCATTAAGCTGCACAGTTGACTTATTGAGATTGATCAGGAAGGTCTCATGGGCCCGCGCCAGGGATGCAACCAGCTGAGGAATGCTCTCGGCCTGCTCAATGAGTTCGTCGGTGCCGAGCTGCTTGCTGTCGTTGAGCTTGGGGAGCAACTTCTCGGTGCAGAATGTGTCGATGAGGGTTAGTGTCTCGTCTTCTCTTTTTTGCACAGCTGAGAGCGGGAAGCTCAGCAAAATACTCAAAATGAGACCCAGCAGGGTAGTGTCAAATGCAACACCCAGGCCTCCAGTGAGGTTGTTAATGGATTCCTTCAGGGCGTCTGGATCGGTGTTGTCTCCCATGGCGAGGGAGCCCACGGCTACGGAGAGGCCCATCACCGTGCCGATGAATCCGAGAATGGGGATCGCCCAAAGGAATACCTTGATGAGTGCATAGGATCCGGCCGAGCGGTTGGCATCAAGGTCGGACTGAGTGCTTAGAAAGCTTGATACCTCGCCGTTGTCACAGCGTGATTCAAAGAGTTCAAGGGCCTTGCGGATACGGTTGACGATGAGGCTGTCACGCAGACTCAATGGGGTGCTGTAAATATTGTCGATGAAAGCACCCACGGTAGAGGAGTTGATTTCTTTACCAATGCTCTCCGGGAAGAGGTTGAGCAAGGCCGCCTGAGCCTGATGTTTGTTTTTGTTAAGCTTCATGAAGAGGATGGTGAGTCCCCAGAAAAAGAGAAGTGTTTCAGTGTAGTTCACCCAACCACGTTCGAGGAAAATGGCGCCAAAGCGCGAGCTCTGAAAAGGCACCATGAGCAATAACCATCCCGCTGTGATACTTGCACCGATAATGAAACTCTTGCCGAAATTGACGTTGGCGTGGTCACGTTCCTCCCAACCCTGGCGCTCAGGTTTTTGGAAGTCAGGATCGGAGGGTTCTGTTGGTCCATCGGGGATCTGAAAACGATTGCTACATGCTGGGCATTGAACTTGTTGGCCAAAGTGCTCGGGTGCTACATCAAGCGCGGTGTTACAGTGAGGGCATGAAATTTGCATGGATCTCTTTAGATTAAATTAAGTTAAAGGTTTATTTAGGTGGGTAATCGGTCCTTGCCAACACTACATTTCCAAAAACTCATCTTTTTATCATTGGTTTTAAGGAATGTTGGTATCTTTAGACTGCCTACGTATCTCCACATTGCTTAGCAGGTAGATCAGGGATCCGAGCATGAGTATCGACGCGCAAAGCCTGCAGGCTACCAAACAGTGTGCATTCCCGGAAGTTATATCATTATAGTCTTTCTCGCTGATACTACCGGTTTGTAGTTCTATCTCATGAAATCGCTCGATTTTCTCAAAGTAAGTGGGAGGGGCGAACCACATTATTGCTGAGAGGGTGATGCCAAGCCATGCAATACGCAGGAAGGGTGTTTTTTTAGCAGAGCTGCTCATCCTGTTTTCAACTTCAGGTTATTCAAGATTCGTGGGGGTGCCATGATAAACCTCATTATAGTCTGATGGCTCTTCTTATCCCAGAGATAAATGGTGTGTGCTTTCAAATAGCGCCAACTGATGATGTCGTAGTGGGAGCCAAAGCCCAGTTGCCATTTATTGAAAATACGTTAACATAATCCCGGATGGACGACGACTACAGCTGGAATGGAGGATTGCGGGGGACGTCATCATTCAGGCTTCCTGAGAACGAAGGCATTGGCAAGTGGGTCAGTGTCGCCTTGATGGTCGCCATCATTTTGCACGCTTTTGTATTTGTGATGCTCAGTCGTATCGACATCGTGCTGCCGGAGCTTGTCAGTGAGTCTGGAATCCAAACTGAGGTTGTGAGGGTCAATCGGGTGGATGTCATGGATGCACGTCCGGAGATTAACCGGCCTGAATCCAGTGATCCATTGGAGCCCGTGCCTGTCGTTACTCCAGCCGATGAGCTCGATATGCTGGAGAATATTGCGGAGGTTGAAATGGATATCAGTCCGGATATAGAGACGATTCAGGTGCCCTTGTCTGAGCCCGCGGCAGCGGGGCAACTGGACGCGCAATCACTGGAGAAAATGAAGGCTCCAGTTTTTGAGCCGACTTTGCCAGAGCTGGGCAGAACTGAAGATTTTTTCCCTCGCTCCCGGGATAGTCAGTTGGCGGTTGATCCTGGTGCACGTGAAGCTGCAGACAATGATCCTGACGTCTACACTGACGCCTTGAGGAAAGGTGCAGGGGGTGATTCGGAAAATGGACTGCTCAAGGATTTCTCCTCATTGGACGACATGGCTCGCATGGATGGTAACTCATTGCTGACCAGCAAGGCTCTGATTGGTAGTGATCTGTTGTTTGATTTTAACAGCTCGACACTGAGGCAAAGTGCCCGGGTAAGCCTGATGAAGGTCGCCTTGCTCATCGACAAGCACCCCAATCTGGTCTGTTGGGTGGATGGTCATACTGATTTGATAGGGGGAGATCAGCCTAACCTGGTGCTTTCCCAGCAGCGGGCGATGGCTGTAAAGACATGGTTGGTGCAGACACTGGAGTTGGATCAGAATCGCATCGCAGTGCGTGGTTTTGGCAAAGCTAAACCGCTGGTAACCGCTGGCAGTATTGAGGCTCAAGCCCCCAACAGAAGAGTCGAGATCAAGATGCGCAAATCCCGCCCGGACAATGAGATCAGTGAAGTCGCCAAACCCAGTGACAGCCCACCGGCAAGAGATAGCCTCCCCGCTCGAGCTGTTCCTGTCGAGGAGGGGCCCGCAGAGGCTGCAGGTCAAGCGCCTCCGAAGGCAGTGCCCGAGCCCGAGGGGGACAAGACATCGCCTGCGCCACTCAAGGCAATTCCCGTCATCGAATGAACCAGCTTGGGAGGTGGGCATTAGTTGAGTTTTTATACTGCGCGTGAAATTACTTGAGCCATTTACTGCAGCTAGCAAGCCGAGATGGCTCTTGTCCTTTGATTTTGATGGGACACTGGTCATCCCCGATCATGAGCCAGCTGTAATGCCCGAGTTTTTTGAATTGATGCAGTCAATGCGTGACACTCACCGCTCCTTTTGGGGGATCAATACGGGGCGATCACTCATGCTTACAGTCCAGGGCCTGTTGGATGCTCGTTTCCCGATTATGCCGGATTATATTATCGCAAGGGAACGTGAGAT
Source organism: Akkermansiaceae bacterium (assembly GCA_049632765.1). Lineage (GTDB taxonomy): Bacteria > Verrucomicrobiota > Verrucomicrobiia > Verrucomicrobiales > Akkermansiaceae > Oceaniferula. The sequence goes on along the minus strand of JBNACB010000002.1, from coordinate 71,064 downwards.
TTACTTTCCCAATGAATTTGGACGCTGGGTTGCTGAAGAGAATTGGAACAAGCAATGCGAGCATGAGCATCGCAGGTTGTTTCGCCGGTGTAAAAAAGTGCTGTCCAAATTGAAGGCTTGGGTGGAGTCAGAAACCGCTGCAGTCTGGGGTATTCAGCAGGAGGAACCAGCCGGTATTGTCGCCTCCACGGCTTCTGAGATGGATGTGATCGTTCGCAAGATAGATGAAGAAATTCAGCTACACGAGAAGCTGTCCTACCAGAGAAACGGGATTTACCTCCGCTTTAGCCACAGGCATTATCACAAGGGCACTGCCATGCGAGAGGTTGCCCGTCTCATGGGCCTGACAAGCCAAGAGGCCTTTGCCATTGGTGACAGCCACAACGATCTGGACATGCTGGATTTGAAAATGGCGGCTCTGTTGGCGTGTCCCGCCAATGCTTGTGAGGAGGTCAAAAGGCAAGTGCAGGCCGCGGGGGGCTATGTGGCAAGGGAGACGGCCAGCCGTGGTGTGATTGAGGCTATCGAGAGTCTTTTTGCAGGCAAATAGACGATGCTCAATGTCTGGCGTCACCGCAGCAAACCATGCTTCTAGTGTGAAAAAATACCGGCGGCGGGAATCGAACCCGCACTCCCTAGGGAACGTGATTTTGAATCACGCGCGTCTACCAATTCCGCCACACCGGCATGTGCTGTTTCCTTGGGTAGAAGTCGGGGCGAAATCTGGGCCAATATGAAAAAATGTCAAGATGTGAGATGGTTCTTATCTCTGGCAAGATGGACAAAAAAAGGTAGAGCGGTTTGAAATGACCATTTTGCGGATTTCGCTAGCGCATTCACGGCAGGGCTTGCCCGCCCGGTCATAGACCAGGAGCTGCTGCTTGAAGTATCCGGGTTGCCCATCCTCGCGCAGAAAATCACGCAAGGTGGTGCCTCCTTGTTGGATCGCCTCATCAAGAACAAGTTTGATCTCTCTGACCAAAGCTATGAGTCTGACCTTGGAAATCTTGCCGGCTTTTCGCTGCGGGCGGATGCCAGCGCGGAAAAGCGCCTCGCAGGCATAGATATTGCCAACTCCGACCACCACTTTACTGTTCATGATATGCTGCTTGATGGAGGTTTTACGGTTTTTGCAAGTGGCTGCCATGTAGCTTGCATCAAAGTTACCATCCAGTGGTTCGGGTCCAAGATCCTTCAAAAGGGCATGTGATGTGAGTGGCTCGCTTGCATGAGTGTGCCATAAGACCGCGCCAAAGCGCCGTGGGTCATGGAGCCGCATTTCCATGTCACCCTCGAGTCCAAGGATGAAGTGGTCGTGTTTCTTGAATTCCGTGTCGCGTGAGCATATGCGTAAACTGCCAGACATGCCCAAATGTAAAATGAGGGTGCCGGCGGGGGATCGCATAAGAATGTATTTGGCTCTGCGCTCAATCTTATTGATCACGCACCCCTCGAGGGCGTATACACTATTTTCAACGGGCCAGCGCATTCGGGGTTCCCGCACATCTACATACTTGATGCTACGACCCGCAATGTAGGGTTCAATTCCGCGGCGGGTTGTCTCGACTTCGGGTAATTCAGGCATGACCGGTTGATGGCTTACAAAAGATATCTTCTTTTGTAATTGAAAAAAAGAGTCGCATGCAGGTAACTCATCATTATGATTCAAGGTTGATTTTTCTCGGGTAAGCGGTGTCCCAAGCCAATGAATTTGTCATGGATGCCGCCGGCCGTAGTTTCTCATGCTTGAACGCAATCAACATAACCAACACAAAACGATGAAAAAATACTTCATTCCATGGCTCCTCGCAACTTTGCTTGTTTTCGTAAGCTGCGGCAAGAAGGAGGCTGAAGTCCCTTCTGAAAATGAACTCCCTGTGACTGAGGAGGTCGTTGAGCCTGCCATTACGCCCGAGCAACGTGCCTCCGTACTTGGTTTCGCGCAATACCTGCCCAAGGATATCAGCCATTATAGCGCTGTGATTAATGCGAGTAGCTCTATTGAGCGGTTTTGCCAGTCACCGCTCGGGGTCTTGATCATGGATCGTATGGAAGATGAGGGCATTAGCGTCGATGATCTGGATATGTTGATGGGGGTTGATTACAATCTCAGCGGCTTGAGTAATGATTTTTTTGTGGCCTACGGAGCCGGAGCGCCGGCTGCCGTTGATTCTTTCACAACCTTTCTCGGGCGCCTGTGCTACAACGCAGGACGTATTGGGGTTTATGCTGGTAATGCGCTGGTGAAAGACTCCTCGGATGGTGCCATGCATCCTACGATGCTCTTTGGTAATCCGATGAAGGGAATCGCTCCTGATTTCATAAAATTTTTAGAGGAGTTTGATATGCCTGCTTACTATCAGGGTATTCACGTTTCTGACGACGAGGGTAGGGCAATGGCACGTGAGGAGCTTGAGGCATTGCCTATGCTCATGAGCATGATGGAAATTGCTGTTGAGCCTATTACCATTGATCGCGCGGGCTCGTCTTTTGAGGGATGGAAATTTAGCGGTGCTGAATTTGTTGCGGTCATTAAAGAACAATTCCTCAATGAGGGTGGAGCGAGATCTCTTAGTGAGAGCATGGGGGTGTCAAAGGATGATATTAAAGCATTTCTCGAAGCCATGGCATCGAAAAATTTGATCGCTGTAGTGGGAGAAATAGATGAATATGTTGTGCTGTTTGTCGGCAACTCGGAAGAGGATCTGGTTATCATTGAAGATGTCAATGAGTCCCTGTGTGCCAGCGACCAGATCGAGTTTATTGACAGCTATCTGGACAAGGATTTGTTCTCCTTTGGTGTTAGCAATGGCTCGATGGCCTCATCGTCTGCAGCTCTCGAAAAGATGTTCTATGGATTGTTTGGCTCTCTGGCTCAGGGTCTGTCTGATGGGCTGGAGGAAGCTGATGCGCTTGGTGACACCCAGGACATTGAGGTTATGCTTGATGCTCTTCACCAAAAGGCGAAGGGGATTCTAGCCATGTATGAAGAGTCAAATGCCGGTTACGTCGCCTTTATTGAGGATGGTATCAAATTTGAAATGCACGGTGGTAGCAACATGCCGCATCTTGATATGGATACTGAGCATACGCTCACACCCATGTCTCAAGGAGAGAGAAATCTTCTTTTTCTGAATTGGGTCAGTGATCCTGAATACAATGAGAATGTGATGCAATTCATCGATATACTCAGCCAGACAAGCTACTCACTGACCAGGCATCTTCTGCCGATTCTGGAAAAGGCAGATGGGAATGGTGAGTTTGCAGCCTTCAATGCTGGCATGCAAATGTTCGATCAGATGTTCCGCGATGACTTGCTAGAAATATGGAGGGCCCTCCGCACCAATATGGCAGAGGGGCTTGGAGCGGAGACTGCCGTCGTAGTCGATCTTAATGGGGCCATGCCCAAGGCGCCGATGCTTCCTGAGCCAATTATTGAGAATGGTAAGATGCCACGGATCGCCTATGTCAGCACTGTGGATGATCGTGATAAACTGAAGCAATCCTGGCAGCGTCTGAACAAATCCATCGATAGCCTCCTGCGTAAAGCGGGTGAATTGGCAGGAGGCATGGAAATACCCATGCAGGCTCCCATGAGTAGTGAGAAAAACGGTTTGACGACATGGTTCGTGCCGGTTCCCTTCCAGAATGATGATTTTGTGCCCTCTGTCTCGGTGAGTGATGAGTTGTTTTTTGCTTCGACGTCAAAGCAATTTGCCGAGGGCTTGTCCGCTCAAGCTGGAAAAGATGCATCCGGGCAGCGAAGCGGTATGTGGCTTGAGATCGACTTGAAGGTGAGCCATCAATATGCTCAGGATTGGCTGGAGCTCGTTGAGGACAATGCTGATGACTTGATGAGTGCTCCAGAGGCTGATGATTTTAGAGCCAACAAGGAGATGTTGGAAGCGGCGCTCGAGGCATTAGGTAGCTTGGACAAGTTCATCTATCATGTGCGCAAAGAAGATGGTCAAACCCGTACGTCGCTACATCTGAAATCAAAATAAGGGCGTTCGTCACTATTTTTAAACTCATCAATGGGTCGTCCCTGCCTGACAACCCATCTTTCCATTTTTATCTTCCGATATGTCAGCTAAGAGCGTTTTGTTTGTATGCACGGGGAATACCTGCCGTAGCCCCATGGCCGAGGCCCTTCTCAGAAAGGCGGTCCAGAAAAGAGACGATGTCACAGTAGGTTCAGCTGGAGTAGGGGCCTTGCCTGGACAGCCGGCAAGTTGTGAAACACAGGACATCTTGAGCTTAAGGGAGGCCCCGTTGGACGCGTTTCAAAGCCGTCAGGTGGATGAGCTTTTGCTTGCAGAGGCTGATTTGATCGTTGCTATGACCAGCTCGCATGCTGCTCTTGTGAGGCAGTTTTTCCCTGATTGCAGCAACTCAGTAAAACTACTAGGTGATTTTATTGATAATGGGGAGTTCGCAGGTTTGGATGTACCCGATCCAATAGGCATGGGGCGCGAGGCTTATGAGGAGGTTGCCAAGGTGGTTGAACAGGCAATACCGGGCATCATTCAAAGACTTGATGAGCTGGGATCGTAATTCGTCGTCGTGTAATGAGTGAGGGTTGTTACATCCAGGGGATCGCTAATGAGTTTGCTATTGCTGGCGAATTTGTCGAAGGCGAGGAAATACACAGCGGTCACATTAATGCCACCTACGTGGCGACCTTTAAAAATGATGATGGTCAATTGGATCGATATATCTTCCAGAGAATTAACGAGAAGGTATTCAAAGATCCGCTCGCTGTAATGCGCAATGTTGAGATGGTGACCCGTCACATCAATTGGAAGGTCATGCGGGTGAAGCGTGACATAGGAGGGCAGACGTTGAACCTCTATCCTGCCCGGGGAGGAAGGTTCTACGCACATGGAAAAGCTGGGGGTATATGGAGATGCTACAATTTCATTGAGGGTTGCAGAACCTTTGAGGTCGCTGAAAACACTCGACAGGCGTATGAGGCAGCGCACGCCTTTGGGGCGTTTCAAGACCTCGTGAGCGATATTGCCGTTGAGGACATCAAGGAAACGATTCCCGATTTCCATAACACCCCCAAGCGTTTGGAGAGACTCCTGAGAGTCGTGGACGCAGATCCCTGCAGCCGTCTCGCCGAAGTTCAGTCTGAAGTGGATTTTGTCCTCAAAAGAAGATCTGTTGTATCCAAGTTGCTGGACTTAAAAGAAGCAGGCGTCTTGCCGATGCGAATCACGCACAATGATACCAAAATCAACAATGTGATGATGGATGTCGACAGTGACGAAGCTGTCTGTGTGATTGATCTGGATACAGTCATGCCAGGCTTGTCGCTCTATGATTTTGGCGATCTGGTTCGTACCGTGGTGAGTCCCGCTGCGGAGGACGAGCCAGACCTGGATAAAGTCGATTTTCGCATGCCGATGTTCGAAGCGCTCGCTGAGGGCTATATCGACGCTTGTGATTGCCTCTGTGATGCCGAGCTTGAAAACATGGCATTTGCTGGGATTCTTATATCCTTGGAAACGGGTATCCGTTTTCTCACGGACCATCTAGAAGGGGATGTATATTTCAAGGTTCACCGGGAGGGCCATAATCTTGACCGTGCGAGAACGCAATTCAGGCTCGTTGAGCTCTTGGAGACAAACCAAGCAGCGATGGAGGCCGTTGTGCAGCGCGTAATAGCCGGCAAGCACTAAGGCGCCAGCTAGCCAAGCATGGAAGCAGCCTTCTTGGTAGCTTCGATCAAGGCATCTACTTCCTGTTCTGTGTTATACACTGCAAATGAAGCACGAACAGTGCCGGTGATTCCGTAGCGTGCCATCAATGGCTGGCAACAATGATGACCGGTGCGGACAGCCACGCCCATTTGATCAAGAAGCGTGCCAAGGTCGTAATGGTGAATGCCATCTATGCGAAATGAGACCACGGATGATTTCTGCGGAGCAGTGCCAAACAACTGGATGCCCTTGATCTCCTTGAGGGCGGCTGTGGTTTGTTGTTCCAGCTTGGTTTCATGAGCTGCGATCCTCTCCAAGCCTATGTCATTCATATAGTCGACGGCAGCTGCCATGGCAATCGCCCCTTCAATATCCGGGGTGCCCGCCTCATATTTAAATGGCAGATCGTTGTAGGTTGTATGCTCAAAAGTAACTTCCTTGATCATCTCTCCACCTCCACGCCATGGTGGAAGCTCATTGAGAATTTGTTCTTTGCCATACAAGATTCCGATACCGGTGGGTCCGTATATTTTGTGCCCTGAGAACACGTAAAAATCACAGTCTAGTGCCTGAACATCGATTTTGAAGTGAGGGGCTGCCTGAGCCCCGTCAAGCAAGACCAAAGCACCTTGTTTTTTGGCCATGGATACGATGGTTTCAACCGGGTTGATAGTGCCAAGGGCGTTGGAGACATGGCTGATGGCGACGAGTTTTACGCGATCATCGAGCATGTTTTCGTAGGTATCCATGTCGAGGGTGCCATCGTCGTGAATGGGAACGACTTCAAGGCTTGCGCCCGTGTGTTGGCAGAGCATCTGCCAGGGCACAATATTGGCATGGTGTTCCAAGGCTGAGATGACGATTTTGTCTCCTTTGGATATCTGGCCGGATAGTGCCAGTGTGTTGGATACAAGATTGATGGAGTCAGTTGTGCCGGATGTGAAAATGACTTCATGGGCATGCTTGCAGTTGAGGTGCCGGGCGAGGGTCTCTCGTGCCTGTTCGTAAGCAGCAGTTGCATCCCGTGCCAGCTTATGAGCAGCCCGATGGATGTTGGAATTGATACTGGTATAGTAATGACGGATGACATCCATGACCTGAATAGGTGTTTGGGAAGTCGCGGCATTATCAAGATAAACCAGAGGCTTGCCATTGATAGCTTGATCAAGGATGGGGAAGTCCTTGCGTATGAGATGGGTATCAATATCTGACATGATGAGGTAAGGATTATTCGAAGAGGTCAACGCTGAGTTTTTTGACGGATTCAGGAGTGAGAAGAAAATAGCTGATTACATCCTCCTCGGGATCGATCGGTAGCGTATCCACCTTGGCAAAGGTTATGTAGCCGCCCGGAGTTTGTGAGATTCTCAGCGTTTTTAGAATAGGGGGTAAATCATTGCCCTGATCATCGTATTTGCGAAGAGTTACAGAGATGGTCAAGTCAGGTTCCTGAAGCGCTATCATAGCCTGTGGGTGCAAGGGGCCAAGCCAACGGCTTGTCTTTAGCGAGTCAATTGAGGAGAGTAATTTGTCGGCCCTGTTCGGGTTAAGGCTTGCCGAAACGCTTTGCCCGTCGCGTATTGCTGTCCAGTTTCCAGTAAAATGATCGTAATGAAGCTCTACAGTTGGCTGATCTCTTTTCTGGATAGTGATTTTTTGAATGTCGATTCTTGGGATATGCCAAACGTGTGAGGTGCGCCATTGCCATGATTGCTGAGCTATTTTGCCCAGAGTTGCAGGGTTTATTTGCCAGATATTGGGTTTGCCGACAATACAGGCATAGATGTTCTCGCCCTCAGCATCACGACCAAATGCAACCCTCATGCTTTCATTGTTGAAGCTTATAAAGGCAATTTGCAGAAAAGGCTGATCAAGCCCGTATGTAGCTAAGTCCGTAGCAGCATCTGTCACAAACTTTTCCACGTGATCTCTGGTGACCGCGGTCATGAGATTGATGACAGCATCATGGTTGGCCTCTTCCCATCCTGATTTGCGAAGCACGCGCCAGCTGGTTTTTGGTGTGCGTTGGAGCATAACCGGCTCCAGCCCCTCGGGCTTCAGAATGATGGTTTTGAGCTGAGGGCCGTTAAGATGAGTCATTGTTTTAGAGCGTAGATCATTTACTCCAAGCTCGAGTTTGCTCAATGAGGTTGTGTTCGCCAGGGTGACAGCAGCAGTGAGAGGTAGTTGAAACACAGCATCAGGGCGGTCACTGACCGTAGCAAGAACGGTCGTGTCACTCTCCTCAGCAGGCGGGTAGATGCGGAGCACGGTTTCCTCTTCGGCGTTCGCAAACTGAATCGATATTTCACGTGCCTCTGTGGTGGCTCCCTCACCGCTGGGCAAGGTTACATTTGCGCGGTCCTCGACCTGGATGGCAGTCAATTGGGCGAGATCAGTGAAGAGGTTTTTTAGGCTCTCGGGGTCAATGCGTAGCTCCAAGGGCTTGGTGACAGACCATGGAGAGTTCACATCCTGGCGTGAAATGACAACATCGCCCTGTGTGCTCTGCATGCGAATTTTGTTCAGGTAGCGAGGGTTGAAATAAAACGGGTGGTGGTCTCTGAAGCGCTCGAACTGGTTGTTGAAAAGCTTATGAATGGCGTCGGCTGATGATTCGCTACATACATAGACGCGATCGTTGGAATCCTGCTGCGAGGATCTGATGAAAATGCTGGGTATTTTAGTTTTGAGGTCCTGGCTGTTCACATACCATGCCGTTTGTCGCCCAATCTGGTAATCACATATGGTTTTACCCTCATCGTCGCGCATCGTGACCTGAATGCGGTCTTCCGTGAGGCCGCATTCTTCCAGAGAGAGTTCATTGACAGGGATGATGTCCTCGACTTTGAGCAGAGCTGTGAATTGCACGAGTGCCCGCATATGAAGAGGATCGGCACGGTCATGCCACGGCTTGGTTATTTGCCAATAATTTTCTTTGAGGACAAAGTTGGCAGTTTCTCGATTGCCATTGGTAAGCGTGATTTCCCTGACCTTATCGAGTGTCTCGGCAGGGAATAAATTTTCACCGGGGCGCGCCAGAGGTTTGCCGAAGATCAGGTTTCGATACTCTTCACCGGTAAACAGAACGGTCAACGCACTCAGGCTGAGAGCAATGACAGCAAGAAAAATGGTAGAGGAGATTCGCACAATGAAGATGTGGCAGACGGGCTATGCACGGCGGGTATTCCAGACAATGAGCGATGTAAGTAATGCCACGGCGGGAATGAAAATAAGAACGACTTTTGTAATGAATGTGTTGTGAGCAGGAAGAATAGTCATTTTATGTCGATCGAGTTTTTTCGAACCTATGCCGATAAGCTCTTCGCGGCCTATAAGCCAATTGACACTTGATTGGATGAAGTCAGCCTGCTCCGGGCGGGTTTTACGTGTCGCGAGGAAGTCGGTGTTGCCGATAACGACCATTTTGGATACGAGGTTAGCGGTTTCATCTGATGTTGCCTGGCCGCGAAGAACTGCCGCAGCGAGATACAATGGTTCAGAGTAATCCTCCTCCGCATTCCAGACAGGGTTCTGCTCGTCAAAGCGGGTTTCACCCCACCAGCCGGATGCCGCCTGAGCAAGTGCGATAGGCTGGATGCGCTTGTTGAGTAATCTGTCGTCATTTTCTCTCACTTCGAAACTGCAGCTTGTTCCCTCAAAGACAGTGGACTTGCCGCCGAGTTCGAGGTTGATCTCAGCCCCTCTGGAAAAAATGCTCTCTACATTTGAGAGGGTTTGGCCGTTTTTAACTTTGATAATGCGATCATGGCGCGGGGTGATTCCATAACTGCGGAGAAAAATTCTCAAACGGTCGAGCTTGGCGGTGGGATCCAATGTGATGAAGAGAGCGGATTGCTGCCTGTCCCAATAATCGGTGAGGATTTTTAATTCGCGCTCATTGAGGTCATAACGGGGCCCAATGAGAGCGAATCCCTCGGCGTCATCCGGTATGGCGTCTATTTCAGCGAGGCGGACCGGGCAGAGCTCGATATTTTGCTCCAGTAAGATGCGAGCGAGGACAATCCAGGCAGGGTCGCCATCGTTTGACTCGAGGTTCATCTTGTCAGCTGCAAGGTAAATTTTTCGGGGTGATCCCTCGATGGAGCTTATCAGGCTGGAGGTTATCATATCTTCATCCTGCCAGGCAACGATTGCCTGGTTGTTGTCCTGTATGTAGAGATCGGAAATGCGCAAGAGGCGAAGATGCCTCGTCTTTTCCTGTTCCGGGCGCACGTTTGTGGTGAGCTCCGTTCCGACTTTGTCCGAGCCAGGTGCGTCTGAGGCATTTTGCTCGTCCATTTCATCAGGGGGAGATGATTCGACACTACCGTCGATGATGATCATGTCCTCGCTGTATTGGATGCCATAGACGGATTCCAACTCCAGGGTGCGGTCTGTTTGTCGAAGGGGGTCAACAAACTCGAGGTTGATCGCCTTCCCTGACATTCGGCTATATTCATCAAGAAGATGATAAATTCGCGTGTAGTGAGGGGAAGTGCGGCGCATAACCGCAAATACTCTCAAGGGGCTTTCCCTCTTTTGCAGCGTGGGGCTGCTCAAAAACTTCTGGCTGAAGTCTGAGAGGGTGAAGTCTTTTTTCTCTGTGAGGTCATAGCGTTTGTGATGCGTGCAGCTGAGGTAATTCGCTGCAATCACAACAATGAGAAACAAGCATATCTGGACAGCGACATTCAACGACTGTCCGGCACGCCGAACCGGGCGCGCAGCTGATGTGTATCTGGAAGAGTCACTCATGGAAAGACAGGTAGTTGATCATGATTTCCAGCGGCGGAAATCTAGGGTCAGGTGTGTCAGAAAAAGAAATAAAGAAGCCATGCTCAGGTAATACACGATGGGTCTGGTGTCAATGACGCCACGGGTATAGAGTGCCAAGTGTTCCTGAATTGCCACATAATGAAACATCGCCACTGCTTGGAATCCCTCACCGGTGTAGTAGGGAACGAATCCCATAAAAAAGAGAATGACGATAATGGCGATGGTGATAATGCCGGCAACAATCTGGTTTGAGCTTAGCGTTGATGCAAAGCATCCGATTGCGAGGAGAAAGCTGCCGATGAGCAGCAGGATGGCATAGCCTGCAAGCAAATGCCCAGTATCGTAGGGAGCTGGGCTGCCGGTTACCATCGCGAATACCTTCAGGTGAAGGAGGATAGGCAGCCAGATTAACGCGTAGAACGCAAAGGCAGCCATATACTTGGCCAACACCACCTGTGCGCTGGTGACGGGGGCTGTCATCAGAGTCTCCAGGGTTCCTGTTTTTTCCTCCTCTGCAAAGAGTCGCATGGTCAATAGCGGGAAAATAAAGAGGAAATAGAACCAGAAATTAGGCGAGCTGAATGAGATGAAGATGAAATTTTCACTCAGAGGAGCATCTTTCATTCTCTCAATGGCGGTGGTCATTGAGAGGCCCTGCATGAGTGAGACAAGCCCCAGTATGACCCACCCAAAAGGTGTCATGAAGTAGTTTTTGAACTCCTTGCTGAAAAGTATGAAAAATACGCGCATTATCGGTAACAGCTTGTTACATGGGAAATAAGTGAATTTGAGACGCTGATAAAGGGAATAGTCGCGCTTAATCCATGTTTCCGGGGCCGAATGCGTTGGGAATCAAATCACTGAGGATACTCTCATGGCGTATGTTTCCAGATTCATCAGCCATATAAACCGGAATGGAGGGATTAAACTCATGAAGGACTTGCCTGCATGCTCCGCAGGGAGGTCCCGAGCCGGTCATGGAGAGGGCAATGGCCTTCAGTGATGTATTGCCATCGGAAACCGCTTTGCATACCGCGACACGTTCGGCACACAAACTCATGCCGTAAGATGCATTCTCTACATTGCATCCGGTATAAATTTTTCCATTGTTAGCCATGAGCGCAGCACCCACCCTGAATTTTGAATAGGGAGCGTAGGCTTGAAGCCGGGCTTGGGCTGCGAGCTGTGCGAGTTCTTTTGAGTTTATCATGGATCAATGCCGTTTATAAGTTTGGTGGCATGGAGTGCGATTCGCATCATATCCCCGAAGCTTGATTGGCGTTCGTCGGCGCTGGTGGCTTCTCCAGTACGGATATGGTCGGAAACAGTGCAGATGGCAGCCGCTCTGGCGCCGTATTCGGCGGCAAGACCAAAGAGCCCGGCCGCCTCCATTTCGATACCGAGGATGTTCATTTTTTCCATGGTATCAAACATGGATGAATTCGGTGTGTAGAAGAGGTCAGACGAAAAGAGGTTTCCGTTTTTCACCTCGATGTCGAGTATCTCGGCGGCTGAATTCAGTGCTTTGTTTAGGTGGTAGTCTGCAATGGCTGCAAAGTCGTGGCCCTGAAAGCGCTGCCGATTTACTCCTGAGTCCGTACTTGCTCCCACACTTACAAGAATGTCGCGAATTTTGACCGAGGAGCTGACAGCGCCACAGCTTCCGACCCGGATGAGGTTTCTGACGCCGTAATTAGTGATCAGCTCCTTGGCATAGATCGATATGGAGGGAATACCCATACCCGTGCCCATGACTGATACAGGAATGTTTTCGAATTTACCAGTAAAGGCCAGCATGTTGCGGATGGAGTTTACCTTCCTGACATCGCTGAGGAACGTCTCGGCAATGTATTCAGCGCGCAGGGGGTCTCCTGGAAGGAGACATGTGGTGGCAAAATCTCCGGGCTTGGCTTCAATATGGGGTGTCATCTGTGATCAGGGTGGGTTGATTTTTCTATGTCGTAAGGCTGCCCATGCTCAAATGGTGACAAGTCGAATTGGCTGGAGACAGTCTGGGCGATGTCAGCGAAAGTCTCCCTGAAGCCATAGTCGGTGGGGGGCATTCCATGGCTGTAGAGCAGAACAGGGACGTGCTCTCGGGTGTGATCTGTTCCATGCCACGTTGGATCATTGCCGTGGTCGGCGGTGAGAATGAGAAGATCATCGTCCTGAATTTTCTCAAATAGTAGCGGCAGTTGACGATCAAATTCTTCCAGAGCCTTGCCATAGCCGATGACATCGCGGCGGTGGCCGTAGACAGCATCAAAATCGACAAAGTTGGTCATGATGATGGTTTGTGTGTGTGCATCACTTTTGGTTCTCTCGATGGCTGCGAGCGTTTCTCGCCATAGATCAGGGTGCCCGCTGGCGCGGATTTCCTCCGTCATGCCAGTATGGGCAAAAATATCACCAATTTTGCCCACACCTATAACCTTGCCCCCGCTGGCGACCAGTTTTTGAAGAACGGTGGGAGAGGGGGGGCTGATGGAGTAATCGTGGCGGTTTCCCGTCCTTTTAAAGTTCTCCGCTGAGCTTCCGATGAAGGGGCGGGCGATAACGCGTCCTATGTTGAGCGGATTGAGGATTTCACGACATGTTTCACATAGTTCATAGAGCTCATTGAGACCATAGCTGGTTTCATGGCAGGCGATTTGGAACACGCTGTCCGCAGAGGTGTAAAAGATGGGCTTGCCGGTTTTTATATGTTCCTCGCCCAGGCGGGCAATGATCTCTGTGCCGGATGCATGGCAGTTTCCAAGATATCCGGGGATGCCCGAGAGGCGGACAATTTCATCAAGAATCTTCTGGGGAAAGGAGTTTTCCGGCTGCTCGAAGTATCCCCAGTTCCATAATGCGGGAACACCCATCATCTCCCAGTGGCCACTTGGAGTGTCTTTGCCGGATGATATTTCCTTGGCACAGGCGTATGAACCAAGGAGCTGTTCAGGGACACTCATGCCTTTGGGGAACTTGCCAGTGCTTGTGTGGTAAGCATGAGCCAAGCCCAGACTGCTCAAGTGGGGTATATGCAAGGGCTTTTCCTTGGCGAAAGCTTCCGCAATGTGTCCGAGTGTATCAGAGCCTTGATCGCCAAAGTCACATGCATCTGCTGAAGCTCCAATGCCCAGTGAGTCCAGCACAATAATAATGATCCGGTGTATGCGTTTCATGTCTGTTTTACCATGCCAGAGGTTTTAATGAAATAGCTCATGAATCACCTCTGGAGGCGTAAGCTGCGAATTTCCGATCTCGATACATTTTTCCAAGGCGCTGGCAGCTGCTTGCCAAGTGGTCTCGTCTGGAGCGTGAATGGTGGCCAGTGGCAGGTCAGTAGAGTCACCAATGGAAATCACGTTCTCGAGTCCTACAGCTGGATCGATGCTGTCTTGGGCTCTGGTTCTGCCACCCCCAAGCTGAACGACGCACAGTCCCAGTGCGCGTGTGTCAATATGGCTGACGTAACCCTGTGTGCTGGACATCAATGGGCGAATTACAGGCGCCCGTGGAAGTAGGTTGTCATAATGATCGATCAAATTTGCTGGCCCGCCCAGAGCAGTTACCATTCTGGCAAAGGTTTCGGCTGCCGAACCGCTCTCCAGTGCATTGTTGAGCTGGTCCCTTGCATGGCTGGTGTCACGGGCAATGTTTGCGATAATCAGAAGTTCTGATGACAACGCAAAAACGACCTCTTTGAGCTTTGTGCACTGGTATTTTCCAGTCAGGAATTCGATTGCCTCGCGAATTTCCAGGGCGTTTCCGGCATTGAAGCCCAGACATTGGTTCATGTCGGTTAGGATTGAGGAGGTTTTGACACCTGCGGCATTAGCTGTCTCGGTAATACTGCGGGCGAGCTCTCGTGAGGCCTCGTGACTGGGCATGAAGGCACCGGAGCCGGTTTTGATATCCATTACCAGATACTCAAGGCCAGCAGCCAATTTTTTCGAGAGAATGGATGCTGTTATCAGGGGGATGGATTCGACGGTCGCTGTGATGTCACGGGTGGCGTAAAAACGTTTGTCTGCTGGCGCAAGATTGGCCGTCTGTCCGATGATGGCGACTCCGCATTCACGCACCGTTTTTCTGAATAAATTGGTGTCAGGGGTGGAGTTGTATCCTGGTATGGAGTCAAGTTTATCAAGAGTTCCTCCGGTGTGCCCGAGGCCTCGGCCGGAGATCATCGGGACATAAGCACCACAGGCAGCGATCATTGGGCCCAACATCAGTGAGACGCTGTCTCCAACTCCACCAGTTGAATGCTTGTCTACAACAGGGCCTGATAAGTCGAGGTCCTGCCAGTTTAGAACCTCACCTGTGTCGCGCATGGCAAGGGTGAGTGCAGCAGCCTCTTCAGGGTTCATGCCCTGGAAGTACACCGCCATGGCAAAGGCTGCTATTTGCCCCTCGCTAATGGAGTTGCTGGCAATGCCGTCCGCGAAAAAACGCAGCTCTTCAGTGCTGAGCTCATTCCCGTCACGTTTGCGCCGTATAATCTCCTGGGGGAGCATGTTACGAGAAGAGCTTGCTAATGATGGGCCAGGCGAGGGAGCCCAGATAAATGCCCAGAATTCCCATGACCCCGGCCAAGGCATTGGGAGCCGGAAGCGGAAGCTTCAGAGCGGTGAAAAGAATTCCGACTGCAAGGCCGGTGACAAGCGAGAGCAAAACCACATGTATCATATCGTCACCCTACAGCCTACTCGATCATAGGACAAGGTCGCAACGCTGCCAGGATGCATTCCCTGTATTACCTGCCCAGCAGGTCCATGACGGGCTGCGGGTAAATGCCCAGAACAAGGATGACTGCGGTGAGCAGGATGAGAACAAGCTTGGTGATGGTTGGCACCACCAGAGGCTCGGCTGCATTGTTTTTTGGCGAATGCCAGTACATCGCTCGCACGACTTTCAGATAGTAGTAAAAGCCGGCAGCAACACTGATGAAGGCAATGGCAATAAGCCACCATGAGAGTCCGGCAATCAAAGCGGACTGGAACATGAAGAATTTACCCCAGAAGCCGGCAGTGAGGGGAATGCCTGCCAGTGCAGCCATGGCTATGGTTAGCGCAAGGGCTAGCATGGGATTGCGCGAGGCGAGCCCATCAAAGGCCTCAATCTCATCGCTTTCTTCCTCAGAACGTACCAGGGCAAGTATGAAGAAAGCAGCAAAGGTCATCACTAAATAGGTCCCGAGGTAGAAGGATACCTCAATGAAGGCGCCGCTGGCGATACCCATAAGTAAAAATCCTGCGTGAGCGATGGATGAGTAGGCAAGTAGCCTCTTGAAGTTCGTTTGGGGAATGGCTGCCAAGTTGCCATAGAGGAGAGTTGCTCCAGCCATGATGGCGAGAATGGTGATGACGGAAGTGCCGAGTGCTGTTTCAGAGTTGAGGAAAGGTTCAATAATGGTGATGAGCACGATGAAACCAGCAGCTTTGGAAGCTACGGAGAGATAGGCGGTAATGGGTGTCGGGGCACCTTGGTATACGTCAGGTATCCACAATTGCATGGGAACGGCACCGACCTTGAATCCCAGGGCAATCAAAATCAGGGCGATGCCGAAGAGGAGGTAGTTAGACTGATAGGCCTTTTCTCCGATCACATTCGCGAATTCCGAAATATTGGTCGTTCCCATGGCGCCGTAGAGCCATGCGATGCCATAGACAAGAAAGCCTGTGGAAAGTGCGCCGAGGATAAGGTATTTCACGCCAGCCTCGAGTGAACCCACATTTCGGCGCATGAAGGCCACCATGACGTAGAACGTGATGGTGACGAGCTCAAGTGCTACAAAGACAGAGACAAGATCTGTCGCTGAGGCCATCCACATGAGTCCCGCACAGGCGAAAACAGGCAGGCAGTAAAATTCACCAGTGCCAGAGCCCTGGTCATCGCCTGCCGTGAACCTTGCCAATACCTTGCGGAAATCCACTGCCATGAGCAAAACCAAAATGGTGCTCACCACGGCAATGATTTTGTAGAATCGGGTGACTGGATTGTCTGTGTAAAAGCGATCCATCCATGCTGGAAGACCAGAGCAAGAGGGAGCCGGGCAAAATAGCATCACAAGAATGACAGAGAGGCCTGCAGCGGCAACGAGTCCAATTTGTGATTTGTTGCCCTTGGAGAAGGCCTCATACATCAGCAGAATGAGGCCAAAGCCAACGGTGATGAATTCAATCAAGTGAGCTTGCATGGTGATAGTGGAGAAATCTTGAATGTCCCTGGGTGTTTGTCAGTTGGAGACGAACTGGAGAATGATTTTTGGATAAACGCCGACAATGACTAGGATCGCGGCGAGAATGTAGGCAGGGATTTTTTCACAGTAATGAATATCGTCTGCGCGTTCTGTCGATTTTACGACTGGGCCTTGGAAGGTGTTGCGATAGGCGCGTAACATATAGACAGCGCTGATTACCACACCCCAGAGGGCAATAATGGTCGTGATTTGAACCCATCCCATGTCTTCACCCGGTTTCCAGTCAGCAAAGCCTGCAAAGAATACCATGACTTCCCCGGCGAAGTTGGCAAGGCCGGGAAGTCCAATGGAAGCCATGCCGGCCAAGCCAAAGAGGAACGCGAGAGCCGGTGCGTTTTTGGCCAGACCGCCGAGTTGGGAGATTTCAAGCGTGCCGGTTTTTTTCTCAACCAGTGAGCTGAGGGAAAACAGCATGGCGATGGATATTCCGTGAGCGAACATCAGAAGCACCGCGGCAGGTTCGGCAATTGTATTCTCGGCGTTGGCTGAGAGGGCGGCAATGGCGAGGAAGATATAACCCATGTGCATCACCGAGGAATTACCCAGCATGAGGTCGAGGCGCTTCTGGTTGATAGTGACAAGGCCGACCCAGATGATGTTTCCAAGAAGTAGCACGCATATCCACGGAAGCCAGTGGAGCATGCCGTCTGGAGCTACCTTCATGCCAATAACAAGAAGTCCATAGAGGCCAAATTTCTTCATGACTCCCGCATGAAGCATGGCAACCGGGGTGGGAGCACTTGCGTATGCGGGTGCTGCCCAGCTGTGCAGAGGGAAAAGCGATACCAGGGTGCCAAAGCCGATAATAAGTAGGAGTGCCACGGTATTCTGGTCGGAGGCATGAACGGCTTTCAGGTCGCTAAAGGCAAAACTGCCAGTGTTGAGAGTGACCATGAGAAGACCAACGAGTAAAATGATGGATCCGAAGGCGAGGTAGATGGTGATTTTCCAGGCCGCCTCTTTGCGGTCACCCTTGCCCAGTATGCCAATCATCAAAAAGGTGGGGATGAGCGCCAATTCGTGGAAGGCATAGAAGAAAAAGACGTCTGTGGAGAGGAATGCGCCAATGGCTCCAGCGGCAATAAAGAGGGTGCTTGAATACCAGAGCTTCTCACGCCCGTCAGGACACTTGCCGCTGTAAACGGCGGCGAGAGTGACGATAACACTCAGAATGAGCATCACGGCACTGATTCCAGTGAGCCCCAGGGATAAATTGATTTGGGGGTCGGAGAGAACCTCCAGACTAAAGCCGTGTGAACAAGCCGTGCAGGAAAGGGTGAACGTGGCAACAAGGATATTTGCTAACGCTGCAATGATCGCTGTGAGCCTTGCAGGCAGTCCACCCAGAATGCCTATGGCAGCCAGCAGCGGAATAAGAATGAGAACAAGTAGCATGGTAAGAAGGTATGAGTCTTAATGGCCCGATGGCGCAGATTATCTGGATGCAAAAACGGTAAAATAGATCACAAGCAAGGCTCCAACCGCCATGAGGAAGGCATAGCCGCTGAGGCTGCCTGACTGGGCATACCTGCGGAAAAAATTGCCGATGCCCGTTGCGGTGCGGGAGAGGCCGCCAACGATCATGGCGTTGATGATAAATGCATCGAGGAAATGAACGATCGCTGCGAAGGCATCCTGGAAAATTTTGACAAGCCAGGCGTAGAGCTCATCAAAGTAGAACTTGTTGCGGAACAAAGGGATGTTCAGTGGGTCTTTGTCTTTCCCGTTGTAGAGCAAAAACGCAAGTGTAGCACCGATGGCAAAAGCAGCAATGGAGATCCAAAAGACGGGATCGTCCAAGTGAGGCATAACGTCGAATTCAAGGCTCCATGATGATGCCACAGGGAAGATCTGTTCAATATGCGGTGCAGCAAAGGACATGATTGCCAGAATGACCAGGGGGGCAGACATCAGAAGGGGCACCTCGGAGGCTTCCTCTGCTCCGTGCTCACGTGGTTTGCCCAGGAAGGCAATGATGAACAGGCGGAACATGTAGAAAGTTGTGAGTAAGGCCACAAAGGCGGCAACCCAGAACAGGGGTTGATGATGGGCAGCATGGAGAATGCCTTCTTTGGAATAGAATCCTGCGGTGAAGGGAACAGCAGTCAGGGCCATGGTGCCGATCAGAAAGGTGATGGATGTGATAGGCATCCTCTTGAGCAGTCCGCCCATTTTCCAGATATCCTGCTCATGATGACAGGCGTAGATGACAGCACCTGAGCCGAGGAACAGGAGAGCCTTGAACCAGGCATGGGTGAAGAGGTGGAACATGCCTGCCTCCGGAGCCACAAGGCCAACAGCCATGACCATGTAGCCAAGCTGGGAGAGGGTGGAGTAAGCGAGGATTTTCTTGATGTCATTCTGCTGGGTGGCCATCAGGGCTGCCAGAAGGGATGTAAGTCCGCCCACCCATGCAATTGTGTCTGATGACCATGCGGGGAGAAGCTCCGTACCTACCGCTACGTAAAGCCTCGCCATCATGTAGACACCTGCTGCCACCATGGTCGCGGCGTGAATCAGGGCGGAAACGGGTGTGGGACCCTCCATGGCATCGGGAAGCCAGACATGAAGGGGAAGCTGGGCGGATTTACCCACCGCGCCACAGAAGATGAGTAAAACGATCGTGCCTACCAGGCAGGTGCAGAAAGGAGAAAGTTTACTGCCGTCCATATCTGCAAAAACCACCGTGCCCATGATGCCCCAGAGCATGAGGATGCCGATCATGAAGCCAAAGTCTCCTATGCGGTTGGTGAGGAAGGCTTTCTTTGCTGCATCCGCAGCAGAGTCTTTCTGATACCAGTGACCGATAAGTAGGTAGGAAGACAGTCCGACCAGCTCCCAGAAAATGAACATCATGATGAAGTTCGAGGCGAGCACGATGCCGGTCATAGAGAACATGAAGAGCGAGAGTCCACCAAAGTAGCGTGCCTTGGCCTCGTCGTCCTTCATATAGCCCAGGGAGAAAATGTGAACCAGCACACCGATGCCAGTAACTACAATCATCATGCCCTTGGCGAGCTGATCGAGCTCAAGGCCTATTTCCAAGCTAAGGCCTTGAATGTTGATCCATTCGATTGCGGTTGCGGAGACATCACCGGCAAGGATGATGAGTGCGATGACAAAGGTGCTTACGACCGACAGAGTCGATAATAAGGCCGATGCCATGGCGTTGCGTTTGAGGCCGAGCTGGATGATTACAGCACTGGCGATAGGTAGAATGAGAAGTAACCAAGGATTCATGTGGAAATACTGAGCAGGTATGGAAAATCGCTTCGGAAGTTTATGGCTTAGCCTCTGAGCGAGGTGAGCTCGTCAGTGTGGATGCTTTGTCTCGCGCGATAGAGAGAAACAATGATTGCAAGGCCAACGGCAACTTCAGCGGCAGCGACTGTAATGATGAAAAAGACAAGCATTTGGCCATCGTAGTCAGGCAGGCCGTTGCCGGTTAAATGAAATCGGGAAAAAGCCACCAAGGTCAGTGACGCTGCTGCCAGCATGAGCTCGAGGCACATGAAGATTACAATGATATTGCGACGTATAATGACTCCGCCAAGGCCAATGGCAAAAAGCAGGCCTGATATCATGAGGTATTCGTTGATCGAAGGTGTAGGCATGAGAGCTTAGCGGTTATCAGGTTTGTCGCTGTTTTTTGCAGCCGGTGATTTTTTGGACAGTGCCACGCAGCCCACGGTGGCAACGAGCAGAAGAACGGCAATGACTTGGAGGGGGAAGTTGTAGTCCGTGAAGAGCTTCTGACCGATGAGGTGGATGTCCGGGAGACTGCCGCTACTGAGCTTTTGGGCGATGACACTATCCGGCTCGTAGTCCTTGGCGGCAGCTTCGAGGTTGAGCTCAGGGGCCTCGGGGGATCTTTGATCGGTCATTATAACCCCAACCAGCTGGAGGATTAACATCACTGGGATGAGCACACCTGCGGTGATGGCTATGCCCTTACGGTGATGGCTCTCCTCTTTTTTGAGGTCGAGCAGCATGATGATGAAGATGAACAGCACCATGATAGCGCCCGCGTAGACGAGGATTTGAAGAATACCAACAAAGTAGGCGTTGAGGCCGATGAAGATGCCGGCGAGCCCCAGAAAGCTGAGCACCATGGAAAGTGCGGATGATACCGGGTTGCGCATGAAAACAACCATCAAGCCGCCAACAAGCATCATGGCGGCGAAAATGTAGAAAAATGGTGAAGGCATGATGTTGTAGTCTGGAAATTATTTGATCTCGTTCCACTTGTTGACCAGACCCACGCGAACACCACCAATCTCGTAGAGGCGTTTCTTGTCATTGACCATCTCAGAGCGAGAAAGGCCGGTCATGGCGTAGTCCTGACGAAGATAAATGGCCTGCTCCGGGCAAACCTCCTCACACATGCCGCAATAAATGCAGCGTGTCATATCAATATCAAATTCATCGGGGCGCTTTTCCACTTTGGCCCATGGGTCGTCGGAGGCAATTTCCCCAGGAATGATGGCAATGGCCTTCGGAGGGCAGATGAACTCGCATAGCTGGCATGATACACAGCGCTCACGCCCTTGTTCGTCTGTAACCAGCGCTGGAACGCCACGGTAGTAATCGGGAAGTTGGTCGTCCCACTTTGTCTCGGGGTATTGCATGGTGACACCAATGCCGGTCGCGTTGAAGTTTTTCTTCGCTCCGGGCGTCTTGCCAAGCATGGAGCGGACGGCGTGTCCGAGGGTGATATAGAGACCCTTGAGAATAGCCGGGAGGTAGAGTTTTTCTGCGAGTGTGAGCTCAGGGCGTTTGATTTTGATAATGGCCATGTTTCGTGGGCGTGAGAATAAGCATTAATTCAGCATCATGATGATGCCGGCGGTGATGAAAATATTAACCAGGGCGAGTTCAAAGAAGACGACCCAGCCGAGTTTCATGAGCTGATCATAACGGAACCGTGGTACGGTCCAGCGGACCCAAATAAAGAAGATGACAAAGGCGATGACCTTGGTCAGGAAGATGAGCACGTGAAGGATTCCGCCAAGAGCCATCTCCGAGATGGCGGCATCCAATCCAAATCCAAGCGACCAGCCGCCAAAGAAGAGAGTGACGATGACCGCAGAGCCGACAATCATTGCAGCATACTCACCAAGGAAGAAGAGGGCGAACTTCATGGATGAGTATTCAGTATGATAGCCGCCTACGAGCTCGGTCTCGCATTCGGGAAGGTCGAAAGGCATGCGGTTGGTCTCGGCAAAGATAGAAGTGGTGAAAATCACGAAGGATATGCCCAGTGGAATCATCAGCAGCCACTGCTCCTTGCAGTTTGCCCAGTAAGCAGCATTGAAAATATTTCCGTGCTCATTCCACAAGGGTAGTAGGGTCCATCCTCCCTGTGCCTGCGAGTGCACGATGTCTGAAAGGTTGAGTTGGCCGAAGACCATGAGGACGGGGATCAGGGAGAGGCCAAGCGATATCTCGTAGGATATCATCTGGGCGCAGGATCTCACACCTCCCAGGAAAGAGTATTTGTTGTTGGAGGCCCAGCCGGCGAAGGTGATGCCGTAGACACTGAGTGATGCAATGGCAAATACGAAGAGGGGGCCGGCATCGATGTCGGCTATGACCAGTTTGACGGGTTGATCAAATACCGTAATGCTGCTGCCGAAGGGGATGATGCAGATACAGAGAAACGCAGGGGCTGCTGTAAGGGCAGGGGCGATCCAGAAGAAAAACTTGCGCACATGAGCCGGCACGAAATCCTCCTTCAGGAACGCTTTGAGGCCGTCAGCGAGAGGCTGAAGCAATCCTGCAAAGGGAATGTCCTTTTTTGCCCCGAAGAGTGTGAGTGGTATGCCTACGCGGTTCGGGCCTACCCGGTCCTGGATAATGGAGGATACCCGCCGCTCGGCATATGTTGAATACGCGATGATGGGCAGCGTGCAAATAAAGGTGAAGACGATGATCTTCGCCGCAGTGGTCAGGATGAGAAAGAGTGTTGCAGGGTCCATGATGAGTAATGATCAGTTGCTATCCGACGATTTCCCCATTGGCGATGCGCTGGTTTTCGCGCTCTAGGAGTGGAATGCTTACTCCTGTATCAAGGACCGTTTCTCCAAGATCGCTGATGGCGTTGAGTGTTTTGCCTTCTAGTTTGGGAATGGTGTTGCAGGTCATCTCGGAGAGTTGGTCGATGTTCAGGGGTGCCTGATCCGGGGTTTCTCCGGTGAGGGCGAGGATGATGTCGCTGATGATTTCCCAGTCATCGCGAGCATCTGCCGGAGGCGTGCAGGCAGTGTTGAGCTTCTGGAGGCGGCCTGCTACATTGATCATGCTTCCTGATTTCTCAGCCGAGCTTGCTGCCGGGAATACGATGTCACTTAATTGCGCGGTGGCGTTGGTTGTGTGGAAGATGGAAATGATCAACTCAAGTCCGCCGAGGGATTTCTCCGCAAAGTCTGAGTCAAGGAGGTCTTCGGATGCAACGATGAGAGCCTTGATCGTACCATTCTCAATACCTTCCTTGACGGCCGGGAGTTTTGCAGCCGGGTCATCCAGTCCCAGTACCAAGCCGGCTCCCGCGGTGTTCGGGTTGCGGTCGCTGGAAATGAGCATGTCGTCAGCGGGCTGTGAGTGGGGGATGATAGTGATCATCTCGGAGCCGAGCTCTGCAGCGAGTGAGCGCATCATGAAGAGTTCCTCATTAGTCTGCTGACCGGAGGCAATAATGGCGATTTCACTGCTCTCAAACTGCTTGATGCCGTCTGCGGCTGCCGCAATAGCATTACTCCAACAGGTCTCCTCGTGGATCCCGTCAGCCTTAATCAGGGGGCTGGTGAGACGGTTTTCGTGGCTCGGGCAGGTGTAGCTGAGGCGATGGCTGTCCGGCATCCAGCATGAGTTCACCTCGTCGTTCTGGCGAGGTGTTACCCGGAAGATCTTGTTGCCGCGAGTCCAGATCGTGATGTTGGTGCCAGTGCCGCAGTTGGTATCAATACTAGGCGTTTCCTTGAGGAACCAGGTGCGCATCTGGAAGCGGAAATCGTTGGAGGTCAGAGCTCCAACAGGGCATAGATCAACAGTGTTGAGCCCGTAATTGTTATCCAGCTCGCGACCGGGAAATACGCCCACGGTGGTATGAGTGCCGCGCTCCGAGAATCCGAGCACTGGTTCGTCAGCGACTTCATCCATAAAGCGAATACACCGCGAGCACATGATGCAGCGTTCGTCATCGAGACGGATACGTGGGCCTATTTTGACATTCTTGGGCTTCTTGACCTTGTCCTCCTTGAAGCGCGAGCTTCCCTTGCCGTGTTCCACGGAGAACTCTTGCAGGCTGCACTCGCCAGCCTGATCGCAGATGGGGCAATCCAGAGGGTGATTGATGAGGAGAAACTCCATGACTCCCTCCCGGCATTTCTCCACCAGTTCGCCCTGTGTGCGGATGCCCATGTTTTCTGTAACAGTGTTGGCACATGCAATGACCGGGCGCGGCATCCAGCTGATTTCCTGGAAGCCATCATCATTGTAGCTTGGTTCTTCGCCGGGATTGGGCCTCGGTGGCATGCCCATCTGCACAAGGCACATACGGCAGTTTCCCGGTGATGAGAGTTTGGGGTGGTAGCAGTAGTGGGGGACTTCTTTTTGCGCGATTTTACAGGCTTCGATCATGCGAGTGCCTTTCGGCACCTGAATCCAGTGGCCATCAACCTGGACATTAACCATGCCTTTGTCTGCAGCAGTGTCTTTCGGGAGCTTGGTGGTAGTGGAGTCGCTCATTCTGATGTGGTGCTTATGCGTCTATGCCAAGAGGCTATTGGTTAATGAATGCGAGTTGTTGTTTGGCTTCGTCGGAGAGATATTCGTTGTCCTCCGAGGTTTCAGCCTCAAGTTCATCACGGAATTTGGAAATAATCGCCTCCACCGGCCAGGAAGCTGCCTCGCCAAAAGCGCACACCGTGCGGCCATCAATCTGATAGGCGACATCCTCGAGTGTTTGGACATCCTCAGGGGTTGCCTCACCATTGGCGATGCGGTCTGATATCTTGCGCATCCACATGGAGCCCTCGCGGCATGGGGTGCACTGGCCACAGGATTCATGCGCGTAGAAGTGGTTGATGTTGTTGAGCACCCAGGAAATTTTCCGGGAGTCATCCATGACAATAACCCCTCCGGATCCAGCCATGGAGCCGCAGGCGGCGATAGTGTCGAAATCCATCGGGATATCGTAAAACGAGAGTTCTTTCTGGGAGCCGTCCGCGTTCTTGATCTGGTAGGTTTCCTCGCAGCGCATGATTTTCGCCGATGATCCGCCCGGGATTACGGCCTTGAAACTGCGACCGTCTTTCGGTCCGCCACAGACATCATTGAGTAGCTCGCCCATGGTGATTTTACCGACCTCAACCTCGTAATACCCCGGCTTCTTAACATCCCCGGAAACACAAAGAATGCGGGTGCCGGTGTTGCGGGGTGTACCAAGCTTGGCATACTGCTCACCACCCATTTCAATGATGTGTTTGACATGGCAGAGGGACTCGACGTTGTTGACGATGGTCGGCGACATATAGAGGCCGAGTGCCGCAGGGAAGTAAGGAGGCTTGATACGTGGGTAGGGTCGTTTGCCCTCGAGGGATTCGATGAGGCCTGTCTCCTCACCACAAATGTAGGCGCCAGCGCCGCGGTGAATGTAGATTTCAAGATTAAAGCCTGATCCCAGGATGTCCTCACCGAGGAAGTTTTTCTCACGGGCCTCCTCGATGGCTTTTTCAAGGATGTTCGCCGCCTCGGGAAATTCCTCACGGATGTAGATGTAGGCGGTGTTGGCCCCTACAGCAAAAGAGGAGATCACCATGCCCTCGATGAGTTGGTGCGGGTCCTGATGAACGATGTAACGGTCCTTGAATGTGCCAGGCTCGGATTCGTCGCAGTTGCAGATCAGATAAACGGGCTTTGTATTATTAGGCGGGATGAAGCCCCATTTGACTCCGGTCGGGAAACCAGCCCCCCCGCGCCCCCTGAGACCTGAGGTCTTGACCTCGTTGGTGATGGCTTGGGGCTCCATCTTGAGGGCTTTTTTGAGTTGTTCGTAACCGCCATCCTTGATGTAGCAGTCCATGGAATTGTCCCAGCCAACACGGTCAATGTTCTTGAATATGAGGCGATGCTCGCGCTCATCGGGCTCTTTGCCGGGGAGATAGGAAATCTTGCTCATACTTGGGTGATGTTGGTTGAACGATTATACGTTGGCTGCGGAGCTGGTGGATTGCTGATATTTGTCGAGTAGCTCCTGGGCCGTGTCCGGGTTGACAGCTTCGTGAAAATCGTCATTGACCATGCACACCGGGCCAGTGCCGCATGAGGCAAGACACTCGGCGAATTCAACAGACCATTGTCCGCAGGGGGAGACAGCGATGGGGTTGTGGTGTGAATCGCTTTTAGAGCGGTCTATTCCCGTTAGCTCACAAATACGCTCCATAAGCTCCGCTGAGCCAGCCATGGCGCATGAGAGCGTGCGACACACCCTCATGTGATATTTGCCGGGCGCGTGCTCGCGTAGACCGGGGTAAAAGGAAACCACCTCGTAGACCTGCATGGGCTCGAGGTCGAGTTTGGAGGCTACCCATTCTGTAGCTTCCGGGTTAATGAAACCAAAATGATGCTGGATGATGTGCAGGAGGGGGAGCACCGCCGAGCGCTTTTTATCCTCAGGGTATTGGCTGATGCGTTTGTCTGCCTCCGCGTCGATCTCCGGGGTGGGCGCAAAGGGTGGGAATGTGGTGTTTTCCATTGTAGATGTGGGCTTCGCAGATTTCTTGAGGATAGCTTTGGATCTGTTTCAGGTCTCGGGGTAGCTTAACGATCACATTCACCCATGACGAAGTCCAGAGAGCCGAGAATGGCTGGAACATCGGAAATCATGTGACCGGGGATGAGATGGGAAAGTATGGACAGATTTACAAAAGATGGTGAGCGAATCTTCATGCGGTGGGGGACACCGCCGCCCTTGGAGTTGATATAAAAACCGAGCTCACCCTTGGGGTTTTCAGCTCCGAAGTACACCTCGCCTGCAGGTGCCTCGATACCCTGGGTTGCTACGATAAAGTGATGAATGAGTTCCTCCATGCTGGTGAGAACTTTTTCCTTGGCGGGAAGCATGTTTTTGGAGTCAGCAATGTTGACCGGGCCATCGGGCAAGTTCGCAATCACCTGGCGCATGATGCGTATGGATTGGCGCATTTCCTCCATGCGGCAGAGATATCGATCGTAGGAATCTCCATTTTCTCCAATGGGAATGTCGAAGTCATAGTTCTCGTAGCCAAGATAGGGGTTGTCCTTGCGCAGGTCACGGGTGATGCCTGAGCCGCGTAAATTGGGGCCGGTCATGCCCCAGGAGATGGCATCTTCCGCCGAGATGGTGCCGATGTCCACCATGCGCCTGAGGTAAATCTTATTACGGTCCAGAAGCTTGGAGATCTCATCAATGGAGTGGGAGCATTCGTCAAGGAATGTCTCGAGATTGGCAATGAAGCCATCGGGGAGGTCGCGAATTTGTCCACCCACACGTGTGTAAGAGGTGGTGAACCTGGCACCGGTGAGTTGTTCACAGAGGTTGTAGGTTTTTTCGCGCTCGGTGAAGGTATATAGAAACACGGTCATGGCTCCCACGTCCATGGCGCACACTCCGACACCGAGCATGTGGGAGGCAATGCGGGCAAGCTCACAACAGATTACACGGATGGCCTGGCCACGTGGAGGTAGTTCCCAGCCCATGAGTTTTTCCACAGCACAGGCGTAGGCCACATTGTTGGCCAGGGGAGCGAGGTAATCCAGCCGGTCTGTGTAAGGAACAAACTGGTTGTAGTGCATATTTTCGGCGATTTTCTCGTCACCCCGGTGCAGATAGCCCACATCAGGGTCGCATTTGGTGACGATTTCGCCGTCTAGTTCCAACACAAGACGCAATACACCGTGTGTTGCCGGGTGCGAAGGTCCCATGTTGAGCACCATTTTTTCACCGAGCAAATCCTCGGTTTCTGCTTGGTAGTCAGAGTCGAGCCCGGCCATCGTTTTAGCCGCGGTGTCAGGAGCTTGGTATGAAGTCGAACTCATAGGAATTTGCCACACAAATCCATGGCTTAATCCCCGCAATTAGCAAGCACTTTGTGAAAAATTTCACAAGCGTATGTCATGGTAAAATGATGGAAATACGCACCTCATAATAAAGCAAAATATTGTTCCATACTCGTGCCTCGGGTCAGGGGCGGATCGTACGGACGGCAGGCCTCGGGAGCATCTAGAAGTCGATGAGCTCTACATCGAAGATGAGTGTGGCACTGGGAGGAATGACAGGTGGATAACCGCTGGGCCCGTATCCAAGTTCCGGCGGTATAATCAAGGTGCGTTTCTCACCCTTGGTCATGTCAGAAAAAGCCTCGTCCCAGCCTTTGATCACCATGCCCATTCCCACGGCGAAAACGAAGGGCTGGTTGCGGTCTACCGAACTATCAAATTTTGAGCCATCCAGCAAATACCCCGTGTAATGGGCTGTGACAGCCTGGCCACGCTGGGGTTTTTGATCTCCTGAGCCTGACTCGTTGACTACATACTTGAGCCCTGAGTCGGTCGTTTCGGCATTGGGATACTTTTCAGCAATCAATTCTTCAGACATGTCCGTGCGTTAACATCCACGTCAGAAAATCCAAGGCGTTTTTGAGACTGGTGACTTTCTGTCGCGTCATTGCCCAAGTTGATTTATGACTTGCTACACGCCATGGCATGGATTAGTGGAAGGCAACTGAAGAGTTAACAGAAGCATTATGAGAAGGTTAGTCATTGCGGGGGCCAATGGTTTTCTTGGCAGGCACCTTACCAGGTATTTTCACAAGAATGGCTGGGAAGTGGTGGGTCTTGCACGCCGAGAAGAAGGTCTTGATGCCGGTTGCAGATACGTGCACTGGGATGGCAAAACCATGGGGCCATGGGCCTCGGAGTTAAATGGTGCAGACGCTGTGATCAATCTGGCAGGTAGATCCATCAATTGTCGGCATAATAAGCGGAACAAACGCGAAATTATCAATTCAAGGGTAGAGAGCACAACCGTGCTTGGCCAGGCTATCGGCTCGTGCCCAAATCCTCCCTCAGTATGGCTCAATGCGAGCAGCGCTGCAGTCTATGCTGATGCTGAGAAAAACCCCCAAGGAGAGGGGGCAAAGCTGGGTGAAGGTTTTTTTGTCGATGTGGCAAAGGAGTGGGAAAAAGCGTTTATGACTGCAAGAGTCCGAGAAGAGGTGCGTAGAATTGCTCTGCGAACATCGTTAGTCATGGCGGATGAGGACGGCACTGTCTTTGACTACTTGCTCAAATTATCCAAGTTGTTGCTTGGAGGTGCTGCCGGCGGGGGAAAGCAAATGGTGAGTTGGGTGCATGTGGATGATTACTGCCGCGCGGTTGAATGGTTGACCGAACACCAAGATATCAGGGGAGTCATCAATATCACAGCTCCTGACCCGTTGAGTAATGAGAAAATGATGCAGCGTTTCAGGGCCCTGACTAAAAGGCCTTTTGGTCTTCCTGCATCTGGGTGGATGGTCAAACTCGGAGCCTTGGTTCTAGGCACTGAGGCAGAACTGATACTCAAAAGCAATTGGGTCTTGCCTCGCAGATTGTTACAAAACGGCTTTGTGTTCAAATATCCGGAGTTTGAACCGGAAAAGTGGTAGGATCTGAGCGACTCTTTTTTCAGGGTGTTGAACGTCATTCTCCGAAAAGACGAAGAAAATTGTCATTCACCTCACTTACGTTGAGGAATGTTTTTGCCTCTTCCATGACTCGGCACAGATTCGCAGGGTGGTTGAGTTGATCTGGCAGGGGGTGATCGATGAATTTTGCGGGCGGCAACATGTCCGGTGCATCGGATTCAAAAAGCAGGCGATTTGCGGGCACTTTTCCAAAGACCTCTCTGGTCGTCTGCTTGTTTTCGCGCAAAAAATATCCGGAAAATGAAAAATAGGCACCGAGATCACATAGACGAGGGATGAGTTCGGCGGATCCATTGTAAGAATGCAAGAGGAAGCCTCGCTCAGGTCTCGGGTTGCTTTCAAGAATGTCAATGATGTGCCCCCATGCTCTGAGGCAATGAATGCTGAGTGGTAAATTTCTCTCACTGGCAATTGCCAGATGAGTGCAGAAAATGTCACTTTGTAGTATGATGTCGTGACCCTTCATCCATCTGTCCAGCCCGCACTCGCCAATGCAGGCGTTGGGGATTGTATCGATATACTCGATGAGTTTGTCAGTCCACGGATCCGTGGATTGATGCCATGGGTGTAAACCAAAAGAGGGGATAACGAATTCTGGGTATTTTTCTGCCAGCTCAGCGACCCTAGGCCAGTCCGATGGAGATGTTCCGTTGACCACGCAACGTCGAATGCCACTTTGAAGCATGGCTTGGATGACATTTTCACGAATGCCGTCCAGCCGGGAGTCCTGGAGATGGTTGTGGGCGTCAAACAAGATTGATCAGGGTGTCGGCGGCATTACCAAGGGAAGCGTATGAGTAGTCTGGCAGCTGGACCGTGCATTCAGGAGAAGCGTAATTGGAGGTCTTTTCTCCCGCGCGACGGTAGACAAGATCATAGTGATCGCGCAGGATGGAGGTGACAAAAGCTATCCAGTCTCCAGCGTCGATAAGTTCATGCCACTGGGATACCTGGTCATGACCCCGTAATTTGACTAGTTTGTTAAGTAACGATTTGAGGTGCTGTGGATCATCCGTAAAGTGCGGATAGTCATCCAAGAGAAATTCAGCCCTTTGAGGCAAGCCAAGCTCGATAGTGACGACAGTTCCCATACCAAGCTTCTTCCACAAGGCCTTTGGGCAATGGAGGCAGCCAATTCGGTTGCTCTCAGCCTCCGTGAAAACTGGCCGGCTTGGATCCATTTCTGAGAGGGCTTGCCATAGCCGCGATTCGAAAAGCTTTTGCGTCGGTTGTGTGGCGTTTGGGGCTAATCCTAGTACCGAGCCGCGATGGTTTGCCAAAGCTTCAAGGTCAAGTATTTGGGCGCCTTTTTGCTGGAGTGTGTGCAGTAGCCTTGTTTTCGCCACGCCGGTGGGTCCAGCGAGAATCAAAAACCGAAGATCTGGATTAGAGCAGATGCGTTCGCAATCCTCGGTGACATATTTTCTGTATGATTTGTAGCCGCCCTCGAGAACATGCGCGCGCCAACCAATGGAGCGAAGGATGTGCGCCAGAGAATTGGACCTCATGCCACCCCTCCAGCAGTAAACGAGTGGGGTATAGGATTTGTTCTTCTGCGAAAAATGTGTTTGCAGGTGCCTGGCTGCATTCGCCGAGATAAGGGTGGCGCCCAGCCGTCTTGCCTCAAATGGCTTGTCCTTATAGACGGTGCCTACTGAGGCACGTTCTTCGTCACTAAGTACGGGTAGATTGATGGCATTCGGGAGATGGTCCTCATCGAATTCCGACGGTGAGCGTACGTCAATGATCTCGGTGAAATCACCGAGATCATGGGGTAGGGCGATAGTTTCGACATGTTTCATGGCGAAACGGTGAGGTGTGGGCTTACTCTTCCGTAGCAGCCGCGGCAGGCTTGTTGCCCATAGCCGGCTTGTTCAATGCAAGATATGCGCTGGCCATGCCCAGAGCGATGATGACAATCCATGCCACAGCACCCTTGATGATTTTGCGTTTGGCGAGCACGATGCCACCACCGAGTGCCAGCCATATGACAATCTTAATGATGAGCCATGTGGGGAAGCCGGATCCATACACAGCATCATAAGTGTCTTTCATTTTTGCCTGCATGCCAAAGCCTCCCAGAAGGATAAGCAGAAGGCCGATGCCGTGGCCGATGACGGCACCCTTGGTCGTTTTGTCTCCCTTGAAGAGGGAGCCGAAGGCCAGAAAAAGCGTGAAGATGCCGGCGAAATGGATGAGACGATAGATTTCGTAGTTCATAATACTGTATGTGTTATTTAGTTTTCGGTTTGTTGGTAAATGATTTTGTCTTCGAGGTCGAGCAGTTCGTTCAAGTCGTTGCACACTTCCTCCATGAGCTTGTAGATCTGATCAATGATAGTGAGGACAGCTTCGCCGTAGGCGCTTTGACTGAGTGATGCTTGCGCTTTTTCAAGCACGTGGTCGAGTGATTTTTGAGCTAAAAAGGGCTCCAGACCATAACCCACGATGATGCCTGCTTGCTGCTGAGAGGTGTCAAGGCCCAGAAGTATGGAGTGGTTTTTGCCGCCTGGATGGTTGCTGTTAGAGAATATGTCCTGATTAAAAAGCCAGAAGAGATGTGTGGAGATGGAATATTTGGGGTTAAAGTCGCGCGTGATGATGTGCATGCTGACCTGGGGGAAGCGATGGTTGAGCCTGGACAGTGCCTTGGTGATTTGGTGACGTGATTTTTTATTGAGTACGCAAAGCGTGTCATTGAGTCCGGGGATGAGCGCGGGCACAGGGCCCATCAGGGCATTGGCACTCTGCAGTGAGAGGTTGCAATAAGAGCATTCCTCCGACGTTTCAGCGAGTGGTGTGCGGCAATACGGGCATCGCATAATTTCCAGTATATTGAAGTTGAGCCGGCTCCAAGGCGAAAAGCGCCATTACGATAAATCTTCACAATTTGTTAGTGGCCGCAATACGCTGTAGGAACAGTATTTTCAGTTTTCGTATGACGACATACAGCCTGCCGTTGCAGCACTCCGATTTGCCGCCGGTAGAAGTTTCGGGCTTGTTTCAGCTTAACGCCGGCACTTGCCAAGCAGACCCTCAAGGTAGTAGGTAATTTGCTCCAATCCGTCACGCCATTGACTGGACTCGAGCACGTTGAGATTGTCTCTGGCTTCTTTGAGCAGCAGTGTAGCGCTGTCTAAGGCTGACTCGACGGCTCCCTCATATTCGGCAATGCCAACAATGACGGGAAGATCGAGAGCCTCTTGTTCGATGATTCGTTTGTGCAGTTTCTCTCTCTGACTGGCATTAGCCTTTTCCAGCAGGTTGAGGAGCGGCAGCGTCAATTTTCCTTTTTCGAGATCCGTGCGGAGGGTTTTGCCAACCTGGTCTTCAGTGCCCACCAAATCCAGACAATCATCGTAAATTTGGTAAGCCGTTCCCAGCTTCATGCCATACTCAAAGAGCATGTTCTCGGTCTCCTTGCTCGCGCCAGAAAGGGCGGCAGGAATACTTGTGGCAGCGGCAAAGAGCGCTCCGGTTTTGAGTTCAATGATGTGATAATAATCCTTCTTGGTGAGCGTCAGATCAAACCTTCGCTGGGTTTGCATGACTTCACCCTCGCAAACTTGGCGTGAGGCAGTGCCGACCTTGCGGCATATCTCTATATCATTGAAATTGGTGGCCAGAAGCAATGAGTGAGAAAACAAGGCGTCACCTAGCAATACTGCCATGCCATTACCCCATTTGGCGTTGGCTGTAGGTGCCTGTCGCCTGGTGTCGGCTCCGTCAATGATGTCATCATGAACCAAAGTGGACATGTGAATAAGCTCGAGTATGACGCCAATGGTGAGGTGGTTGGGTTGGATGCCGCCGGTTGCACCTCCGGCAAGTATGGATAATACCGGGCGGATACGTTTGCCGCTCGTATTACATATGTATTCCATGTAAGGAGCCACCGCCGGATCAAAGGCGCAGACCTGATCGCGAATTTGTTTCTCTACATGCTCAAGCTCTCTCTTAACTAGCTTGAAGGGTATGTTGGGAGATGAACTTGGCTTGGTAGTAGACATGTCTTAACAGAAGTAAGAAAATCAAAAGCTATTCATTATTGGCACACGTGCTGGATTACTGCAACTGTTATCAAGCAGATCCGGGTAGTTAAGCATGTCATGCAGAGCCAAAATAATAGCGTGCGCTCTCAAGAATCCCGCATGATACCTCGTCCAGGCTCAATCCTGTGGTGTCTATCTGCAGGTGTGCGGTTTTCTCGTAGTGAGGAGAGCGTTCCTCCAGAAGATGTTCGATGGCCTGCACGGGATCCTCACACTGAAGGAGTGGGCGGTTATTGCTTTTTGAGGTTCTAGCGAAAATTTCCTCGGTAGAGCACTTCAGCCACACGACAAAGCCAAGCTGGCGAAGAAGTTCTCTGTTTTCAGGGGTGCAGACCATGCCGCCGCCTGTGGAAATGATGTGTTTGCTGATTTTGGAGGCCGCGAGTTCTCGTAAGAGATTGGTCTCTAGAGAACGGAATGCATTTTCTCCATCCTCTGCAAAAATCTGAGGTATGGTTTTGCCGGCTTGTTTTTCGATAGCCCGGTCGGTATCGATAAGCTCGTAGCCAAGGTTCTGATGGAGAGACCTGCCAATACTTGACTTTCCTGATCCCATAAAGCCGACAAGAATGATGTTTTGCATGGTCTGGCTACAGGCTGAGGCTGATGCAGGAGCTGGTTCCATGCTGTGAATACTAGATGGTTAATGAGATTGAAGCGATAGGGAAAAACGTAAAAAGATGTCATTGGCTCTATTGTCGCTGCGGCGCTTACTGTCTGTCTGGTTTAAAAGTTCCTTGAGGCTGCGCCTGTGATTGAAAAGTCAGCATGTATTAAGGCTTCTATTTTTATGGTGGCTGCGTTAATCCAAACAGCGTGTTTGATACTCGTGTCATTGATGCATCTGATCCGGCTGCGCAAAACAAAGTTGTCGAGCAGGCTGTTGCCCTGCTGGAGGCAGGGGAGGTCGTGGCCTTGCCAACAGAAACAGTCTACGGGCTCGGTGCGGATGCTCTCAATCCGGAGGCTGTGGCCAAGATCTTTGCCGCCAAGGAGAGACCGGAATTTGACCCGCTTATTGTGCATGTCGGATCTTACGAGCAGGTTGATGAAGTGGCAGAGGTGCCCGAGGCTCTGAAGCCTGTCGTTGCAAAGCTCATGAAGGCGCACTGGCCCGGGCCCCTGACCATAGTGCTGCCGAAGAAGGGTTGTATTCCAGATATTGTGACCAGTGGCATGCCAAGTGTAGCTGTGAGAATGAGCGCGCATCCCCTGATGAAAGCCATTGTAAGGAAACTGGGGAAACCGATTGCCGCCCCCAGTGCCAACCGCTTCGGTCGGATTAGCCCCACCTCCGCGAGCGCGGTTATGAAGGAGCTGTCCGATCGCATACCAATGATTGTTGACGGCGGAGCCTGCAGGGAAGGCCTTGAAAGCACGATTGTGAGGCCTGAAATATCTGCAGATGCAGGCAAGAAGGGTGTATTGATTCATTTGCTGAGGGCCGGGCCCGTCACCAAGGAGATGCTACAACGCTTTGGCAAGGTGGTGAGACCTTCTATAAACCGTTCTGAGGAAGCACCGGAGGCACCCGGCCAGCTAGCCAGTCATTATGCACCGCTGACGCCTCTCCGCCTATTGGCCAAACCATCGGATTTTCATCCTGAGCCGGGCAAGAAATACGGTCTGCTCAGCTATAGTGGATCCAAGAAGGCAGGCTTTATCGATGCGCATGACTGGGATGTGGTGGAGCAGCTTTCCCCCGGTAATGGCAAGCTCGCGGAGGCTGCGGTCAGGTTTTTTCACATTTTGCGTGTTCTCGATGAAAGCGGGGTGGATGAAATTATTGCCGAACCTGTCTCCGAGACCGGCCTTGGTGTCGCGATTATGGACAAGCTGCGACGTGCCAGCACCAGATAGAATTAGCATTCTACGATCATGCTCCGTTCCCTCATGCAAGTTTCAGGCTTTACGGCGATTAGCCGTGTGCTGGGATTCTTGCGTGATATCCTGATTGCCCGTTATCTGGGATCCGGGCTTCTGGGTGACGCTTTCTTCTCCGCGTTTCGTTTCCCCAATCTGTTCCGCAGGATATTTGGAGAAGGTGCTTTTAACGCCGCGTTCGTGCCCATGTTTGGCAGGAGGTTGGAGAAAGACGGACAGCAAGAGGCAATGAAGTTTGCCTCAAATGCATTTTCCACCCTGCTGGTCATTCTAGTGGCACTGACTCTGGTGGCCATTCCTTGCATGCAGTGGATCATGGGGGCGGTTGTTCCAGGATTTAAAGCCAAGGTGGAAATGCCCGTGGTTGCGGCGGGCGAGTTGCCCCAGAATCAGGCATTCTCTGTCGACGTTGGTGGTTCCCGTGTGATTTGTATGACTTTGGATGGTGGTGATGGGTCTGCAGGATGTAGTCTGGCAAATTTGCGACTGATCAAAGAGCTTCCCAGGCAATTCCCCAACATCATCGGTAATGCTCCAAGAGGTGAGGGGATTGGCTTGCAGGATTTTTTATTACGGACCCAAGCGGAGGGTATCCAAGATGATGACCTCAAAAATCTCTCTTTCGATCCCAATGGCCTCGGGTTGATCCAGTCAGATGGAGTGATCTCGATTCACCTTCCAAGGGGGCATGAGTTTGGATGGTTCGAGGGCGAGCTGGTAAGGGAGGCCGCCGAGGTAGATGCGACAGCGGAATCCGTGCTGCGTATTTATCGTAATCATCCGGATACCTTTGACCTCACAGTGAGGCTCTCCCAAATTACTTTTTGCTATCTTTTGTTCATGGCTTTGGTGGCTCACCTGAGCGGAGTACTCAATAGCTTCAAGATTTTCGGCGTGCCGGCCGCGGCACCCATTATACTCAACATTGTTTTTCTGACCGGAATGGCTGTCTGCATCAGCTGGTTACATTCTGAGGTGCCTGCACATGTGCTTGCGTGGTGTGTGGCAATCGCTGGTGTTTTGCAGTTTGCGATGCTCTATGCCACCTGTCGTAAGAACGGCTATCATGTCCGGATTCAGAAGCCGGTTCTTGATGGCTCGATCAAACGCCTCTTTCTGTTAATGGGGCCGGGAGTTCTTGCTGCAGGCATCCAACAGATCAATCTCCTTGTCGGGGGTATTATCGCCTCCTTTAAACAAGGAGCGATTTCATGGCTATATTACTCAGATCGTGTTTACCAGCTGCCACTGGGAATGATCGGTATTGCACTCGGGGTGGTTTTGTTGCCGGAGGTGACCAGATTGCTCAGGCGTGATGACACCAAGGGAGCATCCGAGAGCATGGTGCGTGGCATGGAGCTCGGGCTGCTGATTACCTTGCCCGCCGCTGTGGCCATGGTGGTGATTCCGGAACCTATTGTCACCGTGCTTTTCCAGCGTGGAGAGTTCACTGCGGATGATGCCTATCAGACCGGCATGGCTCTGAGGGGTTTTGCGCTGGGCCTGCCCGGGTATGTTCTGATCAAAGTGCTCCAGCCGGGTTATTTCGCGCGTGAAGATACTCGCACGCCGATGATCATGGCGGCCATCACAGTGATGGTGAACATTGTCTTCAGCCTAGCTCTTTTTGCCCCTCTTGGCCATGTGGGCATTGCCATTGCCACCACCATCGCTGCCTGGGTGAATGTCCTGATGTTGGCCCGTGGTTTGAGGGGTATGGTACACGTGGATATGGAGTTTTGGAGTCGAGTATTGCGGATTTGTCTTGCGAGTGTCGTCATGGGTGCATTGGTCTGGGCTGGTTATTGGTTGTTGGAGGCATGGTTTACTGATGGATTCTGGCGTCAGTGTATCGCTCTCGCGCTACTGGTTGGGTTTGGCATGCTCATCTATGCAGTCCTTGCGCTGGTATTGCGTGCTACCAGCCTGGCCGAACTCAGGGCTGGATTCCGCAGGGGGTAGCTGTTGAGATCGAGTTGATGCTTGAAGCACCTGTCCCATGATGCTCATGATTAGCACATGAATAATAAACAGTATGCCGTTCTCTGTATCCTGGTTTTTGTCGCAGGGATTGCACCCATTGAAAGCGCTGACAAAGCCAACACCCCCAAGAAGCTCTATGTTGGCCCCAAGCAGCCATGGAGCGAGTATACTGTGCATCAGGAAGACCGCCCACATCCGCCAAAAGTAGAGACTCAAGGTGCGGTGTGTGGGAAGCCGCCCGAGGGTGCTATCGTTCTTTTTGATGGGGGTAGTGTGGAGGCATTTACCCGGGCCTGGCGTGTGGTTGATGGTGTGATGATTGCCTCTCCCGGAGCCACCCACACCAAGCAGGCATTTGGTGATTGCATTTTGCATGTTGAGTGGAGGATCCCTGCGGGGCGCAAGGTGAGCGGGCAGCAGGGAGGAAACAGTGGGATATTTCTCATGGATCGCTATGAAATACAGGTTCAGGAAAGCCATACCAATGTCACCTATGCAGACGGTCAGGCTGCGGCAATCTATGGGCAGACCCCGCCCCGTGTGAATGCCTCTGTGCCACAAGGGCAGTGGCAGAGCTACGATATTGTTTTTGAGGCTCCTGTTTATGGAGAAGCCGGATTGAAAAAGCCGGCATATATCACAGTCATTCACAACGGGGTGAAAGTACATGACCGACAAGAGGTTTACGGACCCACGGTTTACAGGAAGATAGCCAAGTATCCCAATAGTCACCCTCTGAAGGCTCCCATCCGCTTCCAGTGGCATGGTGATCCGATTGAGTTTCGCAATGTCTGGGTAAAGGAGCCCTGAGTGGGTCGTGCAGAAGTCTGCACGTGATGTCATTTCAAATGACTTGCCAAGAAGGAGGGCAATCGCTAGGCAAGAGGTGCGACTCAGGTTGCACCAGCCAACGATTAAATGCCAACTCAACTTACAGAGGAAGACATCGCCGCGGGAATTGATTCTCTTGCCACGCAGATTCTCAAAAACAACCCTAGTGGCGACTTTGTCCTCGTTGGCGTGCGTAGCCGTGGTGATGAGGTTGCAGAGAGGATTCTCAAACTGCTCTCACAAAAAGGCGTCGATGTCCCCATCGGCATATTGGACATTTCACTCTACAGAGACGATCTTGCGCACCTGAGCTCAAACCCCAAGCTACAAGGAAGTGAGCTTCCGTTCACGGTTGATAAAGCGCATATTGTCCTTGTCGATGACGTGCTTTTTACGGGGCGCACAGTGCGTGCAGCCCTGGATGCTATCATGGATTACGGCAGGCCGGCCAAGATAGAGCTCGCAGTACTTATTGATCGTGGACACCGCGAGCTTCCGTTTGCCCCTGAATACGTTGGTGTTCATTTGGAAACTGAGCGCCTGGATTATGTGGATGTGAAGCTGAAGCAAACAGACGGCATGGATTTTGTTGAGGTTACCAGTAACAGTGATCAGTGAACGCTATCATTTGCCCTCAAGGCGGAGCCCAAGACTAATGGGAGAGGCTGTTCATATCATTGCTTGTGCTAACCCCCGTAACAGTGTAAGAAACTCACCAGCCCGAGCTGACAGTTGATGACGCGCAAGGATCTATTGGACATTGAATCTCTCCGTAAGGAGGAAATAGAGCATTTGCTGGATCAGGCAGCGCCGTTCAAAGAGTTATTTACCAGATCGGTGAAAAAAGTACCCGCCTTAAAGGGTAAATCAGTACTGACTTTGTTTTACGAGCCAAGTACCCGCACATTGTCCTCTTTTGAGGTAGCGGCTAAGAGGTTGTCAGCTGATGTTACAACTTTTGACGTGCCGCATTCATCAGTGGTCAAAGGAGAGTCAGTGCGCGATACGATAGCGACCTTGCAGGCAATGCGCACCGATTACATCATCGTGCGCAATCAAATGGCCGGAATCCCCCTTGCCATTGCCCGGGAAACCAGAGCCAGTGTCATCAATGCCGGTGATGGTGCGCATGCGCATCCAACCCAGGCTCTGCTGGACGGCTTCACTTTCAAAGAGGTCTTTCCAGAGCCCTCCGGCAGGAGGATCCTTATTGTTGGCGACATCCTGCACAGCAGAGTGGCCCGCTCAACGTCCATACTGATGCGCAAGCTTGGGGTCGAAGTTGCCTGGCTGGGGCCGGGTTCGTTGGTTCCCAAATTCGGGCCCGGTGATATCAAGAGATTTACCAATTATGACGAGGCCATGCAATGGTCCCCAGATGTTGTTTACCTGCTTCGTATCCAGATGGAGAGGCAGAGTGCCCCATTTTTCCCCAGTCTCAGGGAATACACCAAGCTGTATGGCTTGACCGAGGATCGATTCAAGCGCATCGCTCAGGAGGGAACTTACATCATGCATCCAGGTCCGGTTAATCGCGGGGTGGAACTTTGTGATGAGGTCATGGATTACGAACGTTGCCTCATTGACCAGCAGGTTGAGAACGGCATCGCGGCCCGGATGGCTGTGCTTTACTGGTTAAAGCCAAACACGGGTGAGGGGGCTGAAATCGGTAAGAAGAATACGAACTAGAAAAGATGGCATCATTACTCATAAAAAACGCCAGAATCGCATCCGAGGACGCTGAGGAATTGGTCTCGGCAGATGTTCTCGTTGAGAACGGTGTGATTTCCCAGGTTGGCAAGGGTATTGATTCAGGAAGCTCCGGTGAGATCATTGACGCCGCGGGAAAAATTTTGTCACCGGCCATGTTTGATACCCATGTTCATATGCGTGAACCGGGTCAGGAAGCCAAGGAGACCATTAAGTCTGGAACAGAGGCTGCTATCAATGGTGGGGTCACTGGGGTTGTGCTTATGCCTAATACCTCGCCTGCTATCGACTCAGTAGCCATGGTGCGCACCGTTCAGGATATCGCCCGCAGGGATGCGCGAATACCGGTATACACATCAGGGTGTATTACCAAAGGTCGCGCTGGTAAGGAATTGGCTGGTATAGAAGGAATGCTCGGAGCAGGTGTTAAAATGCTCACTGACGATGGGGATGCAGTGCCAGACATGCAGCTGCTGAAACGCGCCATGGAGTATGCTGGTGAGTTTGATTGTTTCTTTGCCAGTCACTGCGAGACACTCGAGCTTTCCGGACCAAGAGCGCTCAATGAGGGGAAGGTAAGTTACAGATTAGGTATTCAGGGCACTCCCGCATGCAGTGAGGAGATTTGCATGGATCGGGATATTCGCCTTGCTCATGCCACCGGCGCGAGGCTCCATATTCAGCACGTCTCCAGCAAAATTGGTATGGAGACCATACGCTGGTGGAAAGATATGGGTGCCAAGATCAGTGCTGAGGTTTCTCCGCATCACCTCTTGTTTAACGAAGAGGACATCGGTAATTACGATACGAATTACAAAATGAACCCGCCCCTGAGAACAGCTGAAGACAATGAGGCCCTGCTACGGGGGCTTAAAGATGGGGTTTTCGACATCATTGCGACGGACCATGCTCCGCATACACCCTTTGAGAAAGCGCAAGATTTTGTCAATGCGCCCAATGGTATTACTGGTCTTGAGACAGCAGTTGTTTCCCTCTACCATCACTTTATCAGCACGGGTGAGTTTGGCTGGGATCTTCTTGTAAAGCGCTACTCAGCTGAGCCACGTAGAATGATGGGTCTTGAGCCCGTGCCAATCACTGAGGGCGGAAGTGCGGAATTCTTCCTTTTTGATCCTGAGGGGGAAACGCTATTCAGCAGAGACTTCATGTGCTCTAAGAGCATTAATACACCGTTTATCAATCAATCGCTCAAGGGTAGTATCGACCTTGTTGTG
Organism: Akkermansiaceae bacterium; assembly: GCA_049632765.1. GTDB lineage: Bacteria > Verrucomicrobiota > Verrucomicrobiia > Verrucomicrobiales > Akkermansiaceae > Oceaniferula. Next base: position 29,910 of record JBNACB010000002.1, on the reverse strand, counting down.
AGGGGAGGTGATATTCTGCTCCAGCGATAAGCGACCAGTTCCAGACACAAAAAAACGCCGCAGGCGATTTCTCCTTGCGGCGCTTGTTTCTAAGTTATTCAGTTGTTTTATTTGGCTGCAGGCAGCTTGGCTGGTGTGGCGAGCCTGAATATGAATACCGAGTTTGCTACGAATGCCATGGCCACAACAAGACCAACAATCATTGTGCCATCGCTGTGTTTAATGATTGAGTTGTAGGCATGCGCGCGGGCGGCTTCTGTGTAAACGATTCCTTTGTGAAGTATCTGGGGATCAGTTTCTTGTTCCGAGGCTTTCACGTATACCGAGTCAAACGAGGAGAGCGGCTGGTAGCGGTTTGTTGTGTCTTTCAGAAGGAGGACAGCACTGAGGATGACTATGGCAACAACGGTATTCATGTAGAAAAACCAGCGGTTCTTTTTAGCATGCTTTGACCAGGGTGCTCTTCGCGGATGATTGGTGGTATCGGGCATCGTTTGATTGAATATGATGGTTGGGAATGCGAGGGTATTACTGGCACAAGTGCAGCAGAAGCCTCCCATCAACCGGACCAGGGGCAAAGAAATTATTCCCAATGTGGTATCCAGGCCCCATACCTTTGCGGAATGCGCTCCAATTTTTTTTTGGAAAAAATATCAACAGTTGTTGAGTATTGGACTAACAGGATGTCGAACCCGGAAATCAGGCAGGTCCCTGTGCTCGCGCATGCGCAGCTCAGGCAAGGGAGGAGCCGTCAATGAGTAAAACGATCTCGCCCTTGGGTGGCTTGGCCTTGAAAAGCCCAAGTAACTCAGACGAGCTGCCGCGGTGATATGTCTCAAACTTCTTGCTGAGTTCACGCGCCACGCATGTCTGAATGCCAGGGTCAATCTCGGAGAGTATCTCCAAGGTGGAAATAATTCGGTGGGGGGACTCAAAAAAAATGGCAGTGCATCCTGACCTTGCTGCAGACTCGAGGCTTTTGCGCCTTTTGCCCTTTTTGACTGGCAGGAAACCATCAAAGCGGAATGAGTGAGAGGGTAGCCCTGAGCCAGCGAGTGCGGTGAGAACAGCTGACGGTCCGGGCAGTATGGTGTAGGCGATTTCATTCTCAATACAGGACTGCAGAAGCCGGTAGCCCGGGTCTGATATGAGAGGCATGCCTGCGTCTGAGATAATTGCGATGCTTAATCCCTCTCTGGCCTTGGTGGTCAGTTCAGCTATTCGCTGAGCCTCATTGTGCTCGTGGAGAGAAACGAGAGGTCTGTCGATGTCGTAGTGAGCGAGTAATGGGCGGGAATGCCGGGTATCCTCACAGGCAATGAGATCCGCATTTCGCAGGATATCCAGTGCACGAAGCGTGATATCAGCCCTGTTGCCAATGGGTGTTGGAACAAAAGATATCACCTTGATGTGTCGTTTGCGTGTTCTCCTAGAACCCGTCTGCAATTCTTGCAGTGATGGACTCACAAGCGCGTTGCAATGCGTCGGGCAAGGCATTGGTCCTTGCAGTGTTGAGGTTTCCCCGTGCAAAAAAGGTGGTGTCACCCCAGCCTTTGCCGCTGGCGAGAGTCTGAGAGCCGTTCGCGGCATCGACGAGTGACCAGTCAATGACCACCCTTAGCCCGAGCTCCTCGGATCGGAGGCTGTCCGTGCGAGTGGAGCTTACTTGACTGTATTCGACGTCTTGAATCCGGCCAAGAAGCACGGCATCAGCTGATACGGAGGATGATATTTTGTAGGTGCCGTCACGGGTCAGGGTGTCAATCATGCTATTGGTAGCGAGTGATTCCGCCCTCACAAAGAGCGTGTCATTTTTAAAAAGAGGCACGTGAATTTTTTGGATATGGCTTAGGTGGGCGGGCTTTGAGCCCCCCAGTTGGTAGCCTGCGCATGAGACACTCAGCAGGGATATGAGGAGGAGGAGTTTGAACATGGTGTGGTTTTGCGAGGTTGTGCCGAAGGTGAGTGGCGCATGCGTGGGAGGAAATCCTCTATCGTACAAAGTTCTATTAACGCGAGAGCTCTTCTATGCGCTTTTGGGCCATGTTGTGTAGCTCACCGCTTCGGGCGCTTCTGATGACCTCCTTGTAGTAAAAGATTGCCGATGCCTCGTTTCCCTTTTTGCGATAAAATTCCGCGGTATCATAACTTCGCTGAGTATCTTGCCCGGCCAATTTGGCGATACTATTACGAGCATCCTTAGCTCTTTTATGAGTCGGGTATCTTTGGATAAGGTCTTCGAAAATATCTTTGGCCTGGTTAACATGGGCCCTGTTTTGATTGCCCTTTTCTGCCTTCATAATAAGGATCTGTCCCCTTTGAAACATAGCCTCTGGTGCGTATGGGCTCGTAGGGTAGTCTCTGGAGATGCGCAGGTAACCTTCCAGGGCTTTTTGTGCATTGCCATTTTTTTGCCAAACACGCCCGATCTGGTATTGTGCCTCGGAAGCACTTGGTGCTTGCGGTGCGTTGTCACGCACATTGGCCAGCATCTTGGTTGTTCTATCTGGGCTTATTTCGGTTTTCATCCCCAGAAAATTGTTTTTGATGACCCCGTTGACAGCGGCCAGTGCAAGATCTCTCTGTCGAGCGATCGCAGCAGCGTAGTGCGGGCTCCCCGGATAATTGATGACCAGGTCCTGATAAGCATCAAAGGCTTTGAGAAGATCACCCTGTTCATCAAGAAGTTTTCCCTCAGAATAGCGAGCTGTATCCGCTGCTTTTGTGCTGGGGTGCTTTTTTGATATCTCTCGATACCGATCGATGGCCTTGTTCTTGTCACCAGCGGCCTCATAGGTTTTGGCTTCTTGCAGTAACCGGTCCGCCTCTCGGGAACTTACATCACTACTGAGGCTGGATGATAAAGGCAGGCTGTCATCGTTGGATCCACATGAGCCGAGCAGCAGGGGAATTACGCAAAAGAGAGAGCAATAGCGAGCAAGTCCATGTCCTGAATAGTGCATGTGGTAAACTATGTAGAGCGCTCTCTTTTGCCAAGTATAAGTCATTGGAAAAATGCCCATTGCCAAAAAAATGGCCAAGTTAGTTATTTATTACCCACCATGTATTTTTTTAGAAAAATCATTAAATTAAGATGAATTTAAGTTAAATGTTAAATAGGCAAAATATTATGGACAACTTAAGTATCCAATGAAATACTATAGTTTATGCTTCACCCTATACATCTAATAATATTTGCCTTAACTTCGATAGTCCTCTCTTCTTGTGCATCTCATTTAGTGCCTAACAGGTCTCTGGCATCGAGCGTTTCTCCGTCAGCCCAAGAGCGTCTGATAGCTGAGCGCATCTACAAGCTGATCAATGATGAGCGCCTTGAAGCTGAGAGAAAGCCATTACAGCCGCATTCAGGTCTCAACCGCCTGGCGCAGGCTCACAGTGCTCACATGGTGCCCTTGTTGGCTGCTGAAGCAGATGGTTTCTATCTCTTACTTCAAGAAGGGGTTGCGAATCATTATGGGTCAGAGAATCGTGCGCAGTATGCTTATCTCAAATACAGTATTGAGAATCTGAGTGAAATGACATACTCAGCTTACGCAGAGTCAGTTGATCCTGCAATGGAAGCTGTGGAATCATGGATGAGTAGTCCAGAACACAGAAATCATATGCTGCAGTCCTGGGATGTTACCGGTATCGGCGTTGAGTCCTCTGAAGATGGGGAGACATACATCACTATTTGCATGGGTGCGCAGCCTATGGGAACTCCCAGAGGCATACGTCCAATTGGTTGGTAATACGGGATGTAAAATTACACTGGTTCTTTTTCAAATGGCTGGACATGCTTTGGCATGCCCAGCCTTTTTTATGAGTCAGCCAAGTGGCAGCAAGGCTATCAGTATGTAGCCGGTATTGATGAGGCGGGTCGTGGGCCTCTCGCCGGTCCTGTCTCTGCGGCAGCTGTCATATTGCCCGAGGCTTTCTCGCATGACCTGCTGAATGACTCGAAGAAGCTCGGTGAAAAGCGGCGTGAGGCTCTCTACGAGGAGCTCACTCAACGTGCGGACATTCGTTGGGCCATTTCTCATGGGGAAGTTGATGAGATCGATTCACTCAATATTTTGAAGTCTACTCATGCAGCCATGTTGCGGGCTGCCGAGGGATTGGACCCGAGGCCTGATTTTTGCCTTATCGATGGCCTAGATGTGCCTGGGTTTGCATTGCCCTCGGAGGGTATTGTCAAGGGTGACAGCAAGAGTTTCTCCATAGCGGCTGCAAGTATTCTAGCAAAGGTTTCGCGAGATCGTCGCATGCTGAAGTATGCAGCACTCTATCCGGAGTATGGCTTTGAGAGGCACAAGGGGTATGGCACGAAGCTGCATCTGGAGGCTCTCAGGAAGCACGGGCCCTGCCCGATACACCGTAAAAGTTTTGCGCCTGTGGCACAGTTGAGTCTGCCGCTCGACTAGTCCGGCAACGGGGCGGACCGGGAGGGGTAGATCGCGCACTTAAGCTATGTTCTCATCCCTCCCATAAAAGCAACCACCCCAACCCTCACGAGGAGGACTGGGGTGATGGCGGACCGGGAGGGATTCGAACCCTCGATACCCTTTTGGAGTATACTCCCTTAGCAGGGGAGCGCTTTCGACCACTCAGCCACCGGTCCTTGGTGGAGTCGTTGTGGACGACGCGCGTAGTTGGAACATATCGACGCGGGTTCGTCAAGTGGCATGCTGCATTATCTGGTATAATTTCAACTGATGAAGTCATGAAGAATGTCACATTTACCTCCTGGAATGAGGATTTGCAAATTGTCATGCATCATCAATTCGGTAACGTCATGGTATGCGTCAAAACAAGTATAGGAAAACTCGCATTATTTGTACTCTCGGTCCGGCTACGGATTCGGACGAGATGTTGGAGAGGCTGATCGTTGCCGGTGCGGATGTGTTCCGGCTAAATATGAGTCACGCCAAACACGAGTGGGTAAAGGATATCTGTCCGCGCATCCGGGCTATTTCAAAGCGTTTGGATAAGAATACGGGTATCTTGTGTGACCTTCAGGGACCATCGATTCGGACCGGGGATGTGGATGGTGAACTCAAGTTAGAAGTGGGGGATACAGTTGAGTTTAGAAAAAAGGATGCTGACGCAAGCGTGGAGCTATCGACTACGGTAAACTATGAAGGCCTGATGGCTGATGTATCCGTGGGCGACCGTCTCATTGTGGATAATGGAAACCTACTCATGCAGGTTAAGGAGACGCTTGGGGATCGTATACTTTGCGAGGCAAAGACACAGGGCTCTATGGGAAGCCGTAGGCATATCAATCTCCCGGGCGTAAGGCTGAGGTTGCCGGCGCTCACGCGCAAAGATCATCAAGATCTGGCTGTTGCATGCGACTGTGGTGTTGACTTTATTGCCGGTTCATTTGTTCGTGATGCAGATCATGTCAGGGAGCTCAGAGGGGCGATGCAGGAACGTGGGGGAGATGCGCACATCATTGCTAAAATCGAAGATCAAGAGGCGGTCAGAAATATCGACGGCATTATCGCAGAAGCAAATTTAATCATGGTGGCACGTGGTGATCTTGGAATCGAGGTGAACATTGAAGAACTGCCCATTATTCAACGCAAAATTGTTAAGCGCTGTATGGAGCTTGGCACGCGCGTTATCGTGGCCACACACATGCTGGAGTCTATGTTGACAAACCCTCTGCCAACTCGTGCAGAGGTGACAGATGTTTCCAATGCTGTGTTTGAGGAAGCTGATGCCGTTATGCTCAGTGGGGAGACCAGCGTGGGCAAGTATCCAGTAAACTGTGTGGATATTTTGGATCGTATCGCGCGTCGAATCGAACGTAGTGGGGGGCTGGGGTATGGAAAGGAAGCAAAGCTGACAACCGATCGTCAAAAAACCATACGCTCAGCCATTTTGCTAGCGGACTCGATTGCCGATGCTCGAATTGTTGTGTTTACCCGCCGCGGTAACATGCCGGTGCAGACCGCTCTGTTGAGGCCGCACTCCAGTATCCACGCCTTTGCGCCCGATGACGCAACGTGTCGCAAAGTGAAACTTGCGCGCGGTGTGATTGCCAGACAAGTCAGCTTCGAAGGTGGTCCAGACTTGGTAATCAAGCGTTCGATCGAGATGTTGATAAACGAGAATGTTGTTAAGGAAGGAACACCGCTTGTGGTGATCTCCGACATGGTGCAAGAGGGGAGTGTAGTGGATTCAGTCTTGCTGATTCACGCCTAACTGGTTCTGGCATGAGTCATTTTCAAGCATCCAATACTGGGGGCAGGTGGTTTCTGTGTTTGATTGGTGTTTTGCTGGTATTAATGGCTTTGCTCTTCGAGTGGCTCATGCTGCGTAGCTATCTGAATGCCAAAAAAACCCGTGAATGGCCACAGGTTGAAGCGGTTGTTATTCGCTCCAGCGTCGAGGAGCGTCACATCAGCGGCTCGCCACCCGAGGTGAGGTTGTTCATTCGTTATGAATACAGTTTCAATGGAATGTCATATACATCCGGGAATATTTCGTCTCGGGGCTCAAAATGGTCCAGGGAGAGAGCAGTAGTCGACAAACTCCTAGCGGATTATCCTATAGGATCGTCCCATGATGCTTGGGTTAACCCGATTAGTCCAGAAGTGGCCATATTGAAGCACGATACCAAGGCTGCAGGATACACCCTGTGGTTTCCCGCTATTATCATGATAGGAGGTTGCGGAATTATATGGGGCGCGCTGCGTGACAATGGCAATAGACAAAACGTGTTTACTCGGTGATCACGTCTGCCTTGGGTGGTTTTTTAAATATGGGGTGGTTTTTGCCCTCGTTTGGATTCGTGAAGAGCGTGGTTTTCCATTCTGGTGCTGAAATGGGTCCAGTACCCGCAAATTGAAAGAGCCCTATAAATGGGCGCAGGGGCATTGCTATAAAGCCGAATATGCCTCGGGCGTTCATCCGCATGAGCAGATCAATTTCTTTTTTATGAAGATCAATACTGCCCTCACCGGTGAACCTTAGGGAGCGCGTCGTTGCTTGGAAATCATTGGAGAAGAGGACGCCATCCCGAATGATGTAGGTGCAGGAAGCGTCCTTTGCCTTTTCCTCCGTAGGGTTTTTGTCTCTCAATACCGCACCCATCAGCTTGGAAATCGGGCCCAGCATGGGCACGGAAAAGAGGTTGCCTTTTTCAAGTGTAAGAGAGCCTTCTCCATTGAATTTACGCATTTCGTTTCCATCACCTGTGAAAGCAATCCTTCCGGTCAAGAGGCCGCGCTCAGCATTATTGAATTTGTAAAGCTCACCTATTTCCTTCAGGTGTAACCTGAGAAATTCAATGTCGCCGTCATATCCGGATTTTTCAGCGTGTGCTGTGTAAAAACGGAGGTTGCCACTGCAGGAACCCTCAAATGTATTAAAAGACATATTGCTGACATCAACCAGATCACCTGTTATAAGCACCTTTGCTTGTAGTCTGCTGAGGTTGAGTGGCTCGCCAATAAACGTGTAATCCATGGCTCCAGGATTGCTCAGATTCACGACGAATTGTGTTTGCTCTCTGTTGTCTCTGATTCCAAACGTTCCATTTGCTGATAGGTTGGGTGGGCGATGGAAGCGATATTTCTCAATGTGATCAGCCACTCCGGGGACAAAAAGCCGGACGATGGGTGCGGGCCAAGCAGTCCCCGTTATATTCTCTATACTGATATTGCCAGCAACCCGGTCCAAGTAAATGGCATCAGCAGTTACGGCTGCAGATGAAGGGCCTTCATAGGCTAGTTTGAGGGCGTAGTCTTCATAATTAAAGTCGGCTTTGATGTCGTTGAATCTTGAGTGTAGCTCGCTCAATTCAAAGTGTCCGGACAAGCTGTTGAGTGCTGTTTTTTTGTAGGAGAAGTTTTTGATTTCTGCGTAGCCTTGGGCCTCCCACTCAGTGAGCCTATTGCGGTTCATTGTGCCGCGAGTGGTAATGTGAATGGCAGAATTCTGGTCAAATTGGGCATGTTCGAGCGTCTTGCCTATTCCGGATTCTCCTAGAAAAGGCCTATATGATGATGCTGGCAGGGTGGATTGAGCTTCATACTGAATAGTTCGATCCTTGAATAAAATACGCCCCTTGAGTTCGCCCTGTTCGTGAGTTGCGTGCAGTTGAGTCAAAAAGACATCCTTGCCCTCGGTTGAGAAATGAGTCTTCAGCCGTTCAAAGCGTGAACCTAGAAAGGAAAAATCGTCGATGGATATGTTGCCGGATATTGAGGTCTTGGGTTTTGAGCCGGCTTCGAGCTCGATGGTTCCCGTACAGGAAACGGCGGGAGGGTTGGTGTATGTAAGTTGATTGATGAAATGAAAGCCGAACAATTGACGGCAAATCATCTGCAAGTGGAGTGTGGAGTTTGCTTCAAATTTGGCAGTACGAGTTGCCGGGTGGTAAGCCGCTTTGCTTTCCAGGGTGCCGGAGTTGTCCCTGCAGCTCATTCTGTCGAGAGTGATCATGCTGTTGTTGAAATCTCCGTCTAATTCCACATCATAGAGTGTAACGCCGTTTTTCTCTATTTCGGTAGCATTGAGTGCGAAATCAATACGCGCCGTTTTCGGGTTGTCGGTATTGGTCTCGATATAAAGCTTGAGGTGTGGCGGCTGTGTAGCCGGCCATTGCCATTTGGCGATTTCCTCAATGATGTCTGCGACAAACTTCAGTCTTTGCTTTCTTAGTTCCCTGATATTCTCAGTACTTGGATCGTGGCTGGATTGTTCGCTCCAAAGGCGCGCATCCATGGAGATGCGAATGCCGGCCAAGCTGCCCTCGATGCTTCTTGCCTCGATCGTGCTTTTGTCAGGAAGGAACATTTCTCCTTGAAGATCGGTAACCATGACGCGAGGACCACTGGGTTTATCTGGGTCGATGGGCAGGGAGATGTCAGCCTGCTTCAGGGCAATGTTGTGGACCCGGAATTTCCCACGCATCAGCTTGGTTTTATCTACATCGATGACGAGATGTTCGAGATTGGCGATAATGTCCCCACGAGTTTCGTCTGAGTAGATGCGAACGCCTTTCGCTACAAGTCCCTTGGTGATTTCGAAGCGAAGTGCTTCAAAGTCAGCTATCACCCCAAGGTTTTCCAGCTCCATGGCGATGCGCTCACGCCATTCATCATTGATGCCGGATTGATTGATGTAATAGACGCCGCCTACCAATACACCAATGCTCAAGCTCATGCACAAAACGATGAGAAATTTGAGATGATGAAAAATGCTGCGGTGTCTCATGGACAATTGAAACTATCATGAATCACCAAACGGCGCAAGGCAGCTGCTGGCGTCCGCGCTCACAGCGGGGGAGGGATTCACCCCTCGGTGGGACGCAGCACAACGGTGCGTAGGGAAGCTGCTTCTGGAAATACAAGGGAAAGCACCACAGTCCAACTTTCGGATACCGGGTCGTAATTGACTTGCGGGTCGGCCTCCTCGGGGAAGCGCTCACCCAGTGGCTTGAACTTGCCGTTGATGAGTTCGCCGATCTGCCAGAGTTCCGGGTCGGGTAAGCCGGTCAGCTGGATGGTGTCCATCTCGGATTGGCTTTCCACATTGAACTGCAGCTTGATGTCTGGCGGGCAGGTGAGAGTGGCCGGGAAGGCATGAAGTTCGCCATTAATGTGTATCGCCTGATGGGTGGCCTCGTGTGCTGCCAATTCCCAGCTATCGGGAGTTGTCTCCAAACCTCTGCGCAGGGCCTTGCTGGTGCCATAGTAGGACTTGGCACTTGGCGGAAACACAGTCATCTGAACGAGGAACTCTATTCGGTCACCTTTGCGCAGCTGCTCAATATGCTCGGGCAATACCAGCTCGGCGTTGAGTCTGCCACCATTGTGCCGTGCAGCTGCGATGTGCGGAGTCGTGTGATGTTCGCCGCCGAGGACGGCAGAGTAACCGCGCACGGCAAAGCTGCGCACGGGAGCTACGGGCGCGCCGTCATTGCTGGCCACTCCGTGAAGGGCTACCCAGGGTGCTTCGCCGATGAGGGCCAAGGGCTCTATGACACGTCCCCAGGCGTTGCCCTCAAGTAGGGGCGGATTCGCGCTACCGGTGCGCTTGTGCCCATTACCCCAGCTCAGGGTGCGGGCTGTGACTTCGTTGTAGTAATCACTGCCGAGCTGGAAGAGTGCCAGCTCTTCGAACTTGAAATCCTTGAGTGCCTCGAGCTGTACTTTGAAGTAGCTTCTGGCTGCCGAGTTGCTGCGTGGTAGGTAACTGTCGATACTCATCCGCATGGAGCCGCCCTCGAGTAACTCTGTTACCTTCACGTGCGAGAGGTTGGGGCCGATCATTCGGAACTGTGTCACTGTGTCCTGCCACATTAGTAGCTGGCCTTTGTTATCGATGACCTTGGCGATGTCGCCTCCGCCGAAATTAGGGGTCCAGTCGTGGGTCAGTCCACTCGGGCCACGCATCAGGAAGGGGCGAACGTCAGTGATAAAGGAGCGCCGCATGGTGCGCCCTGGCTGGACACAGAGGGTTTCGCCCCATGAACCCAAGGCCATCTGCACCCAGAAGCCGTTGAAGTCATAGCCGATGAGGCTCAACTGGGCCGCTGAGGAAGCGGGGACACCCTGCCAATGAGCGTGAATTGTATCGTAGCGCAAATCGACTTTCGCCCCGGGTTCAAGCCGTAATAGTGTGCTGACATTGATCCATGCATTATCGTAGGGCAAGGGCATGCCAGGCTTTACATGCCAATTCTTGCTGCTTTGCAGTGGCAGACCGGTCTGGTGGCCGTCGGCTCGAAGGATCATCGGCACGTAACCGCTGATCGGGTGGTAAAGATGGGTCAGGCGTAGCCGGATGGTACGAGGCTCTTGCGAGGTGTTTTCCAACTGTAGAGAGGAACGAGAGACACGATCAAGCTGTTCCGGCAGGTAGAGGGGTATGTCGTCCTGTGGTCCTTGATCCAGTGGCCAGCCTTTCTGATTGGCGATACGAACTTCCCAGGCGTCGGTCACCGGCGAATAGCTGATGGATGGCTCTCTGACCGTAAAGTCGTCAAGTGTTTGCGCCGAGATGGTGATGCCGTCGCGCTTTTCACCTGCCGGCAGTAGCTTGCCACTGGCGAAGCGCACCCCAAGCCGAACCATGTTCTTATTGGCGGTCTTGGTTTGTTGCTGATCCGTATCGGTCATCCCCAGTGAAGCACTCAGCTTGACGGCGGCATCGCCAGCCGGCTCAACATGCCACTCGAAAATGCAGCGGTCGCCCCAGGCACGGATCTCGAGCCAAGACTTCGCATCGAGCTTGTTGCCCGCGTCGTCGAGCAGTTCCAGGTCGTAGATGGCGATGTGCTGAAAAAAGTCGCCGCTCTCTACAATGCGCACTGGCATGGTCGCCGGTTTTCTGTTGTCAACGGGGCCTCCAGTGGGGCGGTATACTTTGCCGTCGACGGAGGCGCGGAGATCGAGTTCTGCGGGTAACCATTGCGCCCTCATGGCATCGAGTGCGTTCGGCATGCCATCGAGGTCACGTGCCTTGTCGCCGGTCAGTCGTTCTATCTTCAGCTTGCGCGGATCGAGCAACATTCCCCAGTGCCCACTGCGCAGGGCCAGGAAGGCATGCTCATCCCGAAAGGTGGAGAAGCTCTTGTCATGCGGTTGCCACCCCTGGACAACCGGTGGCCCGTTCACCCAGCTTAGGCTGACCATATCGGCAGCGCTCGGCATGTGCCAGCTGCCGCTTGGTTTGGCGGCGTGAACCAAGCTTGCTGCGAGACAGAAACAAAGGAGGGAAATTTTCATCAGGCTGATTGTTTTTTGCTTTTATGAGGTTCGAGTATCAACTGCCGGCGGGTTAACTACGAGTGAGTTGCTTCAACGGAGTGAAAACTTTTCAATTTTCCGTTTCCAGGCGGTATGGGGTATAGGCAGGCTCTTAACTGAAGTAATCAACACCGGCCTTGAAGAGTGGCTGGTGTTTGTTGCCGGGGATGTTTTTAGCCACGTAATCACCGCGGCGTTCTGTGTGCCCCATCTTGCCGAGTACACGCCCGCAGGGTGAGGAAATCCCCTCGATGGCATAAACGGATCCGTTGGGGTTCCAGGCGATGTCCATGGACGGGTTACCATCAAGGTCCGTGTATTGGGTAGCGATCTGACCGTTAGCAGCAAGTTGCTTGATGTCCTCAGCGCTTGCGAAGAATTTACCCTCGCCGTGGGAGAAGGGAATATTGTGAAGGTCTCCGACCTGGCAGTTTGCCAGCCATGGAGACTTGGTGGAGGCTATGCGCGTCGTTGCGTAGCGGGCGATGTGGCGGCCGATGTCATTAAAAGTGAGGGTGGGGGCGCCAGCCTCGGGCTCACGGATTTCTCCGTAGGGTACGAGACCGGTTTTGATCAGTGCCTGGAAACCATTGCATATTCCGAGAATCAAGCCATCGCGGTTGTTGATCAAGTCCATCACAGCATCTGTGATGCGTGGGTTGCGCAGAACGGTTGCGATAAATTTTCCAGAACCGTCAGGCTCATCGCCCGCGGAGAAGCCTCCGGGAAGCATCAGGATTTGGGACTTTTGGATTTGGTTCGCCAGTGCACACAATGATTCCTCCACGTGGGTGGATGTGAGGTTGCGAAAGATCAGGGTGGTAGCGTCAGCGCCGGCCTGCCTGAAGGCTCTGGCGGTATCGTATTCGCAGTTCGTGCCCGGAAAAGTGGGGATCACCACTTGTGGACGCGCGTTCGATACCATGGGTGTGGAATGCCGTTTTTTGTCAGAGGCTTCGCCGCTGTGTGAAAACGTGTCAATCTCACGGTGGGCGGCGGTGACTTCGTTGGGATAGGTGGACTCTAAAGTGGATGTCCAGCTTTCAAGCAGGGTCGCCAGCGGGATGGTTTCATTGTCGATGTTCACTGCCAGTTCGGCCGAAGTCTGGCCGATGTGGCTGGCATCCAAGGTATCTGGAAGTTTGTCGGTAGATTCGACGAGGAAGTTGAAATAACGCTCACAGTAGAGGTCTGCATCGCAGCTGAGGGTTGCGCCGATGTGATTGCCGAAGGCCATTTTGGCGATGCCCGCCGCTATGCCGCCCTCGGCCAGCGAGTGAATGGAGAGAATGTTTCCGGCTTCATTTTCAGCATGCAGGATGTTGGCAATTTCTTTCAGCCGCGAGAAATCGGGGGTGCCCTCACCATCACGTGGCACGGTGACCAGTGAGATCATCGAGCCTGCGTGTTTGAACTCCGGAGAGAGTGCAAGCTTGGTGGTACCGGGGGCGACTGCAAACGAGACTAGCGTCGGAGGTACGTCGATTTCATTAAAGGATCCTGACATGGAATCCTTGCCGCCAATTGCTCCAAGACGAAGCTCATTCTGGGCTAAAAAAGCACCAAGAAGCGCGGCGAAGGGCTTGCCCCAGCGGGTAGGGTCATTGCCCAGCTTCTCGAAGTATTCCTGGAGAGTGAGGCGTATATCGGAGAGCTTGGCACCCGATGCCACAATGCGGCAGACTGATTCGGTGACGGCGTAAAGAGCTCCATGGAATGGCGACCAACTTGCAATGTGAGGGTTGAATCCCCACGCCATGTGAGTGCAGGTTGATGTGGTGCCATCCAGAAGTGGAATTTTGGCCACCATCGCATCAGGCGGTGTGAGTTGCGTTTTTCCGCCGAAGGGGTTGAGTACGGTGCCGGCACCTATTGACCCATCAAACATTTCACCAAGACCCTTCTGGGATGCGGTATTGAGGTCAGCAAGAACCGCTTGAAAGCGCTCTGAGTGCGATTGATCTGTGAGATCACGCACTGCAGCAATAGGCTTGCCGAGTGGTGATTGCTTGCACGGCGCGTTGACTTTGACTGTGGTGGAGAGTGTGACACCATTGGTGTCCAGAAATGCACGTGAGAAGTTAACAATGTTCTTGCCGCGCCATGAGATCACGAGTCTTCCCGAGTCGGTGACATTGGCAACGTGTGTGCACTCCAGGTTTTCTTTGTCGCACTCGGTTTTGAAATATTCAATTTCAGAGGGCTCCACGCAAATGGCCATGCGTTCCTGAGACTCGGAAATGGCGAGCTCAGTGCCGTCTAGTCCTTCGTATTTTTTGGGCACTGCATCCAGATTGATATCAAGGCTGGGAGCAATTTCGCCTATGGCAACGGAGACCCCTCCGGCTCCAAAATCATTACAGACCTTAATTTTGCGAGCGAGCTCAGGGTTACGGAAAAGGCGTTGGATTTTACGCTCGGTGGGAGGGTTGCCTTTTTGGACTTCGGCTGAATTTTCAAGAGCGGTATCGGTGTGTTCTTTTGATGAGCCTGTGGCGCCACCGACGCCATCGCGCCCGGTGCGACCGCCGATGAGCAAAATGACATCACCGGCAGCAGGGCTGCCCCGGAATACGTTATCCTTCGGTGCGGCGGCCACTACGGCGCCAATTTCCATACGTTTGGCAACGTAGTTGGGATGATAAACCTCAGACACTTGGCCGGTAGCCAGTCCTATTTGGTTGCCGTAAGATGAGTAACCGTGGGCAGCTTCGCGGCATATCTTGCGCTGAGGAAGTTTGCCGGGGATGGTTTGTGAAAACGGGGTGCGCGGATCAGCAGCACCTGTGACACGCATGGCTTGATACACATAGGAGCGGCCCGAAAGCGGATCGCGGATGCAGCCGCCGAGGCAGGTGGCAGCCCCGCCAAAGGGTTCGATCTCCGTCGGGTGATTGTGGGTCTCGTTTTTAAACATCACGAGCCAGTCCTCAAACGTCCCATCAACATCGACCGGCACGACGATGGATGCAGCGTTAATTTCCTCAGAGACCTCCACATTGTCCAACTCGCCTGTTTTACGCAATTCCTTCATGGCGATGAGAGCAATATCCATGAGGGTCTCAGGTCGCTCGGTGTCCGGGCCGTAAACTGTGTTACGGGTGGCCTGGTATTTCGAATACGTTTTAGCGATGACATCTTGGTGCTCAAACTCAACAGCCTCTATTTTGGTCGCAAAGGTGGTGTGGCGGCAATGGTCTGACCAGTAAGTGTCGAGCATTTTGATCTCCGTGATAGTCGGGTCACGGCCTTCCTCGTCACGGAAGTAGCTTTGTGTGAAAACGAGGTCTTGTGCTGACATGGCCAAGCCGAGTTGATCACGCTTGGAGTGAAGCTCATCTTCGCTGGCATTGATGAAACCATCGAGGATTTCTACATCCGAGGGGACCTCAGTTGAGATTTCAAGAGATGAGGGTATCTCCATGCTGGCTTCTCGGGAGTCAACTGCGTTGATAGTGTAAGCCTTGACCTGAGCTATTTCGGCCGCGGTGAGTGTGCCCTTCAGAATAATGAGGTGTGCCGAGGCGATCAGTGGTTTTGCTCCTTGAGTGAGGATTTGAACACACTGGGCGGCAGAGTCAGCACGCTGATCGTATTGGCCAGGCAGGTATTCCACCGCAAATGCAGTTTCATCCTCGTCAAGCGTGAGTTCGGTGCGCGCGATGTCTACCTGAGGCTCGGAGAGAATGAGGCGTGATGCCTCCGAAAACTGTTCGTCAGTCAGGCCGTCCACATCATACCGCTGAACGACGCGGACGTTTTCCAAGTGATGGATGTTAAGGTTGTCCCTGAGGTCGTGAAGGAGTTCACGGGCTTGGGTGTTAAATTCGGGCTGCTTCTCGACGAAAACGCGGTTCATGGTTGGAAGTCCGGATACTAGAAGCTAGTTCAGTTTGGGCAAGATCAATGCGAGTGCAAATGGAGAAATCATGACAAAAAGCCCGGCAGCCAGCAAAGGTGCTGCAGGCCTGGGTTGTCTCTGTGGGCGGTGCTCTGATCTTGGTCTGGCTTTTCGGGGCTTGTTGACTATGGTTTTGAAACCGAAATGTTACTGAGATTATTGACTTTAATCATGATTGAGAAGCAATTGTTTGCATGACGGAACGAGGCAAAAACTTGGAATTTCAAACAAGCTTGTCATGTTTCAAATGGAAATGTGTATCACCAGCGAACTTGTAAATTGTGTGATCATAGAAGTGACATTTGACCTTTGCGGCCAGCTTGGCTATCAATGAGCTATGAAAGAAGTTGAAGCAGCAGGTGAAATTCTACGCAGCATGCTCGACAAGCTTGGTTTCGAAACAGAGCTCGAGCTGCTGGAAGGTGAAGATGGGCCATGTCTCAACATTTTGACTGGGGATGGTGCGCATCTCATCGGTAAGCACGGGGACAGGCTCGAAGATCTGCAATATTTGACAAACAGGATTCTTACCAAGCATTACCCGGATGCGCCAAGGGTGAAGGTGGATTGCGATCACTATCGTGCGCAACAAGAGCAGAGAATGCTTGAGACAGTGCGGGAGGTTGCAAGCCAGGTTGTTCAGGATGGCAAGTCTCGCAAGCTTAAGCCCCTGAATGCGTATTACCGAAGATTGGCACACAATGCCTTGGCCGAGATAGATGGAGTTGTGGCAAATTCGCCCAAAGGAAACTCACGCTACAAACGGATCGAAGTGTCCAAGGTCCGATAGAATCAATAAGTAGCTGTCATGAAAACACATCGCCTTGTGATGCCTGGAGACCTAAACCAGTATGGGTTTTTGTTTGGTGGCAAGATGTTGAGTTGGGTGGATGAAGCCTGCTGGATCGCAGCGAGTCTCGATTATCCACAGAGTCGGTTTGTCACGGTGGGTATGGATCACGTCGAGTTTCGCCATGGTGTTCAGGAGGGTGTGATCCTTGAGATCGAATGCAAAAAGCAAAAGCAGGGATCTACATCGGTTTCTTATCAGGTTGAGGTCCGTCAGGGAGGAGAGAAAGGGAGCAGTGCTATTTTTTCCACTTGCGTGACCTTTGTGAATGTCGACCAAAGCGGCAACAAACTTGCGATTGCCTGAATCTGGTTAGCGGTATACGGGGGGGCTGAAATGAAGCGTATCGAGACGGTAGACATTATTCTCAGTTTAGAGCGCTCTGAGGATCAAGAGGCCTGGAGGAAAAAGATTGCCCGCAAGCTGCGTGTACATCCCCGGCAGATTCAGGAGATGCGTCTCTGCAAGCATTCCATTGATGCCAGGCGCAGTGAGATCAAGGTTCAGTTAAGGGTAGAAGTCGGTATTGGCATGAATTTGCCTCCTGAGCCGAGCTACCAACCCGATTATCCTGAAGTTGCTGCCTCCGCCAAGCGGATCGTGATTGTCGGGTGCGGTCCCGCTGGCATGTTTGCGGCCCTTCGCGCCATTGAGCTGGGTTGCAAGCCCATTGTCATTGAGAGAGGCAAGGATGTCTCTGCTCGCCGCTTTGATTTGGCACCCATACTCAGACAAGGGAAAGTCATTGAAGACTCCAATTACTGCTTTGGAGAGGGGGGAGCAGGCACGTTTTCTGATGGCAAGCTCTACACCCGTGCAACGAAACGCGGTCCGGTGCGTGATGTCTATGAAACTTTTGTCGCCCATGGTGCGCCGCCACGCATTCTCATTGATGCGCATCCCCACATCGGCTCCAACCTGCTGCCCAATGTGGTAAAGGCGATGCGCAAAAGCATTCTGCAATCAGGCGGGGAAATTCACTTCGAGTCGAAGGTTGTTGAGTTATTACGCTCCACTGACGCAAAAAAAATACGCGGTGTCGCGACAGCTGACGGAGAGGAATACACCGGTGACGCCGTGATTCTTGCCACCGGGCACAGTGCACGGGATATTTACCGTCTGTTGGCCCGTGAAAACATCCTCATGGAGCATAAGACTTTTGCGGTTGGTGTCAGAATTGAGCACCCCCAGCCGCTTATCGACAGTATTCAATACCATTATCAAAGGGGGCGTGAACGACCACGAATACTGCCTGCTGCCAGTTATCGCCTTGCATGCAAAATTGGAGGTCGCGGCGTGCATTCGTTCTGCATGTGCCCGGGTGGGTTCATTGTCCCCGCAGCAACGGAGAATGATGAGGTTGTTGTCAATGGCATGTCCCTGTCGCGCAGGGACTCGGCATATGCAAACAGTGGTTTTGTGGTGAGTGTCGATCCTGAAGACACGGCATCCTTCGTTGGTGAGCATGGAATTCTGGCTGGCGTGGCCTTTCAAAAGCAGCTCGAAGTGACGGCATCCCACCATGGGGGAGGCAAGCAAAAGGCACCCGGTCAAAGGGTTACCGATTTTCTTCAGGCCAGATCGTCATCAAGCTTGCCTGAGACAAGTTACTTCCCTGGACTGAGTTCAGCGCCATTACATGAAATTATGCCTGATTTTATTGTGACTCGCATGCAGAAAGGTCTGCAGAAATTCGGCAAGGGAATGCGTGGTTATGTCACCGAGGAAGCAGGATTGATCGGCTTTGAAACCCGCACGAGCAGCCCTCTTCGCGTTCCGCGTAAGGATCTGGATTTGCAACACCCTGAAATTGCGAACCTCTATCCATGCGGGGAAGGTGCAGGATATGCGGGAGGCATTATCTCCGCGGCTTTGGATGGCATGAAATGCGCCGAGGCTGCAGCCGGGGCAATAGCCTGAGAACGCCGATGCTCAGAGTTCCCATGGTTCTGGATCTCGGGTCAGGAAGGGGAGAAAACGCTTTTTGTCGATGCATTTTTCGAAAGCCTCGTCAGGGCTGATACGGCCGGCCTGAAGGTGTTCCATGATGGCCTCGTCGAGTGGAACATTGCCCTTACTCTGACCTACTTCGATCATGCCCGGGATCTGGTATGTCTTTTCCTCCCGGATCATATTGGAGATCGCATTATCAACGACGAGGATTTCCAGGGCGGCAACCCTTCCGGGCTTGTCGACTCGTTTGAAAAGGTTCTGAGCAATGACTCCTTTGATGGATTCTGAGAGTGTGGTTCGCACTTGGTTTTGCTGACTTGCGGGGAACACGTCGATGATCCGGTCAATCGTCTTGGCAGCACTGGGGGTATGTAGGGTGCCAAAGACCAGATAGCCCGTGGCAGACGCCTCGAGGGCCAAAGTGATGGTCTCCAGGTCACGCATCTCACCGACAAGAATTACGCCAGGATCCTCACGTGAGGCTGCACGTAGGGCAGATGCAAATGATTCCGTGTGCAGGCCTACCTCCCGGTGATTGATGAGTGATTCAATCGATTTGTGGGCAAATTCAATGGGGTCCTCCACAGTGAGGATGTGGTCAGTGCGAACTTTGTTCGCGTAGTCGATGATGGCTGCGAGTGTGGTTGATTTTCCGGAGCCGGTTGGACCAGTTACCAGGACAAGACCCTTGGTGAGTTTGGCGAACTTTTGACAGATGCCGGGTAAACCAAGTTGCTCGGCCGTGAGAATCTCCGAGGGGATAGTGCGGAAAACTGCCGCCACGCCATCCTTCTGGTTAAAATAATTGGCTCGAAACCGCGCTTTGCCGGGGAGTTCATAACCGAAATCAACATCACCCGTTTCCTCAAAATGCTCCATTTTTTCTTCAGGGCATATTTCCCTGAGCAATTCAATGAGCTCTTCATGCACAAGGGCCGGCACATCGAGCCTCTCAAGCTCGCCATTTATCCGGATGATAGGTGGGTTGCCCGTGGAGAGGTGCAAGTCCGATGCCTTGTTTTCAAGCATCGACTCAAAATAGATGTCAATTTGTGCCATGAGAGGGGGGGAGTAAGGAGCGATTAACGCTCATGCTCCGTGGCTAGAAAATGGTGCTCAATGCGTATAGGCGATGGTGGGTGGTAAATGGGTGAAAAGGTGAATAAAAACGGTTTTCTGGGCGAGTTGTAATGTTAGAGCTCCCAGGGCTCTGGCTCGCGAGTCAGGAATGGCAGGAAACGCTTCTTGTCGATGCATTTTTCGAAAGCCTCGTCGGGGCTGATGCGACCAGCTTCGAGGTGATTCATAATCGCGACATCAAGCGGCACATTACCCTTTCTCTGGCCGACCTCGATCATGCCCGGTATTTGGTATGTCTTTTCCTCCCGGATCATGTTGGCGATGGGGGTGTCCACAACGAGAATTTCCAAGGCAGCAACACGGCCTGGTTTGTCAACACGTTTGAAGAGGTTTTGGGCGATCACTCCCTTGATGGACTCGGAGAGCGTGGTGCGGATCTGGTTTTGCTGACTTGCGGGGAACACGTCGATGATTCGGTCGATGGTCTTGGCTGCACTGGGTGTGTGCAGGGTGCCAAAGACCAAGTGACCGGTGGCAGCAGCCTCCAGCGCCAGGGTAATGGTTTCCAGGTCCCGCATCTCACCTACCAGAATGATATCTGGATCCTCACGCAACGCGCCGCGTAGAGCGGATGCAAACGACTCCGTGTGCAAACCCACTTCACGGTGGTTGATCAAGGCCTTGATGGATTTGTGGACAAATTCAATGGGGTCCTCCACGGTGAGTATATGATCGGAGCGAACTTTGTTCGCGTAGTCGATAATGGCAGCAAGTGTGGTGGATTTACCTGAGCCGGTTGGGCCAGTAACAAGGACCAAACCTTTGGTGAGTTTGGCAAACTTTTGACAAATACCCGGCAGGCCGAGTTGCTCTGCGGTGAGCACTTCGGAAGGAATGGTCCTGAAAACAGCCGCCACGCCATCCTTTTGGTTAAAGAAGTTGGCCCGGAATCGTGCTTTGCCGGGGAGTTCATATCCGAAGTCGACATCTCCTGTTTCCTCGAATTGCTTCATTTTTTCCTCAGGACATATTTCCCTGAGCATGGCGAGCAATTCTTCGTGCACGAGAGGCGGGGCGTTGAGCCTTTCAAGTTCTCCGTTGATACGAATGATGGGTGCGTTGCCTGTGGAGAGGTGGAGGTCGGACGCCTTGTTCTCGAGCATCGTTTCGAAATAGATGTCAATTTGTGCCATGATGTGGTGATTAAATGGTTTTGGGTAGTTTCTCTAGCGTCTCAATTGCCTGACTGCTCTATCATAAGTAGCGGCTTATCGACTCACTATTGATCAATGATGAGAATTTATTCACCATAATTAAGATGCCAAGACTATTTTTACTGGCAGAGTCGTGTTGGCATTCACAGTGGTCTGCTGTCGATGTTGGGCCAAATTACTGGTTACCTCCGTGTATGACAGAGAGTAAACCTGGTGCCATTACTCTCAGAACTACCCAAAGTGGCGTGTGAGCTGAAAGCTGGCCAGAATTGTGCGGACGAGCAACTCAGCGTTGAGAGGAAAGTAGCCCTACCAGGACTCGAACCTGGAAATGCGGAATCAAAATCCGGTGTGTTACCAATTACACTATAGGGCTGTTGAATCGATGCATCTCGGACCCGATGCGAAATCAGATCAAGCGCGGGTGTAACTACGATGAGTCCTGATACTTTGCAATAGCGAAATGTGGAAAATATTCCCCCCGGGGGTCGGTTTATTCCGGGGCCATGGGATTGCCTTAGCTTGCCAATAGCGTGATCAGTGAAATAACGAACTCGGCTGATAAGCGACTTCACAATGCCGTTGTCGTGGTGTAGGTTTAACAATAAGCTCTGGTGTTGAGAGGTTTGTAGCGTTCGAAGACGCTGGCGCTTACGCCTCGACCGGTTCCCCAATTGTATTATGATTGTTCCCCGACATCCCTTCTTTTTAGCGGCCATCTCGGCATTGTTGATGCTCGCGGCATGCTCTGCCAACGACAAATCCAAGAGAACTAAATACAACGCGGGTTACCGTTCGCCCTCATTGTTTGGCTCGGGTTTACGTAATCCTGATATCAATTTGCCAAGCGATTTCCCGGCAGATATTGGAATTAGTCATCGTCGTGGTCGCACGAGCTTGCCCTACATCGCCATTACTTTTGATGACGGGCCACATCCGGAAAATACGCCCAGACTACTTGATATGTTGAGGGAGCGAAACATCAAAGCCACCTTCTACGTGATTGGACGCAGTGTGGACATGTATCCGCAGATTGTGAGACGCATGGTGGCAGAAGGGCACGAAATCGGGAACCATACATGGACGCATCGTAATCTCACCTCTTTGAGTAATTCATCAATCCGCATGGAAATGGACCGGACTCGTGATGTCATTATTTCTGCCTGCGGTGTCACGCCGCGCACGATGCGCCCTCCATACGGAGCTCTTCGGGAGAGTCAAAGAGCATGGATATTCAAGGAGTATGGTTATCCCACCATCATGTGGAGCGTGGATCCAAAGGATTGGCAGCGGCCGGGCGTACCGGTTGTGACCTCTAGAATTCTGGATAATACCCGTAACGGCTCCATAGTATTAGTTCACGATCTGCATAAACCTACGGTGGATGCGATGCCTGAGACACTCGATGGGCTCTTGCGCCGTGGTTTCCAGTTTGTGACGGTGTCGCAGATGCTTACCTTGGATGCATCATCTGCCGGGGCGTCGATGCAAGAATCAAGCCGCCCGTCCTCAGTGGTCGAAGGTAACGGAGCTAGTCCTGACACTGCGACCACGGCAATAGCATCTTCCCAGAATGCCCGGTAAGGTCAGAGCTCCTTGGATGATGACAAGTCAGTCCAAGTAGTGTTGCATTTTGTTTTAGGTCACGCTTAATAGCTGCCAGCATGTTCGGGGATTATTTTAGGACTCGCAAACGACTCACTGACGTCATTGTCAGAGTGTTGGAGCTTGCTGACAAGGTAGAGGCGGAGATAACGCCCCTGATCGAAAACGATATCACCAAGGGCTTGAAAAACCCGTTTTTGCTTGTGGTGTGTGGTGAGGTCAATGCCGGAAAATCATCGTTGCTGAACGGCTTGTTCGGCGAATATATATGCAAAACCAATGTGCTTCCTGAAACAGATCGCGTGCAATGGTATCGGTATGGCGACAAGGATTGTGATGAGGAAGTAACTCCTATTTTGGAGGAGCGGTTCCGTCCGGTTGATTTCTTGATGGATTTTAACCTTGTTGATACTCCCGGAACCAATTCGGTAGTTCAGGGTCATCAGGCCATCACAGACCGGTTCTTACCGGTTTCAGACCTTATCTTTTGGGTTTTTCCCGCCAGTAATCCATGGGGTGCCTCGACATGGGATTTCATAGCCAAGCAAAAGGAAGAAATGATTGAAAAATCAGTCTTCATTCTCCAGCAGGCAGATCTCAGGGAAGAGGCGGACCTGAATGTTATTCTCGGTCACATGCAGGATCTCAGTAGGAAACGCATTGGGCGGACCCTTCCCATTTATCCTGTATCGGGAAAGCTCGCCATGCAGGCAAAATTAGAGAAGCCGTTTAGCGATAGCCTATGGCGTGAAAGCGGCTACCCATCACTCGAGGAGTATATCTCTGAGGTGGTCTCAAAATCTCCTGCCAGACGTGAGGTTCTGGGGCAAGTGCGTGACGCTGTGGGTGAAGTCCTCCGGAGTGTGGAGGATATGATAGAGCTGCGCACGCGTGTATTGGATGAAAATGAGAGATTCCTCAACGAGCTTGAAAACGAGATCAATACCAGCAGGGAGAGGCAATCAGCGGATGTGTCCTCCAAGTTTTCGGCAATGAAGGACGTATTTGCTGATCAGGGTCAGGCGATCAAAAAAATGATGCGTCGTAAAACGGGCGTAAGGAATACATTGAAGAGTCTTTTCGTAGCTGCGGATCTGCCGCAAATGGCAGTGCATGCTTTGGCGGATTCTGTTGAAAATGCTGTGAAAGAGCAATCCGCCCGTGACGCTGAGAGCCTGATCGAGGAGTGCCGTGATCATTGGCAGACAGTTCAGCCAAGGGTTAAGGAACAGCTGGACATCAGTTTGGATGACTTTGAGCAAATTGATGACCGCTTCGAGGGTGTGAAGGAGCGTTTCACCCAAAAAATGGGAAGGGCTGCGCGCCAAGCCGTGGTTAACTTGAAGATACGGGGAGGTTTGGATATGCGGCTCTCCGAGAGAGGCAGCAAACTTAAGATGTGGATCTACACATGCTTGATGTTTTTGCTTTGTGCTGGTGTCTCTGGCTCACTGAAATTGAACCCTTATCCCTATCCAGCGATGGTTTGTGTGGCGGGTGGAGTTTTATGCATGATTGTTTTCGTGGTTCAAACATACAGGACGAGAAAGCAAATCATCACCAATTTTGTGAATCAATTGGAAGTTTCGCGCAATCGTTTCACCGAGGCGCTCAGGTCTGATTATCGAAATGGCGTAAGGGACCTTTACATCGAGTATGCACAGCTTCTTGAAGGCGTTCGTCGCCACATATCCGAAGCAAAGCTCGAGCTCCAGCCAAACCTTGAACAGTGGAATGGGCTCTTTCTCGAGCTCAAGGAGATTGAACAGGAAATGTAAGACGATGCGACGCAAGAATAGAGAGGGGGGAGCACGGGCTAACAAGCATGTTCGCGGAGATTCTGATCAGGTAAGATCTCCATCAAGGCCAGAGGAAGAGTTGTATGAATTGCTCTCAGGAGAAACCGACCCCTTATTGCTGATACTCGATTGTGTTCAGGATCCGCACAATCTTGGCGCCATTCTTCGCACTGCCAATGGAGCGGGAGTGATGGCAGTCATTGCTCCCAAGGACAAGTCGGCCGGCATCACAGAAACCGTTCGGCGCATTTCGGTGGGAGCTGCAGATATCGTGCCTTTTTATCGGGTCACAAACTTATCAAGAACCATGCGCAAGCTTAAGGAATTGGGGGTGTGGCTGGTGGGCACGAGTGATGCCGGAGAAGGTACCCTCTACGACACGACTCTTACAGGGCCCCTGGCTCTGGTGATGGGCGCTGAGGGCGAGGGAATGCGGCGTCTGACCGAGGAAAACTGTGACTTCCTGCTCAAGATTCCCATGGCCGGAAGTGTTGAATGTCTCAATGTCAGTGTGGCTACAGGCGTTTGCCTCTATGAGGCCGTAAGGCAACGACAGATTGCCGCTCAAAATAATGTCCAGTAACACTGCGGCAGGCGTCTTGTGCATTATACTTTTTAGCACTTCATTATATTTAATATATATTAACTTTTTGTTGTATTATTGCTGGAAGCATGGGAGGATCCACGGCGTCAGATCATCACCCTTACTTTCAACATGAATTCTAATAATCACCTTAGTGAATCTGGTATGTCCGGTGTCCAGGTTCAGTCAACCGAGGATGGTAGCTCTCTGCTGATGCCTCGGAGAAATTTTCTAAAAGTCACGGGGGTGACCGCGGCAGGTCTGGTGTGTGGTGCCGGCGATGCTTCGGCGTGGTTCTTCGGCTATTCGAGTAAGCCTGTGGCTGGTATTCCGGAGTCTTGGGTTCGCCTTCAAGGTACTAACGTATACCGCTATGCTAATTACGTGAAGGGCCTGCGGCTGCGCAACATCACACCTCGCATGATTCTTGCCCCGCATTTCAAAACAAGGGGGAGTGTGGTCAACAGTATCCCCCCAAAGAAGCTGTGGAAGAAAATGGGCCCCACTCTGAAGGTCATTGATCGTATCTCCAAGGAATTGTCGCTACCTGTGAAGGACATCTGCTCAGCATATCGTAGCCCTCGCTACAACAGAGCTGTAAGAGGTCACCCGCAGTCTTTTCACCAAAAGAACATTGCCGTGGATGTTGTATTTCACGGGACTAGTTCCAGGCACGTTGCCAGTGTTGCCCGCTATCTGCGGGATAAAAAGCGCACTTTTGATGGCGGCATAGGTCTCTACAGCGGCTTTGTTCACATTGACACCCGCGGATTCAACTCCAATTGGTAAATTTTCCCGGCGTTAGTCACAGGGGCGCTGCTACTGGCTCATAGTATCACCGGTCAACTCGAGTGCCGTCAGCTGCCATTTGCCGGCCTCGTTCTTTTTCCAGTCCATCTGGATGGTTGCTTTTTCGCGGAAGCTTTCCGATTTTTTTGTATTTACTGAAAAATCGATCAAGCTGTGGGATGTGGCCTGCATGTCATCAATGATTTCAACGCTGGTCTCACTGGCCTTGGCGGATGCCCATTTCACATGATGGGCGAAGTAGTGATGGCTCTCAATGAGTTCGTCGCGAGACAATTCCCGGTGGTAATTGGCTATGTCGACGCGGCATGCGACCGTGTTTGCCAAGTAATTTGAGAAGCTGTTTGTTTTGAGCGCGCGATAGGTTTTTGTGGCGGTTTCAGAAATATCGAGGCTCTTAATGACACCGTTGGTCTGCCGTGTGATTATTTGGGTCGGGTTAAACCACCATACCAAATATCCCGTGACCACGATTAGTGCAACTAGCAACACGATCATGAATTTGTTCATGATTCGACTCTGGGCGCTAAACATGAACGTAGCAAGATGTAAGATGGTGATTGGTTTTGCGGTGGTCTTTTGCTAGTATGCCGGTATGATAATCGCTCACCATCTTGGCCCTTGGAAATGGTTGGTTCTCCCTGTCCTATATCTGGGGTTTGTTTTTGCCTGCACTCCCCAGCAGGAATACGTGGAAATGCCAGTACCGGATGCTCAGTTGGCCCGATCCTCTGGTAAGCCGCTTGACGAGCTGGGTAGGGGGTATGCGCTGGCGCAAGTCCACTGTGCCCAATGTCATGAGTTCAAGCTTCCGAAGGACATGCAGGTCGAGGAGTGGCATACCATTGTTCCGGGAATGGCATGGAATGCGGGGCTTAAAAAGGAAGATGAAGATGCTGTGCTTTCCTATCTGGTGGCATCTACCCGGCAAATCGAGAAGGCCAATGATCAAGAGTAGGATAACCACTATGGCCCTACTGGCGCCGCGTCGGTTGTTGACCTGCTTTCTAAAATGCCAGTTTCAGTGGTTGCATTCGCTGTGATGAGCGGATAAAGGTTCTTCATGAATATGTTTTCCAAAGAATCCAACGTGTTGGCGAAGACCAGGGAGTTATGCGATGCCATCGCGCAGGACATCGAGTTTGTCACTCTCCAAGGTCAGGTTGAGCGTTTTCTTGCGGACGATGACGCAAAACTGCAATACCAGTCACTTCACGAACGCGGTGAGGAGCTTCATCACAAGCAGCATGCGGGTGTCGAGCTCTCCGACAAAGAGATACAGGACTTTGAGGATGCTCGTGACTCACTGATGGCCAACGAGGTAGCAAGCGACTTCATGGCGGCACAGCAAAGCCTTCAGACCCTTCAGAAAACAATTTCACAATACGTGGGCATGACACTCGAGCTTGGACGTGTTCCAACACCTGAGGACGTTGAGCATGCCAATGGTGGGGGATGCTGTGGCGGCGGGTGTGGCTGCTGATTTTTATTGTGGTTAGCCAGATTCCCTGGCCTCAGGGAGTTGTTTGCTTTCTGCGCAACCCAGCTGTCCATTCCTCATTCACTTTGCGGCAGCTTGCCTGCAGCGCGGGCGAGTAAATAAGGTGTCCGCGCCTACAGTTATCGCATGCCCAGCAGTGAGTAGACCTCACGTGTGGCTCTGCTTTGATTGAGTGTGTAAAAGTGGATTCCGTCCACTTCTTGATCAAGTAAGCCTGCGCACTGCTCAGCGGCATGTTGAATGCCCACCTGCTGCACGGATTCTTTGTCATCTCCTGCGCGGTTTAATGCCTTGAGAAGGCGGGCGGGGAAGTGGGCTCCGGCAGCAAGCTCTGCCATCCGGCGGATTCCCTGTTTGGAGGTGATGGGCATAATGCCTGCTATGATAGGTATATGAATGCCTGCCAGGCGGCACCTGTCACGAAAATCAAAAAAGTCATGGTTATCAAAAAATAACTGGGTGCATATGTAATCGGCACCTTCGTCTACCTTGGCTTTGAGATAATCCATTTCCAGCAGCCGGTTGGGTGTGTCAGGGTGTCCCTCTGGAAAGGCGGCTACGCCAATGCCAAATCCACGAGAGTCCGGGTGTTTGCCTGACTCGTTAAATCTCTTGATGTGTCGTACGAGATGAGCGGCCTGTTGAAAAGCGTCCTGGGATCTGTCGTAATCGCTGTTGTTTGATGGGGGGTCGCCACGCAGTGCGAGAATATTTCCTATGTTTGCGGCGGCATAACGCTCCAGGGTAGCTGTGATTTCGCCCTCGCTATGCGAGACACATGTCAGGTGAGGTATGGGAGGTGTGTCCATCGTCTCCTTGATCCTGACAACCAGATCGTGGGTGAGATCGCGAGTGGTGCCTCCGGCGCCATAGGTGACACTGACAAATGCCGGGTTGTATTTGGAAAGATCCTTGATGGTGTCATACAAGGCTTGAGATGCCTCCTGGCTCTTGGGAGGAAAAAACTCAAATGAGAAGGTGGGTTTCTTGTCTGCGAATATGTCACTGATGTGCATCTGGACTTGTTTTATCCTTAATTGTTCATGCATACAAAATAAAAATAAACCACTTATACAACTCTTGATCGTTTCCGGTGTCTAAGTAGTGTTGTATAGTTTGCATCATCAGCTGCTACCCTTAAGAAAAATGAACACAGGTCACCGACACTCCATCATAGGCATGTCCCTCATGTTGTTGCTGCAGGGTGCTGCTCTCAAGAGCCATGGTGAGAGCAATACGCTCCCCAGTGATGCACCGGCTTTGAGGGGAGGGGTGCAGCTTCAAACGCCAGAAGGCCCCGAAAAGCAGGTGCGACACAAGGCGTTTGATCAAGTCGATACGGATCGTGATGGCAAACTGTCATTCGCCGAATTTTGTGAGCTGGAGAGGTTGAAAAATCTTGATGTGGATAAGCAGCGCAAATTATTTGATTTCCTCGATCGAAACCGTGATGGCTCCGTTCACGCGCATGAGCTACACCCAGTAAGGCCTAAATGGACCATGATTGCCCGGCGCGAGCTTCGTAGGTTTGATCAGAATAACGACGCTCAGCTGGATGCCGCTGAATTTTCGGCTCTGATGAAATACCTCGGTAAGCATGGGGATTTCCAGAGACAAAGGTTTATGCAACTGGATCAAAACAAGGATCAGGTGATAGATATCGAGGAGTTGGGAAGACGACCCGATTCTAAACATGGGGAAATCTTTTTTAATTTATATGACAAGGATGCGAGTGGCGGACTCGATTACCCTGAATACAGCATGATTCCCATGGTGCAGCGGTGGCCCGAAGAGCGTCGGCAAAAACTTTTTGGTCTTATTGACTTTGATGGTGATGGCAAAATCAGCAGAGCCGAGGTCGGGGCACTGTACAAGCATCGGCGACAATCGCAGAGATTATCCCCTCATGGAGGGAGGTAACATCAGTTTTAGCCAAAGTCGTTCCATAAAAGTTCAGGGAGCGAATGGTATCTGTGGGCATTCATGGTAGAACTGAATCTTTACTCTGATTTGTTGGGAAGTGGCAATTTGGGTTGTCTTGAGTATTCAGGTTGTTATTAGTCTATCATACCCTCTGCTTAGTAATGAACGTGTCGTCCAAGAGTTATTATCACTGCAGTCAATGCAGGTCTCTTTTCGAATCCATGCCCAAAGGGTCAGAGCCTATATATTGCCCGCATTGTGGGGAGGTGGTTGAGGGTATTTTGGAAAGCGGAGCCTCGCTTGCCAATAGCGAGGCAAGATTGGATCAAGATGATGCATCGCCGGCTCAGAAATTTGGCAATGAAAAGTCAGGGAATGCAGAAGATGCCAGTGATTGTAAATTAGCGGATGCGGAAACAGTCGCTGTTCAGTTGCGTGTCATCTTTATTATGTGGATTGTGCTGGTTGCCCTGGTGGTCACCATCGTCATACAGTTCAACAGGGTAAAAGATGAGCCGGAGGTTCCAATTATCACTGCAGCTGAGACTGAAAACAGTGGGGCAAGCGACAGGCAGGCTGATGTGTATGCTCTGCCCAAATGTGTCGACGCCATCACGGGCTTTTTGAAGGCCTCCACTGCATCAGCTAAAGCTCAATACGTCTACAACGGTGTGAGCCTCTCTCGCGAAATGGAGGCATACTATGCAAGTCAGGCAAATTTTCACCCGGAACTGCTTGGTGTCAGAATTGTGAAGCGTAGTGAGCTCCGTATTCCGGGTGTCGATGCCATTGGTGCGATTTGCCAGACCGAGGGAGGAGAGCGTTTTGAAGTGGTGTTTATACGTGATGGCAATGAGTGGAAAATTGAGTGGAAATCGTTTGTGCGCTATAGTGAAGCTGATTGGTCGCTTTTTAAATCCCAGGAA
>JBNACB010000001.1:0-232416 GCA_049632765.1 Akkermansiaceae bacterium | reverse complement strand
CCAACACACCTCTCTATCATGCGCACCGCTGTCTATGCCGGATCCTTTGACCCCCTGACCAATGGCCATCTTTGGATGATAGAAAAAGGTCTGGAAATGTTTGACCGGCTCTACGTCGCCATTGGTAGCAACACGGCAAAATCCTACACATTTTCAGTCGAGGATCGCTTGAGATTGTTGCGTGAGTCCATCCCTACCTGCGATCGACTGACCATTGCAGAGTTTAAAAACCGCTATCTGGTCAAATACGCTCGCAGTGTTGACGCCCAATACATTCTGCGCGGAATCCGGTCACCCGCCGATTACGAGTATGAACGCGTCATGCGCCACATCAATGCGGATATGGCACCCAGCATCACCACCACATTTCTAATGCCTCCCCGGGATATTGCAGAGCTATCCTCCAGCATGGTTAAGAGCCTGATTGGCCCGGAAGGCTGGGAGGAGTCCGTCAAACGCTACGTTCCGCCACCCGTATTTCTCGCACTTCAGGAAATGAATACCTGAAGTGGCCTGTGAGCCCATTACCAGCTAGATCCCCTTCTCATGAGTTTCTGGACAGATTTTTACCAATCTATGCTGCAGCTTGTCGATGACCGGCAAGACTATTGGCAGTGGATTGCCATGGCTCTGTGCCTCATGGGATCACTCGCATTTACCTACTTACTGAGAACAAAGGTTTTTCGTCACGGGTCCCAATGCCATGTGGTTATCACACGCTTTTTCAATCCCGGCAAACAGGTCAGTTTCATACCCGCAATTTTCTGTATCCTCCTCTGGATCACCTGGGCGGCTCGAAGCCAATGGTCCAACCAGCTTGTGATGCAGGGCGCCAATCCCATACCCTCGAATTTCATTTTTACTGCCGCGCTCCTGATATCCGCCCTTGTCGTCTACCAAGTTGCTAACGCCGTGTCGCGGGGACGCTTCGCTCCCAAGTTTCTCGGTGGCACCATGCTCGCTATCTTCACGCTCCAGCTTTTTGGCTGGTTGGAGCCCCTGAGTCAGGTTTTGCGTGGTGTGCGACTTCCACTGGGAAGTATCGAGATCAACCTCTGGGAAATTCTATCAGCCGTCATAGCTCTCTTTGTTCTCCTGTGGCTGGTCGGTCTCTCCATCCGTTTCATTGATAGTGTTCTCAAGCCACGTACTGACATTCCCCCGTCCATCAAAGTACTCATTGGCAAGGGCTCAAGATTAACACTCTACATTATCGCCATCGTCGGAGCACTCAAGATAGGAGGTGTTCCACTTGGAGGCCTGGCCATTTTCTCAGGAGCTCTTGGTCTGGGCCTTGGTTTTGGACTTCAGAAAGTGATCTCCAACCTCGTTGCGGGCATTATCATGCTCTTGGACAAGTCCATTAAGCCGGGTGATGTCATTGAGATCGAGGGCACCTTTGGTTGGATCAACTCACTACGTTCACGCTACATCTCGGTGATCACGCGTGACCGCAAGGAAATCCTCATCCCAAACGAGGATTTCATCACCAACAAGGTCATCAACTGGTCCTTTACCGACCGTGTGGTTCGCATCAGGGCTGATGTTGGCGTTTCCTACTCTACTGATGTTCCCGAGGCTTTACGCATTTGTAAAGAAGCCGCCATGGGAATACCCAGAGTACTCTCCGACCCTGAGCCCACGTGCCTACTCAAGGAATTTGGTGATTCTTCAATCAACCTCCAGGTTCGCTTCTGGATAGACGATGCGCCGCAAGGAGTGAGTAACGTGCGCTCTGAGGTGCTCATTGCGGTGTGGAAAGCTTTCCGCGAACACAATATTGAAATCCCCTTCCCTCAGCGGGATATTCACATCAAGTCCGATCATTTTGCTCGAGTCTCAGATGACTCTGACCAAGAATAGGAAAACTCACCAACATGTCAGCACTCACACTACACCCTATCGACGAAATCATCGCTGAAATTGCAGCCGGCAACATGGTTATTGTCGTTGATGACCCGAACCGCGAAAACGAAGCCGATCTCGTCGCTGCCGCAGCGAAGGTCACGCCTGAAATGATTGCATTCATGGCAAACCATGGGCGGGGTCTCATATGTGCCCCTATAACAGCAACTCGTGCCCAGGAACTTGACCTGCCCCCGATGACCCGCCGCAACAGTGAAGCTCAAAAAACAGCTTTCACCGTATCTGTGGATGCAGCAGAGGGCATCACCACAGGAATTTCTGCCAGTGACAGGGCCAAAACCATCCGGCTACTCGCAGAGGACAAAGCAGACGCAGGTTGTCTCGTGCAACCCGGGCATATTTTCCCGTTACAGTCAGCTCATGGCGGAGTTCTCCGACGCGCTGGACACACCGAGGCATCGATCGACCTGGCTCGTCTGGCCGGCTTGCCTGAGGCTGGTGTGATTTGCGAAATCATGAATGAAGATGGCTCAATGGCACGCTCCGGCGACCTCGGCGAATACCAGCGTAAGCACGAGCTTAAGGCATGCAGTATTGCAGATCTCATCGAATACCGCAGACGATCGGAGAAACTTGTTCGTCGCGCTGAAACCATCTCCATGCCAACCGATTACGGTGAGTTCAATTGCCACCTTTATTATGTGGATCATTCCGATGAAGACGTAACCTCCGCTCACCATCTTGCCTTTACCCGTGGAGACATCTCTCCTGACACCCCTACGCTCGTTCGTGTTCACTCTGAGTGCCTCACAGGTGATGTTTTCCACTCGAAACGCTGTGATTGTGGTGGCCAACTTGATGCAGCCATGAAGCAGATCGCTGAAGAAGGCGGAGTATTGCTCTATTTACGACAAGAAGGCCGAGGAATCGGTTTACCGGCTAAAATTCATGCCTACAAGCTCCAGGAACAGGGCCTCGACACCATTGAAGCCAATGAGAAGCTGGGCTACAAATCCGACTTGAGGGATTACGGTATGGGCGCCCAGATACTCTATGATCTTGGCGTGAGAAAAATCAAACTGCTCACTAACAACCCCAAAAAAATCATTGGGCTAGAGGGATACAACCTTGAGATTATTGAGCAAGTCCCGCTGAGTGTGCCGTCAAACCCTCACAATGAAAAATACCTGCAGACTAAAAAAGACCGCATGGGACACACCTTGTGAGCCAAATACCATGCGAGCCTTTTTAAGCCCGTTAGGCAAATATTGACTCAGGCGGCGTGCTTTCCGGCTACGAAAGGAGGTATGGCACAGCCAATGGCATCTGCTGTGGCACGAAGCAACTCGGCCTCCCGGCTGGCGACCACTCCGTCGTGCATCACAGCTAGCCCCAGCATACGCAGGAGCTGCTTTTTGACCAGTGGTGCGGCATGATCAAACTTATCCAGCGCCTTGCCAATAGATACAAGACCGCAGTCAGAGGCCGGGGACATGTCCATTTGCCAATTCCATTCGGCAACAGCTGAAGCATAGGCACTACTCATCTGGTCCTCTCCACCAAGGGCTGCCATGGTTGTCACCAGAATATTGGCCTCATCGACCAAATCATCCATCTTGCGGTATTTGATCCTAGCTGTAGTGCCATCGCGAAAATGAGAATCCAGATGACGCTCGACGATGCGCTGCAGCATGAACTCAAATAAATCCACCTGTCCATCACTGGCGATGAGCCATTTGGTCAGTTCCAGAAAACGATCATACTCGGGCCGCGACAAGCGCCTGAGGGCCGGAATGGATAAGTCAACCAAGGCCACTTTGCGCACTGAGTCGAGCTCGGACAGTTCATGATTCCATCGCAGAGCAAGTTTTCCGGCATCCTGACCCAGTCCATTACCGATAAAGATGACCTCCTCCTCACGCAATTTCTTATCTTCAGCCAACAAGAGACCAAATACCAGTGCCTGAGCCTCCTCACGGTCATGGCATGCACGCACCCATTCCCCGTTCAAACCCTCATACAGGAGATGGCCTACATGTGCGTGAATTTGGGATGGCTCACCAAGGTGATCAATCTGCTCCCGCGAAACAGCAGGCTGCTCAAGATCGGTTGATCCACTAAAACCACTCACCCTTGCATCCTGAGCACCACCACTGGCACTCCTTCCCTCCGCAACATCGGGGAGCTCTGATGCAAGAAATTCGCCATCCCAGTTTTTCTCGATGGCTTTGATCCTGACCTCGAGTGGCGGATGGGTGGCAAGGCCATAGCTGAACATTCCTCCGTCGGCAAAAAACAAGTGGCCGGCCTCGGCTGCTTTTGCCGCACTCATTTTCGCACCCCTACCCTGGCCTCCTATTTTCTTTAATGCCCCAGCAATGCCACTGGGGTCACGGGTAAACTGCACTGCAGATGCATCAGCAAGATACTCACGTTGACGCGAGATAGCCGCTTGGATAAGCCGGCCAAAAAACACACCGACACTTCCCACGATGATAAGGGCAAGGCCGGCCAACACAATGGCACCAATGACCGCTGCACCGCTACGATCCCTGCTACTTGAGCTGCGAATGCCCATGAAACGAAAGCTCTGGAACAACACGCGGCCAAGCATCGAGATCATGAGGATGCCATACAAGAGCCCCATGAGCCGAATATTGAGGCGCATATCACCATTGAGAATATGACTAAACTCGTGTGCGACAACTCCCTGGAGTTCCGCTCTACTGAGGCGCTGCATACAACCTCGGGTAACTGCCACCACCGCGTTACCGGGCTCTGTTCCAGCAGCAAAGGCGTTAATTGCCAGTTCGTCATCCATGATCCATATCCCCGGCACGGGAACTCCGGAAGCAATGGCCATCTCCTCCACCACATTGACTAGTTTCCTCTCATCCGCGTCACGCGTGTGAGGATCCACCTGCCGGGCGCCCATATCTCTCGCAACCACCTCTCCACCGCCATTGAGTTGCATGGTCTTAAAAAGGCTACCCGTGCCCACCAGACCGCCGGTGACCAGGGCGGTGACACCAAAAACCCCCGGCATCCAGAAGCTATTGGTCATTCCACCGTAATCCATCGCGGTGTAGATGATTACATACACCGATGCGATGACACCGATGATGGCCAGGGAGAAATAGCCAACCAACCACTTGGTCCTGCGCCTGGCCTCGTCCTGGGCTTCAAAGAAATTCATGGCTGGCAACAGTCAAGCCCAGCGCCCATAACGGCGCTGGATCTCCGGGCAAAGAATTGAAAGGTTAGAATTCCACCTTCACAGCCTCGCGCTCAGCTTCCTCGCTTACCTCAAACAAAGCTGCCTCGCCGAAGTTGAACATGCCAGCCACGATATTTGCGGGGAAAACCTCGGTCTGGGTATTGTATAGAGTAACGGCATCGTTGTATGCTTGGCGTGAAAAGGATATTTTGTTTTCCGTGGAAGTGATTTCCTCGCTGAGTTGCATCATGTTGGCATTACTCTTGATATCAGGGTAAGCCTCGGACAGGGCAAACAAACGACCCAACGCTGCGCCCAGCCCCCCTTCTGCAGCCATGAGCGCCCCCATGGAGGCAGCGTCCTCAGTGTTCACATTCTCGCGAGCTGAACTTGCCATGTTTCTCGCCTGGATGACAGCCTCGAGAGTCTCCCGCTCGTGCTGCATAAAACCCTTGGCTGTTTCAACCAAGTTAGGAATCAAGTCATAGCGCCGCTTGAGCTGCACATCAATCTGGGCGAAGGCATTGCGGTAGCGGTTGCGAAGCTTGATGAGGCCGTTGTATACACCAATGACCCAGAAGGCCAGAATGAGAACGAGAACTGCCAGAATCACAAGGATGGTAATAGATGATGTCATGATAGTAATATGGTTTTGGTATGAGCACTCTAGCCACACTGATCATCTTTGCCATTACAAAAACGCAGCAGAATTGTAGCACTGATCAAGGCAGGGGTAACAACCCAGCATTTAGCCTTTGAGCCATCTGCCGGCAAATTGCTTAAGGTCCTCAAGCATCATGTAGACCGAGGGCACCAGCAGAAGTGTAATGAAGGTGGCAAACAGG
The DNA here is from genome assembly GCA_049632765.1 of Akkermansiaceae bacterium. Lineage (GTDB taxonomy): Bacteria > Verrucomicrobiota > Verrucomicrobiia > Verrucomicrobiales > Akkermansiaceae > Oceaniferula. The sequence continues at coordinate 226,488 of JBNACB010000001.1, read as the reverse complement.
ATGCCGAAACCAAGAGAGACAGCCATAGGCACCAAAAAACGAGCCTGCATATCGGTTTCAACCAACATCGGCATCAGCCCCGCAAAAGTAGTCAATGAAGTGAGTAGAATGGGCCTGAAGCGCGCGGCACCTGCATTATGCACCGCCTTGATCAGGCTACCCTCTTCCCTGCGGTGGCGATTGACATACTCCACTAGAACCAGGCTGTCATTAACCACAACTCCGGCAAGAGCAATAATACCACAAAGTGACATGATACTCAGGTCCATACCCATCAGAATATGTCCGGCAACGGCACCTACGATACCAAAGGGAATCACGCTCATCACGATGAGAGGTTGGATGTAAGACTTGAGTGGAACGGCCATCAGCACATAGATCCCAAGGAGGGCGAAAACGAATTTAACACCCATCTCCGAGACCGAGTCCTTCTGGTCTTTCTGCTCGCCGAGATAGTCCCACGCGACACCCGGAAACTTGGATGACAAGCCCGCAAGGACCTCATCATTGAAACGGGATACCACTTCATTGGCATTTGCCCTTGCCCTGTCCACATCGGCACTAATCTTGATCGATCGTTTACGATCCACCCGATGGATGGATGCCGGGCCACGCATCGGCCTGGCAGCGGCCACTTCAATCAGAGGCACCTCAGCACCCTGTGGGGTTCTTAATCTGACGTCTTCGAGATTCTCAATGGATCTTCTCTCACTCTCAGGGTAGCGCACCATCACTTTCAACTCATCCCTGCCCCGTTGGATGCGCTGCACTTCCTCCCCATAGAAAGACTGCCGAATCTGCTTCGCAGTTGACTGCAAGGTGAACCCCATAGCTCTTCCGGCTGGCGTAATATGCTCATAAACAAGTTCTCTTTTCCCTCTGCGGTTGTCGGTTGAGATATCTTTGACACCTGCATAGGTTCCGAGCTGAGTAGTGATGTGGTCAGCTGCCTTCTGCAGCATTTGCAGATCACGCCCGGAAATTTCAATATCAATGGCATTGCCACTGGCTCCTGTTTCCTGACGAAAGCTCAACTCAACAACACCAGCGATCGGACCAATCTCCTCACGCCACTCCGCGATAAACTCATCTGCCGAGATATCGCGATCAGCAGCCGGAGACAGCTCGACGGTAACCTCACCCAAACTGCTACCTATGGGAACTCGCTCAGAGCCAAAGCCCATTTGAAAAGGCTGGGTTCCCGAAGTTGCCAGAATATGCACTGACACAGGGTTGCCGTCTACATCCCGATACTTGGCCCCAACACGCTGTGCCGCTTTTTCAATATGGGTTATTTCCTTTTCGGTGGTTGCAAACGGGGCTCCTGTAGGCATTTCCAGCTTGGCTGTCACCACGTCGCCCTCCACCTTCGGCATAAACTCAAACGGCACCCACTTCCCGCTCACCAGGCCGACAACAATCATCAGAAGGGCTACAAACACCGCCCAGACCGAATAGCGATGACGCAGGCAGCTCATCAATACTGGCTTATAGACACGGTGGACAAAAGCCTCCAGCCCACTGGCCACGCGTCGCTGTATTCGAAAGATCACATTAACCTGATCGCCCTCGATGTGCGGCTTGAGCAAAGCAAGGTGAGCTGGCAGGACAAGCTTTGACTGCAACAATGAGAACATCAGCACGGGAATGACAACCAATGGAATATTGGGCCAAATCTTGCCGCTGACCCCGCTGATTCCGAGCATCGGGGTGAACGCAGCCATGGTGGTCAGCACTCCGAAAATGACAACTGTTCCTACCTCGTGAGTCCCTCTCCAGCTTGCCTCCCGGGGGTGCTCCCCATGCTGGATACGTCGGTAGACATTTTCCCCCACGATGATTGCATCATCCACTACAATACCGAGAACGAGAATGAAGGCGAACAGGGAGATCATATTGATGGACACACCCAGCTCCGGCATCATCCATATTCCGCCCGCAAAGGATGCCGGAATTCCAAGAGCCACCAGAAACGCAAGACTAGGCCTCAAAAACAAGGCAAGCACAATGAAAACCAACAAAAGACCCGTGGCCCCATTACGAAGCAGCAGGCTCAACCGTCCTTTAAGCAGCTCACTACTATCATTCCATAGCTCAAGGCTCACTCCATCGGGTAATTGGGCTGGAGCCACATTTTCAATGTAATGGCGAACCGCCTCTGCAATAAGCAAGGCATTTTGTTCACCAGTGCGATAAACGTTTACCAAAACGGTGGCTCTCCCGTTAAAACGCGAGCTAATATCGACATCTTCAAATCCATCTACGATGGTTGCGATTTCACGCAGCAACAGGACGGATCCATCAGGTTTCGTACTCACTACGATATCCTCAAAATCTTTTGACCGGTGGCGCTTTCCCTTGGCACGTATTACCACTTCACCAGCACCCGTCCGTATCGAGCCGCTGGGAAGGTCAAGCGAAGTTCCACGCACAGCATCAGCAACCTGCTGCAAGCTCAATTGATATCGCCGCAGGGTGAGCTCAGACACCTCAATGGAAATTTCATACGGTCTAACCCCCGTCAAAGTAGCTTTGGTGATTTTGGGCTCACCACGAATCATTCGGCTGGCTTTTTCCTTCCAACCACCGGGCTGAGGAGCTCTATAGTCCAATAAGCCATCCCGAACAATTTCACCGAGCTCGCGCAGGGTCGTCTCATCCGCATTCGCGGAGACGGCAATGCTCATAACCTGAATATCCAACCTTGCCTCCTCAAGAGTCGGCTTCTCAGACTGTTCGGGGAAATTAGTGATCGCGTCAACCTTGGTTTTAAGGTCACTCATCACATCCCGCACATCGTAACCCGTCTCCACCTCCACAGTAACTGCCCCCATGGATTCCATGGCCGTGGAAGTCACTCTCTTCACCCCGTCAACGTCGGCGATGGCATCCTCCAGTGGCAATAAGATGCCATCTTCAACCTCCTCCGGTGTGGCGTTGGGAAAAGGAACCTGAATGCGAACAGCATCCAGAGAGATATTGGGAAAAACTTCTTTCTTGAGCTTAAACCACGTCGTAGTCCCAGCCAGAATAACCAACACCATGATGAAGTTGGCCGCGACGTGGTTTTTACTAAACCATTGGATGGCTTTTTGCATGTCTTTGCTTGGGTATCCCCCATTAATCGTTTCCAGCCTCAGTCACCTCACTAATAGAAAGTCTCATGCCTTCTACCGGTGTTTCTATCGGGCTGACAATGACTTTGGCTCCATCACTCAAGCCGCGGGATATGATGACATCTTTTTCCAGCGTACGGGCCAGAGTGACCTCGATTATTTCCAGTTCGTTGTCTTTATTGACCACGAGCAGGGTATTATCGGACCTCAGGGCATTGCGCGGTATTCTGTAAACCCTTTCCATGGATCCACCTTCTATCTCCACTTCTACGAAGAGACCCAGCGGAGGCAAGTAATACGTGCCGGCTCCATTTTCCGGCTTAATTGCAACAACCAGATACATTGTCATTGTCTGTTGATCGACTACTCCTTCATTACGCACGATTTCTCCATGCCATCGCCTCTCCGCTCCACCCAATGTGGCTTTGATGACGGCTTTTGAGCCGACAACCTGATCTTTGTTGAGATAGCCCAATTCCTCGAGAGTGACAGGAACCCGGACCTCAAATGCGTTGGAGGAATACACATCTGCCAATCTGGCTCCTGCCATGACATAGGATCCGATGTCTGTATATACCGACTCCACACGGCAGTCATAGGGAGCGCGCAGCTTGGTTCGCTCCAAATCCCTGGCTGCCTTCTCCACGGCTGCCTGAGCGGCTAGAATGCGAGCTTCGGCACTCTCAATCTGGGGCTTGCGCAACACGAGATCGGATGGTTCACCCCTGCCAAGTTTTTGCCAGTCACGACCTGCCTGCTCCGCACGTGCCTCTTCCTGCACCAACATAAGTTTCGCCTCCGCCAGCGATGAGACTGCAGCAGCATGAGCGGACACATAATCTGCGCCGTCAATCTCCAGCATGATCTCATCATGGGAAAACTTACCGCCTGCCTTGAATTTCGGCGATACCATGACAACGCGCCCCATGACCTCAGATGCGGCCTGAGTTCTCATAACCGCATCAACCCTCCCTTGGGTATGAATGAAATATTGCTCAGTGCTGGCAGCAACCTTCATGACATTGACCACCGGAATGATCCTCGGCGGCATCTCCTTGTCTGCCTCCGGTCCATGGTCCGTGAGATATTTCATCATCACAAAGCCGATGAGCAACACGACAACAAGTGCTGTCACCTTGGATCGATGAATCCATTTGCCGGAATCCATTTTGCTCGCTGCTTTAGTATCTTTTATTTCCTCACTCATGGATGATGGTTTCCTTTTTGTTCAATTTCAAATCCACCTCCCAAAGCGAGATGAAGGTCTACACGATTTACCAGCCGCAACCTGCGCAATGCCGCGTATTGTGACTCGAGCTGAATTTTACTCGTCTGTGCAGCGAACAAGGTCAGGACATCGCCGTTACCATCGCGGTAATCGTCCTCCGCTGCTCTCGCCGCATCGCGGGCAAAATCACGGGCTTCCCTAACCTCCCGCTCACGCCTCTCAATCCATAGCTCGTTGGACAGCGCTTGCTCGACCTCACCAAATGCATTGAGAACTTTTTGATGCAGCAGGGCAAGCGCCTCACGCTGGCTCGATTTACGCAGACGAATTTCACCACGGACCCGCCCGCCTGTGAGAATCGGCTGCAATATATTAGCCCCGATAGACCAGACACCAAAGTCACTGTTGACAATTTCCCGCAAGGCCTGAGTCCTCGTGCCCGCACTTCCGGTGATCTTAAAACTCGGAAAAACTGCAAGTTTTGCCTCTTTGATGCGTTTTACCGCTGCAGCGTAGCGTCTTTCCGCCGCAATAATATCAGGTCTGCGCAGCAAGAGCTCCGATGGCAGACCCGCGGGCGGCATGGAGGAAACCTCAGGCAATCGTGTCCGGCCTTCCAGTCTACCGGCAGGATAGCGCGCAGCAAGCAACTCAAGCTGTCGACGCGCTGCCGCCTGATTGCCACGCTGGGCAGCCAACTCGGCCTTGGCCTTTGCATGGTCAGTCTGGGACAGCCTCAACTGTGAGGCAGACCCCCCTTGATCTCGCATGTCCCTCTCGTAACGCTCTCTCACAGCTTGTTCGGTTTGCTGTCTTATTTCCACAGCCTGGGTAGCGAGCTCAACTTGTTCATTCGCCTCAGCAAGAGCAAACCATGCCTTACATACTTGCGCCGCCAAAGACGCCCTGGCAGCGCGATAATCCTGACCACCTGCCTGCCAATCAGCGATAGCTGCAGATTTTTCAGCACGTGCCCTGCCCCATATGTCCGGCTCCCAGTCGATTTTCAAATCCACCCCATAACTTTCTGAGATGACTGATCCCCCAAAAGGAAAACCTATGAACTGGGTCTTTCGGCGGTCACCATCCGAGCTCAAAGCGAGCTGCGGTCTAGTGAGAGCACCGGCGACACGTGCAGCTTCCAAAGCGCGAAATACACGTTCCGCCGCAATATGTATCTGGTGATTCGCCTTTAGGGCTTCATCCACCATGGTTGAAAGCTCCTGATCGCCAAAGCGCCGCACCCAGTTGCTGTCAACTCCTGATGTCGCCTGCTCGGTAGTCGACCAATTCGCCGGCGCCATGGATGTCACCTTGGAGAGCATTAACTCCGGCGGTCTGGCAACACATCCAAAAAGTAAGAGGGCATGCACGGCTGTGAACACATGCTTCATTTGCCAACTCCTTTCCCAGAGAGAAACCCAGCTTCACAAAAATCAATCATCTCTTGAAACTGATCCTCCGCGTCCGGATCACCACAGGCTCCATCTGTCAAAGCATGAAGCAAGTCGCCATGTAGAAGCGTTTGAGCCATGACCCCGAACGTGAAATGCAAGCGCCAGAGCACACATTCCGTGGTGAGCTCGGGTGCTGCCTCCAGAAAAGCCCGGGTAAAAGTTTCAGCCACTTTTTTAATCCCGGGTATCATTTCTTGAGGCAAACCGCCTTGAGGGTCCATGAGACACCTCCCCATCAACTTGAAGAACAACTTCTCGCTCATTTCGCTGCCTTGCACGACCGTTAAAAACGGCCGCATGAACGCCTCAAGGATTTCCCTTACAGTGGCAACGCGCCCGTCCAATGTAAGCCCCTCGAGCATTCTCAAACGCTCTTCATTGATGGGCTCAATATAGCGACATTGCACAGCTTCAAATAACTTGTCCTTGCTGCCAAAGTGATAATTGACAGCAGCCACATTCACATTGGCGCTATTGGTGATGTCACGGAGTGACACAGACTCAAAGCCCCGCTCCGCCACGAGACGCTCAGCAACCTCGAGAATCAGAGTTTTGGTGGCTTTTTTGTGAGCTTGCATTCAAGCATTTGTTTAAATCATTTGTTTGAAAAAATCAAGCGCTATTCAGCCGGAGACATCGCGCTTCAAATATAATTCAGCACTGGGTCTTGCCAGTGGCACCCGTGACAGGCTAGCTTCCAGCCATGAAAATCGGTTTTATCGGATGCGGAAGAATGGGAAGCGCTCTTGTTGGAGGCATTGCCAATTCTGACATGACAAGTGCTGGAGATATTGCGGTGTATGACCCGAATGCAGACTCGGTCACTTCCCTTGTGGAGTCGATGGGCGTTATTGCTGCGACAGACAATATGGACCTGACGAGCAAATCACAAACGATCCTCTTGGCTGTGAAACCCCAGTACATCACAACAGTGCTCAGTGAAATAGCGCCCGAGCTCACACCCAGCCATCTTCTCATATCCATTGCTGCAGGAGTCACCGTGAAAAAAATGGAAGCTGTATGCCCCGCTGGCACCCGCATCATCAGGGCCATGCCCAACACACCAGCCCTCATTGGCCATGGCGCCACCGCAATTGCCCCAGGAAGCCATGCCACGAAACAAGATCTTGATACTGCCGCCCAACTCCTTGCATCTGTCGGCATGGTCAGTGTGACCGAGGAAACACTCCTCGACGCTGTCACCGGCTTGTCTGGGAGCGGGCCAGCCTATGTTTATACCTTTATCGAGGCCATGTGTCTCCAGGCCCAAAAAGAGGGACTGCCCGCTGATGAAGCCCTTAAACTGGCAACTCAAACGATCATCGGAGCAGCACACATGGTGGAACAAACCGGCATGAGCCCGCGAGAACTGGTTGAGCAGGTCACCTCTCCCGGAGGCACCACTCTCGCCGGCCTCGCCGCACTGAGCGAAAACGGCTTTGAATCGAGCATCGCAGCAGGGATACATGCGGCATCTCAACGATCCAGGGAGATTGCCAGCGAATCTTGAAAGCCACTTCTATTGAGCGCGTATCCCAATTCTCTAATTGGGCTCCGGGCCCGATTCCATTTGCCAAAACATCTTCCGGGCATTAGGGTAGCTATGCCTTCGGGCGTTAACACCAACCAACAACAAACACATGGGACCTCTCGGATATCCAGAAATGGTGGTCATTTTCCTGATCATCCTCCTTCTCTTTGGCGCAAAGAAACTACCACAGCTCGCTCGTGGCCTGGGCAAGAGCATGGGAGAATTCAAAAAAGCCAAAGATGAATTTGAACACGAGATCACCAAGGCCGAGGACGAAGTCACCCACGACACTGCCCCCAAAACAAGCACTCAGAAAGAGAGCGAACCTCGTGACGAGAAAGACGCCTGATTGCTTGCACAGGCAGCCTCATGGATTCACCTAGACAATCATTCACTGGTAACTATGCCCCGATTATTATCGGGGTATTTTTGTGCCTTTTAACGAGCCATTGTAGGGAGGCTCAACGTTTCACAGAAACCTGGGTCAACCTTCCCGAAACGGAGAGAAATCATGACAATGGCTACAGTGATGATGGCAGCGCGTCAGCGAGCGCAGTAACATCACAACAGCCCGGACATGATGACCCCACACGCTTTCTTGCGTATAACTTGAAAAACTACCTCACTATGCGCCGCTACGTCGACGGCAAGGCCGTCTACAGACACAAACCACAGGAGGAAATTGACGCACTTATTGAAATCATCAGCTCAGCAAAACCTGACATACTGGGTCTGTGCGAAATCGGCACCCACGCTGACTTGGAGGATCTGCAAAAGCGCCTCAAGACGGCTGGCATCAATCTCCCTCACAGTCACCGGGTGAGTGGCTCGGACCGAACCCGGGCACTCGGACTGCTCTCGCGCTACCCGATTGTCAGTACTGGCAAGCCCCAAAAAACCAACTATACGATCGGAGGTGCACCCTTCACCATAAGCCGGGGCATTCTCGACACCACCGTGCAACTGCAGCACAAAAGCATTCGCCTACTGGGAATCCACTTCAAATCAAAACGGCCTGTTCCCGATGCAGACCAGGCCCTGATGCGACGCAATGAAAGCCTGCTTTTGCGGAAACACATCGAGGACATCCTCAGACACCAATCAGATACCCCACTGCTCGTTTACGGTGATTTTAACGATACGAGAAACAGCAAATCTGTATCCAGTGTCCGGGGGCGCTCCAACAGCTCTGCTCATATGAAGATCATTGAGCTGTTGGACAAGAGAGGTCAAAGCTGGACTCACCACTGGAAACACGAGGACATCTACTCACGAATCGACTTTGTCATGACAAATTCTGTTCTCGAACCTTTCATCAAGAAAGAGGCATGCAAGCTACTCGATCCGGAGAATTGGGAAACCGCTAGCGACCATCGTCCCATGCTCATCGTCATTGAATGATTTACCGGGTTCACACCCTACCCAGAAGAGCCAGCATCCGACCGGTTTTGCCCATCTCTCTGCGATAGCTATAGTAGGCTCGAGCATCACTCGCTGTGCAGATGTGTGAATCCGCAAATTGCTCCGCAGGCACACCCGCATTAAGAACCTGCCGGCGGATTTGGGATGCAAAATCAACCTCGTAATGAGGCGGCCTGATACACGGCGAAAGAGCAACCCGGATATCTTTAGGCGATGATCCAAATGCATCGACCATCATCTCAATAGCTACACCCGTAATATTACCCTCGGTGCCCTTTTTTCCGGAATGCAAAAGTGCAATCACACCACGAACCGGGTCATGTATGTAGACGGCTCCACAATCCGCCACATAGATACCGAGCAAGACACCCTGTTCCGAGGTGATCAGACCGTCCACACCCATCGATATTTGATCTGTATCACCACCCTTCACAATGGCTAAATCTGCTCCATGGACCTGCTCTGCCATGTGAAGCTGGGACCAGGAAAAGCCAAGATCTCTCACGGCTGCCTCATGAGCAGGGCGCAGTCTGGCAACAGCCTCATCCTTGTCCCGACTCCCCTCGACACCTTCAACACGGCCAACAAAAGCAGCACAAACTCCCTCATGCGGGGAAAAGGAGGACAAAAAACGGGGCATTTGCATCACTGGCCTCAAGCCTTAATGCAAATGCCCCATTGTGCAAGCTCTCAACCTCCGAGGCGGGTGTTGAGAGCTTCATGCTAGTATCTTACTGAGACCTGCCACTGAGGGCTCTGGTCACATGATCCACGGTATCGGATTCCTCTTCATCCATATCTGACATGACATCAGACAGATTAGAGGCGATTTCACGGCGCATACGCGCGACTAACTCTGCACCCTTTTGGGTGATACGAACCATGATCTTGCGACGATCTTCGGCTGCGTGTACTCGTTCAACATAGCTTAATTTCTCCAGGCGGTCTACCAGGCCGGTAGCGGCCGCAGTAGAATGACCCATCTTCTTAGCGATATCCGACATGGTCAGATATTCCTCGCTTGAGAGGTAGGCCATCAGGAAGAACTGAGGAAAGGAAATGTTTCCACGGTTCAACTCGCTGGACAGATTAAGGATGCAAGAACGCTGCGTAAACAGAACGAAGTCTGCAAGGCGATCCGTATCTACGGAGCTAGTATTGGAGGGACTAGTTTTCATATTGTTTGTGTCTATTAGTGTTTTAGTTATCACCAATGTGAACACAGTTGCGCAGATAAAATACATAAAAGATCAACTATATTCAAGTTCTTATTTTTGTTTTTTAAGTAATTTGGGCGCAAATACCTTTTCTTTTTATACTTTCAAGGGTGCAATGCCGATTTTTGATATCGCTCCGGAAATTATCAAATACCCATATCTATCGGCGGGCACAGACTTCTTTGCCTTCTAATTAGTATGGCCTTTGCGAATATACACTGCATCACCAACCTCCGCCGAACCCGAACGAATGTCGGCGGCAATATGCTCGCCAAGCTCCTCCCCCGTGGGCAGCAAATTGGCACTGCGGCCCTCACCCACGCTCTGAACCGTCTCTCCTTTGAGAACCGACCATCTGCCGTATTTACGGATCAACACAAATTGAGAGTCATCCAACACCTTTTCCACACGCCCAGCAAGACGCTTGTCCTGACTGTAATGAGCCGGCTTGATCTCTGCATGCTCACTTCCGCATGCTGACAAGAGCCACGCAGCAGCGCACACGGCAAACAGCCGCTTATAGGTGCCATCATGAAGCCCGGAACCAATTCGAGGCAAAACGCTTATTATCTCTGTAATTCTTAATGCGGCCATGGCAGATGTTAGTCTCATTACCTTCACCGTGCAAAGCATCGGTCTTTGAGGTTATCCATGTATCAAGAAACAGCGTAACGCACCTCTCCATCAACAAGCGTTTTCCATACTCCAAAATCCTCGTCAAGAATAGCGATATCTGCATTGTAACCGGCTTCAATTTTCCCGATTCCGCCCAACCCAAGCGATTGGGCCTGATTCCACGATGTTGTTTTAATAAGCTCACCCAAGGCAATGCCTGTGAACTCGCGGGCATTACGAAAGCCCTCATTGAAGCGCAAAACACTGCCAGCAAGCGCTCCACTATCCTTGAGCCTTGCCTCTCCATTCTCGACAATGACTGCCAGTCCACCCAACTCAACGACACCGGAATCGATCCATGAGCCACTCATCGAGTCCGTAATCAGCATAAGTTGATCGATGGGCTTCATCTCAAAAATCAAGCGAATGAAATCGGGGCATAGATGGATACCGTCACATATCAGTTCCATTTTTAATTCCGCATCGAGCAGGCCGGCTCCAACCATGCCTATCTCGCGGTGATGCAGGCCACTCATCGCATTGCCAAAATGAGTCATGTGAGTCACGCCTGCCAGCTTGGCACCCATCATCTGCTCATACGTGGCTGACGAGTGCGCCGCTGAACACGTAATACCGGCTGATCTGGCATCCCGTATACAATCCAAAGCGCCATTCATTTCCGGAGCGATGGAGACCACTGACACAGGTGCAATCTCGTGAATACAGCTCAGCTCTCTCCAGCTTGGTTCGCGAACGTATTGAGGGTTTTGCGCGCCTGCATTGTCACGATTGATAAAGGGCCCCTCAACATGCAGACCGGGCGTCTTGGCATACTCCTGACCAAGCATATACTGTGCGCAGGTGCCTGCGATTTCTTGTAATAACTCCTGAGGCTGGGTCAGCGTGGTCGGAAGCCAGGTCGTAACCCCCTCCCCCAGCTTACGCTTCGCGATGTGCCGGATACTCTCCGCGTTGTTGTCACAGACGTCACGGCCATCCGCGCCATGGGCATGAATATCGACAAAACCAGGCATGAGATATCGTCCCCCGGCATCAATGACTGTGTCTGCCTCTGCAGGCACTATATTTGCCTGATTTACTGCCTTTATCTTGCCCGCTTCTATCTCGACAGACGCGCCCAACAGCTCATTACCGGGGGAGACAACATGAGCATTTCTAATGATCGTCCTCATGCACTGCAGCGGTTTTTAGCTGGCCCGATCCTTGCCGAGGATCATGTCTTTGGATTGCCAGAAGTAGGACCAGCCGGAGATGACTGTGAGGATAACAGCTGGCCAGAGCGACAGCGGGAATAACAAATGATCCTTGTGGGCAATGTACTTGAGCGAAGTAACCACAGGGTTAGTCGCATCAACGGACTCAAAGGTGAGATGCACAAGCGCAGTGATGATGAAAACAAGTTGGAAAGTTGTCTTCCACTTACCGAGATGATCAGCAGCGAGGACCTTGCCCTCCTCGATGGCAATTTGTCTGATCCCGGTGACCAGGAACTCACGACAGAGGATCAAGGCAGTCACCCAAACCGGACACAATGCCTCGGCGGACAAATAAACAAAGCCCGAGCATACCAGAATCTTATCCGCTAGCGGGTCGAGAAGTTTTCCAAGTGCAGTGACAAGTCCCATTTTCCGGGCCAGATAGCCATCCAGCCAATCCGAAAACGCCCCCAGCACAAATGCAGACAGGGCAATGGCGTAGCCAACTGTGCCCTCGGCCGAGGCTGCAATGCAGAAAACCGCCGTCAGAATCAGACGAAAGAGTGTGATGGTGTTGGGCAAATTCATAAATCAAGGTGCCAGTGTTCGCACTGGTGCAGATAAGGGCGAACCCAATATGCTCAAAGTCCCGGACGAGGGCAACCCTAGCCTTATGAAAAAACCATCACCTGCGCTACCGGCTCATTGTAAATGCCAGAATGCCGTAATGGGGGCGATTTGTTCAACTTGCAGTTGCTTCCAGTCGCCACTCATGAATAATCCCCGCCCTACCAATCATCGCATCTATGGAAAAATCTGATTTTGGCCTCATTGGCCTGGCTGTCATGGGGCAAAACCTCGTGCTCAATGTAGAAAGCCGTGGCTTCCAAGTTTCTGTCTACAATCGCACGACATCGACAATGACTGAGTTCATCAGTCAGAACCCCGGCAAAAAACTGCTCGGCTGTGAGACTCTGGAGGAGTTTGTCGATTCGCTCGCCAGCCCACGCAAGATTCAAATCATGGTCAAGGCAGGTGGCCCCGTTGACAATGTGATCGAAGCCCTGATACCCCTGCTCGACAAGGATGACATCATTATCGATGGTGGTAATTCTCTCTACACTGACACCGAACGCCGCGACAAATGGTGTGCCGAGCATGGATTGCGCTTCATAGGAGCTGGCGTCTCAGGTGGTGAAGAGGGAGCACTAAAAGGCCCCTCCATCATGCCCGGAGGTCCACAGAGCACCTGGGAGGTAATGCAGCCTATTTTTGAGGCTATCTCTGCAAAAGTTGATGGAGAACCGTGTGTGGTTCACATCGGAGAAGGCGGTGCCGGGCACTTTGTTAAAATGGTGCACAACGGTATCGAGTATGGCGATATGCAGCTCATTTGCGAAGCCTACAACATCTTCAAAGCGGCAGGATTTTCCAATCAGGAGCTTGCCGACATCTTTGCCGATTGGAACGCTGGAGATCTGGAAAGTTTTTTGATTGAGATTACCGCGAAAATCTTTGAGCAAATCGATCCCGAAACTGGTCAGCACATTGTTGATCTAATCGTGGACAAGGCAGGACAAAAGGGCACGGGACGTTGGACGATGATGGAAGCTGTGGACCACACTATTCCACTCTCTTGCATAGGTGCCTCGGTGGAAGCTCGCATCCTCTCAGCTATGCGTGACCAGAGGGTTGCGGCAAGCCAGGTCTTGACGGGGCCCTCCAACACAGAATTCAACGCGGGAGAGCTTAGCAAGCAGGAGATCATCGACAAAGTCCGCGATGCTCTCTATGCTTCAAAAATCGTATCCTACGCTCAGGGTCTTGACCTCATTACCAAGGTTGGCAAGGAGAAGGGATGGGACCTTAAGCTCGGTGAAATTGCTAAAATCTGGCGTGGCGGTTGCATTATCCGTGCGCGATTCCTGAACAGAATCACGGAGGCTTATCAGGGCACAAACACACCGGATAACCTCATGCTTGCCCCTTTCTTCACGGATATTCTTACCAAGGCGCAGCAAAACTGGCGTGAGGTCGTTTCCCTGGCAGCCCTCAATGGCATTCCAGTTCCCAGCTTCAGTGGCTCACTCGCCTACTACGACAGCTATCGAAGCGAGCGACTTCCGGCCAATCTCTTGCAAGCACAACGGGACTTTTTCGGGGCTCACACGTACGAGCGTCTCGACAAGCCAGCCGGTGAGTTTTTTCACACTGAGGACTGGCCTGCGCTCATAGAATAAAAAAGCCATTGCCCATAGGCTGGCCAGGCATGAGCTCAAAGGTCGTTGATCGTATTGATCAGCTCGCGCAGCCTGCCGAAATTGTTGTGGCGATGGCGAAACACCAGCCTGGGAAGAGCATCGAGCTGCGGCTCATCTTCTTCTTCAGGCAGGGGACCGCTTTGGGCGAAGCCTCCACTTTTGAGGATATCTGTGTAATCCTTGTGGAGCTTCTTCATGAGGCTATCGGGAAGTTTGTTTTGCATCCGGATGATGATCTTGTCCCCAATATAGCGGTATGAATGGAAGTTAGAGTAAAACCTCCTGATCTCCTCCACGGCTTCATCAATGTCATCAGTGACCTTGAACAGGGAAAAATCGCTCTCAGAAATCATACCCAGACGGCTCAGATGCTCCTCAATGAACTGCCTCCAAAACTTCCAATAGGTACCTCCCTTGGCATCAATAAGCACTAGCGGATAAATCCTCGTCTTACCGGTCTGGATCAGGGTCAGGGTTTCAAAAATTTCATCCATGGTGCCAAAGCCCCCCGGGAAGGCAACCACAGCGTCTGACTCCTTGACAAAGGAAAGCTTGCGCGTGAAGAAAAAGTTAAAATCCACCAACTTCTCATCACCTGCGATGAAGGCGTTTGCGGCTGACTCAAACGGTAGGTTGATATTCAAACCGAAGCTGTCGTCGCGGCCCGCACCCTCGTTGCCCGCTGCCATGATACCCGGACCTGCACCCGTGATCGTCATAAAACCGGCATCTCGCATTTTGGCAGCAAATTCGACGGCCGCCTTGTATTCGCGCTCTTCTGGATCCGTACGGGCAGAGCCAAAGATGGATATTTTTCGGCAGTTACGGAAAGGATAAAAGACCTCATTGGCAATGCGCATTTCACGCAACGCGCGGTTCATGGTCTTAAAGTCGCCCTCGGTCACAGCACCTCGTGCAATTCGAATGGCCGATATGAGCATTTCCGCAAGCAGGCAGTTGTCCTCGCCTCCGGAGATCTCGGTCGCCAGCGCCACGATGCGATCATCAAGCTCTTTTTCACCAGTCGAGCCGATGAACGAGCATGACTGAAGATGGATCATGCCACCTGTAAAGTCTCTTTCCTGGGGGATCTTGGTAGGTTTGACGTGCGTACTCATATTATTACTCGCTTTTCATTTCGCAGGTGCTTCGGAAAACCTCCAAAGAGGTATTCAATCACCTGATTTATCTCTCAATGACACCATGGAAAAAATCATACTGCCAACTCAGCGGACACCGCTTGTAAACGGTGCAGGCGATCCAACGCTTGACCTGAGTCAATGAGCTCAGCGGCGAGCTGCACTCCCTCTCCCATGGTATCAGCCAATCCGGCGCAAGCCAGGCCTGCTCCTGCATTGAGCATGACCATCTCGCGCTTGGGCCCCGTTATTTTTCCACTCAGTATGTCTGTGAGAATGCCGGCATTCTCCTGCGCATCCCCTCCCCTCAGCTCTTCTACCTGGCAAGCAGACATACCAAAATCTTCAGGTACGACCTCCTCATCAACAGGTGACTGATAGCGGCCCGACTTACAAATCCGGGTCGGCCCGAGCAGGCTCACTTCATCAACCGGCCCTCCCTCAGCAGTATTGCCATGAACTACCCATGCACTGTCCCGGCCCAGGCGTTGAAGAATGTCTGCAAACACTGAATCCATGTCGGGATCACATACACCTACCAGCTGGCACTCTGGACGGGCTGGATTCAACAATGGGCCTATGAGGTTGAATATCGTCCTGGTTCCTTCTTCAGCGAGCATTTTTCTCACGCCGACAACGGCTTTGAATGCAGGGTGGTAAATGGGGGCAAACAAGAAGCCAACGCCGGCAGCTTGCACACAGTGACGAAAAACCTCAGGAGAGACATCAATCTTGACTCCAAGCGCTTCCAAAACATCAGCACCACCACTCTTGGAGGTAATCCCACGGTTACCGTGCTTGACCACGACTGCTCCACCAGCGGCGATGACAAACATGCTCGTGGTGGAAACATTAAAGAGATTGAGTTTGTCACCACCCGTGCCACACACGTCGATAGTCGGACCATCCAAGCTCATTTCTGAAATGCCCGGATCCACGGCCCTCTCAAGGAAAGCCTCGACGAAACCGGCTATCTCCGAGGCGGTCTCGCCCTTGGCAGTCAGGCCTCTCAAAAACGATGCCTTTTTCTCATCTGCAATACTCTCACTGAGCAGCATTTCGGTGGCCGCATAAATTTCTCGCAAGTCGAGCTCCTTGCCATCTTCCACGTGCCCAATCAATGCATCCATAATGGCTAAAGCTTAGTTTCTTGGTCGGCTCAAAACAAGGAAAAACCGTCTTTCCAGCACCGCAAGCAACCATGCCCATGCAATGGTGATCAAAACAAAAACAGCACATGTCCAGAGAGATGTCCACCAATGGGCCTCGTGTTTGGCAAAATCAACAATCGGGCGACGGAGATAACCGTTGCATAAAAACAAATAGACGGAGAGCTGCCCCACCAGCAGCAGAAAGCCCTGCCCATACTTGACGCGGCTCAAATAGTCTGCCAGAGCCCGGAAAAGAGGGATCAGAAAGAGCAGCAGCATTACTCGGGAGGGTATCCAGAACACATAATTAAAATTCCCTGCCACGAAGAGAACCGCACTTAAAGCAATGACCCACCAGGGAATGGAGAACTCTCCACGGCGCGCAAACCATATCCCCATGGCGCAAACACCAATGTGCCCGAGGATGGTATGATTGATATTCAAATCAAATCGGGTGTAGAGGATGTGGCCCAGTAGCGATTGCAAAATCCAGGCCACACCAAGTAACAGATAAAGGAACTTGTCTCCATGCCTCTGCACACATTTCCACAGCAAGGGCAGAATCAGATAAAACTGCAGGATAACACCGATGAACCACCATGGGCCGATTGGGCGGTATACATTGTCGGGAATAAAGTTGGACACCCCGATCATCTGGCGAAGCAAATTGAGTCCATGATCCGAAAAGACATCACCCCATCCAACGCGCAAGCCTTCGTATATGAGAAACGCCAGAGCGGATAGAAGGATAGCTGGATAGAAGGCTTTCCATCTCTTCATTTGGAATTTCAACCAGCTTGGTGCACGAGCCCCATATTTGATGGTCAATCCGTAGCCACTCAGGAAAAAAAAGATCTGAACTCCGTAATGCCCCAAATATGCTGCCAGAAGTCTTATTGCATCGAGGGGATGTTCCCGTAAGCCAGCCATGAGCAAATGCACCCTATCAGCTTGAAAGCCGAACTCGTTCTCCCCCGGCGAGCCGGGCAGCCAGTGCATGTAATTGTGCACCATAATCATGACGATGGCAAAGGCACGCAAACAAAGCCCCTCGTCGAGCGTGATACCCGTCCAAAGGTAACCACGGAACGATCCCTGACTGACCTGTGAGCGTATGCTTTGCATCGTTTTTATCGATCAATGACTGCAATCACAGCCAGCTGCTTGCCTTTTGCGTCACGGCCCTACCCCAGTAACAAAAACCACGCCTGAAACAGCTCTTCAATGACCTCAATGGAGAACCTGACAGACACTTCATCTACTGCAAAAAAACAAAATAGATGAGTCATGGCAATCCAAGAGAAGCACACAAGGCTCCAAACTATTTCCCAAGTCATCGACGCGCCCGTCGAATGTCACAGCGGGCCGGAGTATGCACTTGAATATTAGCGTGCGTCGATTCTATATCAATCCATGCCCGATGCAGCACAATCTTCCTCTTGGTCTTCTTTTTTAACCGCCCACACCCGCTACCCCGAGCTGGGTTTTTCCATCGACACATCTCGCATGGACCTTCCCACTGACTATGCAGACTCGCTCGCTGAGGAAACCGCACGCGCCTATGCTGGCATCCAGGCGATCGAGGCAGGAAAAATCATGAATCCTGATGAAGGTCGCATGGTGGGGCACTATTGGCTGCGTAATCCCGAGCTTTCCCCGAGCGAGGAGATCCGCAAGCAAATCACAGAGCCCCTCACCGACCTTAAGGCCTTTGCCGATAAGATTCTCAGTGGAGAAATGACGACTCCGGGGGGCGAACGCTTCGAAAACCTGCTCGTCATTGGCATTGGCGGATCCGCACTGGGCCCTCAGTTCATCTATGAGGCCCTCGGAGCCCACAGTCCTCTTAAAACCTATTTCTTCGATAATACCGACCCTGCCGGTATGGATCATGTCCTGAATCAAATCGCTAACGATACACAGGGTGGTCTCGCAAAAACGCTGGCACTGGTGATTTCAAAATCCGGGGGAACGCCTGAGACGCGCAATGGTATGCTCGAGGCACAATCCGCATACGAGTCCAGTGGTTTGGCATTTGGACCACATGCCGTTGCCATCACCGGAGAGGGATCCAAGCTGTTCAAATATGCTCACGAACAACAATTCATAACGACCTTCCCCATGGAGGACTGGGTCGGCGGACGGACCTCTGTCATGTCTACAGTGGGCCTTGTTCCTGCAGCACTTCAGGGAATCGACATCGATGCACTCCTCGAGGGAGCGGCAGCAATGGATGAGCGCACCCGGGTCTGCAAACATGAGGAAAATGCCGCAATGCAGCTTGCCCTTGCATGGCACCAAGCAGGCAGGGGCAAAGGAGAAAAAGACATGGTAGTCCTCCCCTACAAAGACTCCCTGGTTCTCTTCTCAAAATACCTGCAACAACTCGTCATGGAGTCACTGGGTAAAGAACACGATCTGGATGGCAATGTTGTCCATCAGGGCATCGCCGTCTATGGCAACAAGGGCTCCACTGACCAACATGCCTATGTGCAACAACTGCGTGATGGCGTCGCCAACTTTTTTGCCACCTTCATTGAGGTGCGAAAAGGGCGTGATGGCGACAGCATCGAAGTCGAACCCGGCACCACTTCAGCTGACTACCTGCAAGGCTTTTTACGCGGCAGCCGGACCGCGCTTTATGAGAGCGGCAGACAATCCATCACTCTGTCCATTGAGGAGGTCAACGCCCGCAGCATAGGAGCTCTCATCGCCCTCTTCGAGCGCGCCGTATCCATCTATGCTCTGTTGGTCAATATCAACGCCTATCACCAGCCCGGTGTGGAGGCCGGCAAAAAGGCAGCCGGCATCTTTCTGGAGCTACTCGGACAGGTCAAACAAGAACTCAAAGAACAAAGCGTTGGCGCTGAGTCAATTGCATCAGGCATTGGTGCCCAGCCCGAGGACGTCTACCACTGCCTCTGCCACCTGGCAGCCAACGGTCAGGCTCAAGCCCGGTGGGGAAATTCTCCCGCAGAGGACAGCTTCTCTGCGCCGTGAACACGGTATTTGGCACCATCCATTACCCACATCAGAGCTCTTTCCCATACCTCTGTCATTTAAGCGCAACTTCACACTTGAATCTTCTCCCCCCGCACCTCAGTCTGCGCCCGCTCAAATTGATCAACTGAGCCACTCAACGTTTCCATGAAAGCAATCCTAGCACTCGAAGACGGACGAACCTTTGAAGGCGAAGCCTTCGGCCACACCGGAACCACCACCGGAGAAGCCTGTTTCAACACGTCCATGACGGGATATCAGGAAATCATCACGGATCCATCCTACCGGGGTCAGATTGTCACCATGACCTACCCCCTGATCGGCAATTACGGAGTCAACCCGGAGGATGCAGAGTCCTCGCAGCCCCATGTCCGGGGCTTTGTTATCGGAGAACTATCCCCAGTATCATCAAACTGGCGTTCACGCCAAAGCCTGCCGGAATACTTTGCCCAGCATGAAATCATCGGCATTGAGGGCATTGACACACGCGCGCTTACCAAACACCTGCGTTCAGCCGGAGCCATGCGTGCCTGTATCTCCACTGAGCTCAGCGCTGAAGAGGCAGTTGCGGCCGCCCAGCAATCAGCCCCCATGGAGGGCTCTGACTTTGTCAAGGAGGTGTCTACTCCTGAAACGTATGTCTGGGAGGGTGAATCCCGGCAATGGACCATCCCCAACCCATCCACCGGGCAAGAAGGCACCTACATCGAATTACCTGAAACGAAATACAACATCGTTGCCTACGATTTTGGAATCAAATGGGACATCCTGCGCCACCTGCGGCAGGCAGGATTCCACGTAACGGTAGTCAACTCACGCACACCTGCCGAGGAGGTGCTCGCCATGAATCCTGACGGGGTTTTCCTCTCCAATGGGCCGGGTGATCCGGCTGCCCTCGATTACATCCATTCCGAGGTCAAAAAACTTTTGGGCCAAAAACCCATCTTTGGCATCTGCCTCGGCCACCAGATACTCACCCATGCCTTTGGCGGCACAACCTACAAATTGAAATTCGGTCACCGGGGTGGTAACCAGCCCGTAAAGGATCTCCGTAACGGAAAAATATCCATCACCGCCCAAAACCACGGATTTGCCACCGATGCCGAGACACTTCCAGACAATGTCGAGGTGACTCACATCAACCTCAACGACAACACCGTTGAGGGATTCAAGCACAAGGAACTGCCTGCATTCTCTGTGCAATATCACCCTGAGGCAGCTCCCGGGCCTAATGATGCCACCTACTTCTTCTCGGAGTTTGCTGAGCTCATCGAGCAATCGCGCTGAAAGCGCGAGTCTCCTGTGTCTGTGAAAGGCCAATTGCCACTTTAATTACTATGAATACCATCATTTGCGGCCTCCAATGGGGCGACGAGGGAAAGGGTAAAATTGTCGATTATCTCACCGAAACGGCCGATGTCGTTGCGCGTGGCCAGGGAGGCAACAATGCTGGCCACACAGTCATTGCCAATGATACCAAGTATATCCTCCACCTCGTTCCTTCGGGTATTCTCTGGGAGGGAAAAACCTGTATCATCGGCAATGGTGTTGTCATGGATCCAGTAGGCCTTTGCAAGGAAATCAGCAATCTCGAGGAGGCGGGCATTCCCGTGGATGCCAACAAGCTGCTCATATCTGATCGTGCTCATGTCGTGCTCGCCTATCATCGTGAGCTTGATGCTGCTCGTGAGGCCGCTCTCGGCAAAAATAAAATTGGTACCACCAAGCGGGGCATCGGCCCAACTTATGCGGACAAGGCCAATCGTGTCGGCCTTCGTCTGGCAGACATGCTCGACGAGGCAACCGCACGGGAGCTCATCTCCATCAGGCTTGAGGAAGCCAACGCCACTCTCGAGAAACATGACCTGCCAACCTTCACTGTAGACAAAATCTGGGAGGATGTGGCTCCTGCCATTGAACGACTTCGCGCTCATATCACCAATGTCATCCCCGCCCTGCACACTGCATGGAAGGATGGCAAAACCATCCTTTTTGAGGGGGCCCAAGGCTCATTTCTTGATGTCGACTTTGGCACCTACCCCTTTGTCACCTCCTCCAACACCACCTCGGGAGGCGCCTGCACAGGATCAGGCCTGCCACCAACCGCCATCCAACGTGTTGTCGGCGTCTGCAAGGCCTATACCACTCGTGTCGGCTCTGGCCCGTTTATCACGGAAAATGATGAGATATCGGACTACTTTCATGCCCGTGGTATGGAATTCGGCGCTACCACGGGTCGTGCTCGTCGTTGTGGATGGCTGGACATGGTGCTCATCCGCTACGCCTGTATGGTAAATGGCGTGACCGATCTCGCAGTCACCATTCTTGATGGCTTGGACGAGCGTGACATCATCAAGGTTTGCGTTGCCTATGACATCGATGGCGAGCGTCACGAATTCCCACCGGCAAACCGATCTGCCTGGGACCGGGCCCAACCCATCTACGAGGAATTCCCCGGCTGGCAATGTGACACTACGGCTGCGCGGTCGTGGGACGAACTACCGCAAAAGGCCCGCGAATACCTCAGCCGCCTCGGCGAGCTTGCCGGTGCTCCCGTCAGCTACATCGGCAATGGCCCGGAAAGGGAGCAAACCATCGTGGTTTGAGCCCACTCACGGGGCCAGCCGCTCTATGCGCCATCCATTCGCCTCTGCCTGATCACAGCTATAGAGGAAACGGTCATGCACCCTGCCCTTGCCTCCTTGCCAAAACTCAATGCGCTCAGGTAGAACGCGATAGCCTCCCCAGAAACTTGGCAGGGGCACCTCACCCCCCTTGAACCGGGCCTTCAACTCAGCCATTTTATTGAGCAGAAGAGAACGTGAGTCGATCACACTGGATTGCTCCGAGACCCAGGCACCTATCTGGCTCTCACGAGGACGCGAGGCGAAGTACTTGAGCGATTCAGCGGCACTGACTTTCTCCACCCTGCCCTCAATGCGAACCTGGCGCTCCAGAGTTAGCCATGGGAACAAGAGGCTCGCATGCGGTGTCGCCTCCATCTCTCGGGCCTTGGCACTCCCGTAATTGGTGTAGAACACAAAGCCGTTTTCATCAAAAAACTTCATCAGCACAGTTCTCGATGCCGGACACCCAGTCAGCCCGACGGTCGAGAGCACCATAGCGTTGGGTTCATAAATTTGAACCTCGCGGGCCTCGGCAAACCAATGCTCAAACTGCAAAAATGGATTCTCAGCCAAATCGGCACGACGTAATTCGCGGCTGCCATACTCCTCACGCATAGCGGCAATTTCCTCACGACTTTTTGACATGACTCTTACTTAAACCCTATTGGGCAAATACCAAATCCCAAATTGCACGAACCACGTTTTAATCCAATCATGGTCACTTACGGTATGGCCCGCTCCTTACCTGCCCCCGAGGTTTTGAATGGTTTGGAAGATCGCCGTAATCATCAGATAAGCCATCGTGCCGATGAGCAATGCCATCACAACAAGCACCACAGGCATGATGAGCTCCATGATGCGGGCAAGACTCTTGTTGAGCTCGGTATCATAACGCTCGGCGGCGCGACGCAGAGACTTGTCAATTTTGCCCGTTTTCTCACCCACAGATACCATATCGATCAGTAATGGCGGAAAAATACCCGAGTTGATCAGCGCCTTTGAAAACGACCTTCCATCCCCTACCATCTCAATGACTTCATCCATATGTTGGCGGATGTATAAGTTTGGTGTCGCATCCCGGGCAAGCTCCAGAGACCGCAACAACGGCAATCCGTTGCCTACCAAATTAGCGAGTGTCTCAAGAAACTGGACATAAAAGCGGGACTCGATAACCCGACCCACAAGCGGCATTTTCAACTTGGCGCGGTCCCACGTCAGCTTGTTGGCCTCGGCGTCTTTCCATGCCTTGAAAAGAAGCGCACTGCCCGTGAAGATGAGAAGCATCACCAACCACCAATCCTGAAAAAAATCACTGGTGCCAATAAGAATCCTGGCACCCAGGGGGATTTTACCTCCGGGGGTACTGGCAATGAGGTCTGTGAGCTGGGGAATTAACTTGGTAACAAAAATAATACCTACTCCGATACCCGCCAATATCAGGAAAGCCGGGTAAATCAGAGCCAGTGTGACCTTACTCTGCAGTTGCTGCAGTGTCTTGAGGTAATGTGCCTGCCGCTGAAGGATGGTATCCAATGCTCCACTGGCCTCGCCGGCTGCAGCCAGACTACAGTAGAGGGGCCCAAAGCTTGGGCTGGTTTTTTTGAGAGCCACCGAAAAGCTGCCACCATCACGCACATACTTCCTGACCTCACTGGAAACAGCTTTCAACGCTCCCAATTCCTCACGGTTCTCCATGGATTTGAGTGCGGGCTCAAGCTGCAGTCCGGCACCGAGCATTTCACTGAGTTCCTCGGTAAAAAGCACAACCTCGGCACGCTTCAGTCTCAACAGACCCTCAACATCACGCCGGCCAGAGGCAACTGCCCCGGCTTTAACGCCTGCATCTCCGGATTTTGGCTCGTCCACATTCCCGGAAGAACTCGCTACCTTGCCTTGGGAGAGTTTGATGGGTTGTAAACCCCTCCGGTCCAGCACCTTTAGTGCCTCCATGCGATCCACGGCACTGATTTCTCCGGTGTTGACATCACCGTCCTTACCAAGTGCCTTGTAGGTGAATAGAGCCATCTATAATTCGCGCTATATTCTCAGTATTGAGCTGATTAACAAAGTTCCGCGCTGGTCACGGATATGACCTCCTCGAGAGTCGTTTCACCGGCGAAACACTTATACCAACCATATTCCCGCATTGGCACGTAGCCATCACTGTAGGCCTGCTCAAGCAGCCTGCGCATATCCTCTCCTTTTACGATCAAATCCTGCATTTCATCAGTAATGAGCACGACCTCATAAATGGCGAGTCGCCCACTAAAGCCGGTGCCGCGGCAATGATCACATCCCACGGCATCGTAACATTGACCCTGCACATGCTCAGGGATCTCCATCTCGAGACGTTGTTGAGCATCCACACCACGGGGCACTTTACAGTGCAAGCACAACCTTCGCACCAGTCGCTGAGCCAAAAATGCCCGGACAGATGCTGACAATAGAAAGGGCTCAACTCCCATGTCGGTAAGGCGGCTGATACCGCCCATTGCGTCGTTGGTGTGCAATGTACTAAAGACCAGATGACCTGTAAGAGATGCCCGTATGGCAATTTCCGCCGTCTCAAGATCTCGGATCTCACCCACCATCACAATGTTCGGGTCGGCGCGGAGGATGGAACGCAAACCACTGGCGAAGGTCAATCCAATCTCGGATTTTACCGCTATCTGCATGACCCCAGGAAGCTTGTTTTCCACCGGATCCTCAATGGTGACAATACGAGTGTCTGGCGCATTCACCTCGCTTAGAAAAGAATACAGACTAGTGGATTTACCCGATCCCGTGGGTCCTGTGATCAGGACAATGCCATTGGACAACTTGAGTAGTTGGCTAATCTTGTTGGCTACAAATGGCTCGAGCTCAAGTTTGCTGATTGTGAATTTTTCCTGATTAAGCAAGCGCAAGCTGACACTCTCACCTTCAACCGTGGGGACAGTAGCCACACGGACGTCAATGGTCTGCCCCTCAAACTGGAGATTGATCCTGCCATCCTGTGGCAGTCTGCGCTCAGCGATGTCGAGATGCGCCATGATTTTCAAACGGGCAATGACCGAGCTTTGCAACGCCTTGATGTTGTCCGGCACAGCAACATCCACCAATAATCCGTCAATGCGGTAGCGGATACGTAAATTATCGTGAAGCGGCTCAACGTGAATATCGGTGGCACGCTGCTCAAGTGCCTCCCTGATGATCTGATTGACAAATTTAACAACACTGGCCTCTTCGTCAGCGTCCGCATCGATCACATTGGCCTCATCCTGAGACTCCAGATTATCATAATCCAGATCGCGGCCTTCGAGAATCTGTTCAAAGGTGTCGGCTCCTACACCATAGAGCTTGCGCAACGCCTCGTGGATACGCCTGCGTGAGGCCATTTTCCATACAATGGGAAGATTGATTTGCTGGGTTGCAGCCTGTTTGGCAAGGAGGTTGAGCGGGTCATAGGTCAGAAGAACCAGTTTCTGCTGCGCCTCTTCACCCTCCAGCTGCATGGGTAGCAACCGATGCGCAAGGGCTACGCGAGGTCCACAAACTGCCCTCAGCGCTGTAACCTCCTCAAACTCGGGAATACTGGCAACCCACTCCATTCCAGATTGTTGAGCCAATGCCGTCAGATAGGGTTCCTCACTGACAACTCCCGAGTCAAGAATGTCGTCAATGGGAGAGCGCTGCTGCTGAGCCGCTGCCTCAACAACATGCGTAAAGGCCTCCAGATCTTCGCAGCCAGTGTCGCGTGCAGGGGCAATAAGTAGGTCAGTCATCTAAAAATAATCAATAGCTGTTAAGCTGTGTGTTACTATCCATTTAAATGACGGAAAGGCAATACTCCGTCTGTAAAATTGCCCTCGATATTCTCCACAGCGCCCAACCGAGTGCAACTCCAAGCCATTGGTTCCACAGCGCTCATCATGCCTCGATTTCCTCACCACCTACATGAAAGCCGATTTTCCTGCGTGGTGATTCGTCCTCTATTTTACGCGTGTAACAGACCACTTGGAAACTAGATTGATGGCTAATAAACATACATGGCGCTCCTTCCAAACTACCTTCAACGACGACACTGGAGTGCCCATCCTCGCCCAGTGTGTGCACTTCCACAGCATCGCCATTGGACATCAGGGCGAAAATAGCAGGCTCCTCATCGTCCGGCAGCCCCTCCCGCCATTTGGTAATGCGTATGGCCAGGCGGCGAATAAACTCCCCGGATGACTCGAATCTATGCTTCTGCTCATTGGGCATCTGATAGAGAACCTCATCAATATTGGGCATGCCAGCCGCACCCGGGAGAGTCAGATATGGGCGGCGAATGGGATGATCCTCAGACATGCATACATACTAGTGCAATCCCGGGGAATTGACACGCCTGTTTTTGCATGCCTGTGAATCGAGGTTTTTGTTACCTCGTCGCGCGAGTCTCAGGTATCGCATTTTTCCACAACTGCGTATGCATTGTGATTGTGGATGGATTCATGGTTTTCCGCCTCTACGCGATACCAGATGATGTTATCCTGGGCATTGGATCGTGCCGCCACATTCCTGACAAGATCCTCGACAAAAACCGGATTGTCGTAGGCCTGTTCAGTTACAGCCTTCTCATCAGGACGTTTCAGCAGGCTATAGAGTTCGCAGCTTGAGGATGCCTCAACCAAATCAATGAGATCCTCGATCCAGATGGGCTCTTGGAAGCGCACCGAGTAGGTTACAGTGCCACGCTGATTGTGAGCTCCACGATCACTGATTGCTTTGGAACAGGGGCAAAGGGTCGATACAGGAACAACGACGGTGAGAATAAAATCGTGATTCCCCTCAACGTCAGATTCTGCCTCAAAAACCACCTCATAGTCCATGACACCCGACATCTTCGTCACCGGTGCTGCTTTACTGCGAAAAAACGGAAAACGAAACTCCACATGTGCCTTGCGCGCCTCCAGCCTGCCGAGCAACTCCTCGGGAATTGCAGTCATTTCCCTGACGTCCAGACAGTTACCATGCGAATTGAGCACCTCCACAAAACGGCTCATATGTGTCCCCTTGAAATGCTCAGGCAAATCCACAGCCAATGCGGTCGTAGCAACAGTACGCTGCGTGCTACCATCTTTGTTGCGTACCTCGAGCGGAAATCTCAGGGCTTTGACGCCTACACGGTCAATGGCGATTTTACGATCGTCGAGCTCGTTTTGAGTATCCGTCAATTCCTTCATGAGAACAAAGGCGAGTGAGTAACGCAGAATGAGAAAAGAAAAAAGCCTGGCCGGTTTGATCGGACAGGCTTGGAAAGTGTGTAGTTCACCAGCACCAGACTAGCTCGGTTTTAGCCAAGCAGATTGCATGCTCTGGCACGCTTGATTTCGCGGGTGATCTTGCGGTGCAGTTTTGCAGAAACTCCTGTCACACGGCGGGGAAGGATTTTGCCGGTCTCAGTGGTGAACTTGCTGAGCAGATCTGCATTTTTGTAATTAATCTCTGCTGCTGGAATGTCATGACGACGATGCGGCATGGGGCGGTTGGCCTTCCAGTAGGCAATGCGGCGCTCTTTGTTCTTAGGAGTGGATATGGACGACATGGTAAATGGTGAGTTAGGTCAATGAGAGAGTCACAGTAAACTAGCGCATTTCGCGGTGAAGGGTCCGGCGACGCAGGAAAGGGTTGTATTTGATCTTCTCCAGACGACCAGGCGTGCGCAGGCTCTTCTTGTTGCGCGTCGATGTGTAGCGGGAGGTAGGCTTGCCCTCCTCCTTGGCTTCAGTGCATTCGAGTATGATGATATCGCGTGGCATGAATTGTGAGTGTTATGTGGAAAGTTTTGATGGAAAGTTTTAATGGAAGGTTTACCGCCAAATTTGATCTGTTTTACAGGAAAACACGACGGAAGCGGGACGCGCAAACTACCGATTTCTTATGATTGGTCAAGCAGAGAATCCAAAGAATGAGCCATTTTTCTGATTTTAGCGCATATTCCCATTGGCAAAGCCAAATTCTGATGCTGCTGCGTGGCGCTTGGTACCGTTCTCTTTCTCCCACATGGCCTGGCAGTCGACTGTGTAGCGGGCAAACGGGATTGCCTCCAGACGCTCGTTGGGAATGCGTTGTCCGGACATCTCGCAAATACCATACACACCGGTTTCAGCGCGGGTAATGGCTTGCTCGATCTCGTTGAGTGCGTCCTGCTCCTTGGCAAGCAGGTTGAGAGCAAAATCACGATCATAGGAATCGCTACCCGCATCACCGGTGTGCATACCTCCGCCACCAGTTTCCATGCTGTCTGTATTCTTCAGAGTATCGTGGGTCACGCCGTACATCGCATCCAGAATTCCATCACGTAGATCCAAAAGGCGCTGATACTGTTTTTTTGCAAAACCACGGAGGACAACCGGCTTGGTGGGCACCTTGTTACGCACAGCTTTCTTGACCACTGGTTTCTTGACCACTGGTTTCTTGGCCACTTTTTTTGGAGCCTTTTTCGCGACTTTCTTGGCTACCTTCTTCGCTTTCTTAGCTGGAGCTTTCTTGGAGACTTTTTTGACCGCTTTCTTTGTCACCTTCTTGGCGGCCTTCTTCACAGCTTTCTTTGCCGCCTTCTTGGCAACCTTTTTCACAGCTTTCTTTGCAACCTTCTTGCTGGCCTTTTTGACTGTCTTCTTGGCAGCTTTGGAAGCGGCTTTTTTAGCCACTTTTTTGGTTGCTCGCTTGGTGGTTTTCTTCGCTGTTTTCTTTTTAGCTGCCATGGAAAATGATTGGATTGTAGAGGATGAAACTGATTGACTGTGAGTATTTTTGCATACCAGTTGGCACCCTGAATTTGAGGCCTGTTTGGTGAGGGCGGCAATGGCTATTCACTTTTACACGCCACTGCAAGCATAATTTCCAAGATTTGGAGAAACTGCCCCAAATTGGAGCGCTTTAGTGCCCGCGCCCAGAAGCACGAAGCTGATAGCAACTCCAGCGAATGCCCCAGAGATCGGAAATGGGATGGCTGAACCACGGTAGCCATCCTAGCCCCCACCGCGGATCTGGTGCTTTTTCTTTTCCAGTAGAATCCAGGCCTGATCCGCACCCGACAGCTTGCTGAACGATGTTTTGCCTTTCTTGCCATCAGGGTCAACCAAGGTGACCATGTCATCGCGATACCGATACAGTTTTGCAAAGGTTTGCCGGCCATCACGATTTGTCCAAACCCGATAACCACGTTTTTGATATTTCTCACGCCACTGGGCGTAGCCTTTGTCGATGGTGATTACGGCCTGTTTCATTCTGGCCCAGTAATACTCACCATCACCTTTCTTGTAGCCTCGATAACTGGCGTGCACTTCACCCCCGGGCCTCAACAGAATAACCGTTGGGCAGCCTTTGACTCCATAGCGATTGATTAGCTTCTCAATGTATTTCATCTTACGAACCCCCAGATCCGTTGATCGCTCTCGCCCTGGAATCCTCTTATCCACTCGCAGGCGAATAATGTGCTCCGCTGCCCACTGTTCAAAATTCGGGGTCGAAAAAACCTCCTCACTAAGGTAGCGACAAGTCGGGCTGTAAAGAGAATCCGTGAACCATATGAGCAGCGCTCTCCCCTTCTGCCGTGACTGCTGTGTCGCCTGCACATAGCTTTGGTGCCAGGACTTGTTTTCCGGGCTTTTCCACAAGTCCTCCAAGGTTGCATCAATTGCTTCATCAGGGTCCTCCGGAGCCCACACGATATCTTCCTCTGGGGTAATGCCTGCGACTCTCACTCCACCCACTTCACTCGCTGAAGGCTGACCCACACGCGCTGGAGCTGTCTGATCCATGCCGCTAATGCGACCTCCCGCACGCCGATACTCTTGTAAACCATGGAAGGCCCCGGCGGAGGGCTGGCTGCGATCTCCTTGCTGAGAGCACGAGCACAAAATAAGCCCGCTGCCGCACATCACACTCCAAATGGCAAATCGACAACAAATCACGTCCATGACACTCACCAATGAGAGGGCCAATGGCAATAGGTAAGTTCACAGACGTAAGATGAAAGAGGGGTTATCCGCCATTGAGCCAAACCATGACTCCGCCTATAAAAAGCCATCATTTGCTCTGGAATCTTGACAGCTGCATGCAACCCGGGTGATCCTTCATATGTCTATCATGGATATATCACCCAACTCACCTATCCAGCTTGAAGGTCAATTGCTGATTGCAGACCCATCCCTCCATGATGGCTTTTTTAATCGAAGCGTCATCCTCCTGACTGATCATAATCATGAGGACGGCGCGCATGGCTTCATACTCAACCGCCCCACGGGCCAGACTGTCGGAGACCTGCTAAGCTCGGACGAATTCTCCGATCTCGCCAACATTCCTATCCATCTGGGAGGGCCCGTCGGTCAGGAGCATTTGACCTTTGCAGCATTTTGGACGACCCCGAACAAAAAATTGAAATTCGCAACTCGTATCAGCGCTGCGGATGCGATCAAACGCTCACAACAGCCGGGTGCCTTGATTCGGGCATTTGCCGGTTATTCTGGTTGGGTATCCGGTCAACTGGAGGATGAAATCAAGAATCAATCCTGGATACCCACACTGCCGAGCTCTGAACTTCTCGCCAGTCACCATGAGGTTGATTTGTGGTCGGATTTGCTAAGAAGCATCTCTCCATACCATAAAATTCTGGCTGAGGCACCCGGGGACATCTATCTCAACTAGACGCTCATACCGGCTTAATATTTACGCCAAAGTGATGGCATGAAGAGCACAAGTACCGCATAGAGCTCGAGACGTCCCAGAATCATGAGCAATGATAGGAACACCTTGGTGACAGGCAACAAATGGGAGTAGTTGCCTGCAGGGCCCACCTCGCCAAATCCGGGGCCAGTGTTGGTGAAAGTTGCCAACACGCACCCGAAGACAGTTGTAATATCTATGCTGTTGGCGGACTCGAAGAGAGCAACCAGGAAGCAAGAGATGATGATGATGAAGGCATACAGTGCTACGAATCCAACTGTTTGGGCCCTCTCGGCATCACTCATGGCGTTGCCATTAACATGCATCCGAAACATCTGATTTGGGCGAAAGGCTTTAACGATCTCCAGGCGAGCAGTTTTAAGGAACACAATCAGGCGGCTGACTTTCATCCCCCCGGCCGTGGAACCGGAACAGCCACCGATGATCATCAATACCGATATGAGAACCAGTGCAAACACCGGCCATTGAGCATAGTCGACAGTCGCATATCCCGTGGTCGAACCCAGTGAAATCAGGGTAAAAAAACAGTGCCTTAGCGTGCTTAGAAAATCCTCGTCGCCACTGCTTACCATGCCGATCACCAGAACCGCTACCGCTACAAGGGATATGAGGACAAAAAGCCTTCCCTCCTCCTCATTGCGTAGTCGCTTCCATCGCTTTCTGAGAATCACGGCCCACAATACAAAACTAATACTACATAGGATCATGAACAGGCAGAGCCACAACTCAATAAGCCAGCTATTCCCCCAGTCTGCATAGTGCCCAATACTGGCATTGTGTGGACTAAATCCGGCAGTGGAGACAACAGTGAAAGTATGCGCTATGGCGTTATATGTGGAGAGCCCCATCATCTTCAGACCTATGGCACAGACGATCGTGATGCAGATGTAAATTTTCCACAATAACATGGCCGTGTCACGAATCCGTGCCGTACTCGCCTCGCCAGTTTGGAAGGACGACTCGTTACGAAACAACGATTTGGAACCCAGACCCAGATAGGAGAGAAGTGCCACGAAAAGAACCAGAATTCCCATACCTCCGAGCCATTGAGTTGCAGCACGCCACATCAGGATACCGCGCGGCCATGATTCAATATCCCCTCCTGCCTTCGGGTCGGATGCCATGACCGTGGAGCCAGTGGTGGTGAATCCGGATACAGATTCAAAAAACGCATCTGAGAGAGTCAGCTTCGGCTCACCGAGCAAGTAGGGAAGACTACCGAACACTCCGCATAACAGCCACCCCAGCCCGACCACTACAATGCCCTCCCGCCGAGGCACTCTCTCAATTTTACCAATGCCCAATAGCATCATCACCCCACCCAGTACAGCCACAATGAAGGCGGATAGAAACAGGGACTTTGCAGCAGCCTCATTTCCATCAGTAACATCCAACTTGGCAAACAATCCACAAGCCGCCATGGCAATGCTTACCAATAAAAGCAATGCACCGAGGAATTTTGCCAGGATACGAAAATTCATGATTCAGAAAAAATCCAGCCAACCAATGTGTGTTGGCACTTACCTCACGAGCTTGAGAAATTTGCGGCGGACTTTGGGAGCTACCATTGCGTAAATCATATCACCAGGATGAAGAACATCCTCGGGGCCCGGCACGCTGGCATGAAGCCCCCTCATCAAGGCCACCAGAACACAACCCTCAGGCCACTCGACCTCCGAGATCATATGCTCTGCCGCAATGGATGCTTTGGCAACCTGGGTCTCGATAACCTCACCCGCGCCCATCTTCTTGATGGTGTGAAAACGGTCGGATGTAATGAAACGCTCAAGCTCCCGGCGGGTTGCCTCGCGCGGGCTCACAGCCGCAAGAACACCAAAATGACGCCCACTGGCACTGATGGCATCCGCGTAGTCAGCGCGGTGAATGAGCGTCAGGCAATTCTTGGTTCCCAGATTGTTGGCCTGCAGGCAGGTCATGACGTTGTCCTCATCGCTTCCACTTGTGGCAATAAAGAAATCAGCGTCCCCAACCTGCTCTTCCTCGAGTTCCGAGAGCACGGTACCATCGGTGTTGATAACCGTGGTATTGGCCAAAAGACCGGTAAGCTCCTGGGCACGCTCCGGATCTTTCTCAATGATGCGCACTTTGCATTGAAAGCCTTCCAGCATCTGGGCCAGAGAAAAGCCGTATTCACCACCACTGAAAATAACCACTCGTATCTCCTCCTCCTTCGCATTTCCCTTTTGAAGGCGGTTCGACAACTTTCCGAGCTTATTCGGATCTCCGAAAATTGTCACAACGTCACCTGCTGCAAGCGCATCATCCGCCGATGGCACGAAATGCTCGCCCCCTCTGGTAATGGATGCCACCCGGGTACGTTCCAGAGCCTTGAGTTCGCTCAGAGGCTTGCCGACGACATCGCTCTGATCACTGACTCTGACTTGCTGCAGCTCGATTCTACCCCTGGCAATCTCCTCAACAATCAATGAATCCGGATTGCGAACAAATTTAGAAAGCTCAATGGCGCTCAAGCGCTCCGAGCTGAATATGTGATCCACCCCAAAGTGTCCACGATAGTCAAACAACCACTCCTCGCGTTGTTGTGCCGGACTCACACGGGCGATGACTTTCCCTGCATTAAGTTTTTTTGCCATGGAGGCAGACATCAGGTTGACAGTGCTGTCGCTTGTCACCGCCAAAAAAAGTTCACACTCACCCACACCGGCTTCGAGTAGCACATTCGCACTGGCTCCACTACCGGTGATAACCCGCCCATCAAAGTGGGGTTCAAGCTCACTGACAACCTGAGCATCACGCTCTACGACTACAATGCTGTGAGCTTCACGAGACAGGGAGGTGGCAAGATGACGCCCAATTTCTCCAGCTCCTACGATAATAATATTCATAGCTGCGGCCTACCGCCGCGCGGAATTGTTGCCATTTTAGGGCGCAAAAAGCAAGGACAGAAGCTACAGGTGCCGCGCGCTCAATTAATGCCCTGCTTCCATGAAAACAGCTTGCCCGCATCAACATTAGGGCCATAATCCGGCCCGCTAACGCATCACTAAAGTTACTTTACCATGGAAAACGTCATCATTATTGGCACCGGTCCTGCCGGCTACACTGCCGCCATTTACGCTTCTCGCGCTGATCTCAATCCCCTGATCCTCACGGGCACACAGCCCGGGGGCCAACTGACGACAACAACCGATGTTGAGAACTTTCCCGGTTTCCCGCAAGGGATCACTGGCCCTGAGCTCATGGTAAACATGCAACAGCAAGCCGAGCGATTTGGAACCCGGGTGGAGTTCGGACTCGTTGAGTCTGTGAGCAAAAACGAGGATGGGACCTTCACCCTCAAAGTAGGAGACAAGGAGCTCCACACCAAGGCCGTTATCATTTGCTCGGGAGCCTCTGCCCGTTACCTGGGTCTTCCCGGTGAGGAAGAGCTCACCAAGGGAGGACACGGGCTTACTGCCTGTGCAACCTGTGATGGTGCCTTCTACAGGGATGTGCCTGTTTGCGTCATAGGCGGTGGAGACTCGGCCTGTGAGGAAGCCACATTTTTAACCAAATTTGCCAGCAAGGTTTACCTCATCCATCGTCGTGACGAGCTGCGGGCCTCAAAAATCATGGCCCAACGCGCTCTCAATCACGAGAAAATCGAACCCATCTGGAATTCGACCATCAAGGAATATCTTACCGATGACAAGGGCGACATCCGGGCTGTATTACTGGAGAATACCCAGGATGGATCCACCTCGGAACTGGAGGTTCAAGGTGTGTTCATGGCTATTGGCCACACTCCAAACAGCGGTTTCCTCAACGGTCTTGTCGAAACAGACGACCAGGGTTATATTCTGCAAAAACACGGCACTTGCACCAGTGTAGAGGGCATCTATGCCGCCGGAGACATATCCGATACGGAATACCGCCAGGCCATCACCGCTGCAGGCCAGGGATGCGCCGCAGCCATCGAAGTCGAGCGCTGGCTAGCCGAACAGGAATAAATCCGACCACACGGACGCCGTGGCCCATACAACGAGGGCCAGGGCTGCCGGGATTCGCCGGTGTGACTGGTAAGAAAACATGATCACGATTTGCCATCGCAACAGTCCGATCCCCTGGATTCTCATGGCAATGCTTGGGCTCGCGCCATTCTGCTGTGCCAACCCTGAGGAGGCCGTGCAGCCCATGGTCAAACAAACCTCACCCAATACCTACCAAATCGGCATCGTATCATTCAATAAGGAGACTCGTGAGCTTGTCATTCCCGCAAACACCAATATTACCGAGCCAAATACCGTTATTGAGTATCTGCTGATTCATGACAATGGTGAGAAAATCCATGAATCTCTACTCACTACCCAAGCAGACCCATTCCACATCAACATCTCCATCAAGCTTCTCAATTATCAGGAATCCCCGGAATTATTCAAAGAACGCAGGCCCGATGGGTCCATCGGCAAGAAATACCCTGAGGTGAGTGAAGAGATCAAAGCCGCAGCGCGTTTCAGGGTTCTCGTCTCGTGGATGGATGGCGGGACCGAGAAAACCATCCCAGTCACCGAATGGATTCACAACGCATCCAGTGGCAAAAACATGAATCCTACGGCCTGGGTTTACAATGGCTCCTTCGTGTACGACAAAAAATTCAATGCAAAATTAACCGGCAGCATTCTGGCCATTTTCTCTGACATTGGCGCGATTGCCAATTACTCGGGTGACGACCGTAACGACGACACGCTCTGGTCGCCCTCCCGTAACGTTCCCCCAGCCGGCACACCGGTCAAAGTTATTTTGAAACCTTGGATTGCCGTGCAATAGTGTTAGCAGCTAAAACTATCTTTGTTCATGAAATACCTCACACTACTCCTCACGCTAACTTGTCTTGTTGCCACTCTGGCACCGAGCTCAACATCTGCACGTGACAATCAGGAGCCTTACCTCTCCATCAAGCTTGAAATTGCCCATGCCATCGAGCGAGGAAACGCATACCTCAAATCAAAGCAACATGAGGCTGGATACTGGGGTGAGAGCGCATACCCGGCTTTTACCGCCCTGGCCCTGAGTGCCGCCATGCGCTCACCATCTTACGAACCCGCAGAATACATCCAAAGGGGATACGCATGGCTTACCCGGCAGCAGAAAGACGACGGCGGCATTTATGGCAAGGGCCTGGGGACCTACAACACTGCCACATCCATCGTCGCTCTGGTTGCCGCGGGTGACCCTGTCCACCACCCCGCGATTCTCAAGGCTCGTAAATTTCTCATTAACCAGCAAACAGACTGGGATACCAAGGGAGAAACCGATAACAAATATGACGGAGGTATCGGCTACGGGGGATCCTACCAGCATTCGGACCTGTCCAACACCTACCTCTCCATTGAAGCTCTCAAGCTCTCTCGCCA
Organism: Akkermansiaceae bacterium; assembly: GCA_049632765.1. Lineage (GTDB taxonomy): Bacteria > Verrucomicrobiota > Verrucomicrobiia > Verrucomicrobiales > Akkermansiaceae > Oceaniferula. Next base: position 190,420 of record JBNACB010000001.1, on the reverse strand, counting down.
CATCGCTATGGACGATGCATCCGGCAAGCAACCCCAACTCAATTGGGATGCAGCCATCCAGTTCATTTCGCGCACCCAGAACCTACAGGAAACCAACGACCTTCCCCACACAGGCAATGATGGGTCCTTCAACTACTTCCCCGGCAACTCCAAGGCCGGCATGCGAACCAACCCTGATGGATCAAAAGTGCTGCGCGGCTATGGATCGATGTCCTATGCCGCCCTGCTCTCAATGATCTATGCTGAGCTCGACGAGAATGATATCAGGGTAAAGGCTGTAAAGGAGTGGCTCGCCAAAAATTTCACTGTCAAAGAAAACCCCGGGCTGGCTACAGAGGAGGATCCAAGCCTCGGCCAGCAAGGACTATTCTATTACTATCACACCATGGCCAAGGGCCTGGCTGCTGCAAACATCGACCAGCTGATAACTGATGACGGTAAAGAGATCGACTGGCGCAACGAGCTCTCCAATGCCCTGCTCTCAACACAGTCCCCGGATGGCTCGTGGGTCAACCAGAACTCACGCTGGTGGGAAAACGACCCTGTCCTCGTCACGGCGTACGCCGTGCTCACTCTTGAGCAAATCTACCATTCCATTCCTGAATAGGATATGCTCAAAAAATCTCGACGGCTGTAATTCGTTTATTAGGATATAGGTTCATTGTAAACTAACCCGAGTATCCTCATGACCATCGAGACTTTGACCGCTTTTTTCAAGTGGTGCACCATCCTCAACGCTGCGATCCTCATCTACAGCTCATTGTTTCTCTGTTTTGCCCCCGGTTTTGTCTACCGCATACAGAGCAAATGGTATCCGATTTCCCGGGAGACATTCGACATCATTGCCTACTCCTACCTTGGGCTTTTCAAAGTGCTTTTTTTTGCATTTAACCTGGTGCCCTACCTGGCCTTGATAATTATTGCTTGAGAATAAGGTCGTATCACGTGCGCCAGCGTGAAAGGCACCCTGAGGCGGAAGCCGGCTCGCGCTTGAGGCCATGGGAAACCTTGCCTCTTGACCCGTTGAGAGCTAAATGTTCAACTGCTTGCTATGCCAGAGAGAAATAATATGCAAAATATGCATTAGCATTTTAGCTCGAGGCATGCCTGCACCGCTGGGACAAGTAACCAGAGATACAAATAGTAAAAGGGCTTATGATTTCCGAGGAACTTCCAGAACATCAAATCTTCCACATTCTCAGGCAGGGAGAACAGGAACCCATCGGGCCATATAGTCAGATTCAAATCGTTGAATTGCTCAACGAGGGTCAGATTCAGGCCTCCGACTTTGTCTACTACCCTGAGTTATCGGGCTGGGAGTTGCTTTCAAAAGTCTTCGAATTACACCAAGAGCTTATCAATTTTGGAGATGAAGGGCAGGAACCCCACATCGTCGATCAGAGTTACACCCTCGTCGAATCCACGTCTCAACCCGAGGAACGCATCTACTATATTGCCGTGCAACACTTCCCATTACGTCGGGTTACCGCGGCCGTTAAACTCACTGCCCCCAAGTCGATCGTTTTGACCGATCAAAGAATCTGTCTTCTCGCTCCGAAGCTGATGAGTGATACCGACCTCTTCGAGTATCATTACGAGCAGATTGAAAGCGTGATGAAAAAGGTTCCAAGAGATGAGGAAGAGGGCACATTCATTATCGTGCTACACTCCGGTGAATGGGTGGAAACCGTTAAGATACCACGACCTCAGCTTGAGTTGCTTGAGAGGATTTCCCGTGATTTCTTGAAATCCAAGCCTCTGGAAAAGGCCGTCGATGAGGCCAATGACTAGGGAAGGCAGAGTCATTTCTGGAGTTAAACCTGATCTCTTCTATAACCCACTCTCTTATCGAGCTCTGCACGCAAGTCCTCAAGCCCCTCTCCTGTCTCTGCAGAAATCGGTATGACCGTCTGCTTGGGAAAACGGGCACGGAAGTTGGCTAGGTTTTCAGCTGCTCCCTCTATGTCCATTTTGTTGGCCACCACAAGCCAATCAAATTTCGCCACATCCTCGTCGTAAAGCTTGATCTCCTTACGTAGAATTTCAAGATCCTCAATGGGGTCTCGCATCTCACTGCCCGCCATGTCGATTACGAACAGCAGCAGCTTGCAACGCGTGATGTGACGAAGAAACTCATGGCCAAGTCCGCGGTTGTCATGAGCCCCTTCGATGAGTCCGGGAATATCAGCCACCGTGCAGCGTCGGTATTTAGGAAACTCAACCACCCCAACCATGGGGTTGAGTGTCGTGAACGGATAATTGCCGATTTTTGGTGTCGCGTGGGAGAGCTTATTGACCAGGGTGGATTTGCCCGCATTGGGAAAACCCACCATGCCAGCATCGGCAATACGCCGTAATTCAAGATAGAATACGCCATACTCTGCCTCGGTACCCAGAGTATGCTCCTCGGGCGCCTGATTGGTGGCACTCTTGTAGTGCCAGTTACCCTTGCCGCCCTTGCCACCCAGACAAAGAACAAATTCAGAGCCATACTCGGTGAGATCTGCAACCGGCTCGAGATCAATACCCTGATCACTTCGCTCAAGCTCAACCGCCTCGGAAACGGTGGTCGCAGTGCTCCTGTAAACCACAGTTCCCGGAGGCACTTTGCCAATGCGATCCCTGGCACTCTTCCCGTGTTTGCGGTTACCGGCACCGTGCTCACCCCTTTTGGCAACCAATTTGGGGTCATAGGAATAGGCCTTGAGATTATCCACGGCGGGGTCAACCCGCAGAATGACCGAGCCGCCATCACCGCCATCACCACCATCAGGCCCGCCCTTGGGCTTGAATTTTTCACGCCGGAAGTGAACAACCCCATTGCCGCCATCGCCTGCCTCGGCATAGATTCTAATGTGATCGATAAACATAATGTGTGCAAAAATGAGCGCTGGGGATATTACCGGCCACTGATTCTGTCGGCGGGGTCTGATAGCATCTATTTGCCGAATGAAAATGCAAAATAGCCCCTATTTGCCATTTTTCGCTTGGCAAATCGCTCTGATTCGTACAATTTCCGCCCCCTGCTCATCTGCAGCAGATCCATTTATACCCAATAAATCATGCTTACTCTCAGACTGAACCGCCAAGGCACCAAAGACCGCCCGTTCTACAAGATCGTTGCTGTCGACAGCCGCAAGCGCCGTGACGGCCGCTACATTGAGCAGATCGGCTCCTACAATCCCATGGAGGACGGTGTCAACTACACCCTCGATCTGGCCAAGGCCGAAGACTGGATTGCCAAGGGGGCCCAGCCATCTGACACCGTGCGTGACATCCTTAAAAAAGCTCGCAAGGAATCACTTTCTGCTGAGGCATAGAATTCATTGTTTTTTGTTATAACTTGTTTATTCAATAGCGCGCCAGCAATGCTGGCGCGTTTTTTTATCTCTCTGCCAGAGTCTGCAACGTAATCCTCTTGCATTGGCAACCTTCCACGCACTCATGAACTGGTCATCCGCCGAACCTCTGAAAAAATACAAACCGGAACCAAAAAGCGAATTGCACAAGCTCCCGATATCGCTAGCTTAACCAGGTATTCACCATGGAAGACATACCCGCCGTACAAATCAACCATTTGGTCAAGGAGTTCCACTCTCCTTTCCGCAAGACAAAGGTTCGCGCCGTTGACGACGTCTCAATTACGATTATGCCAGGTGAAGTCTACGGGCTGATTGGTCCGAACGGCTCTGGCAAATCAACTACAATGAAAGCGCTGCTCGGCCTGCTGCGGCCAACTGCGGGAAGTTGTTATGTCTTTGGCAAAAACTCTCTCAAAACCGACTCGAGACAGGAAATCGGCTTCCTGCCGGAAAACCCCTACTTTTATAAACATCTGAGTGGTGAGGAAACCCTAGGCTTCTACGCAAAACTGTGTGGCATGCGGGGTAAGGCCCTCAAAAATCATGTCGACAAAATGCTCGAAATGGTCTCCCTCCAGGACGCCCGCAAGCGAAGGGTCGGAGGTTATTCGAAGGGCATGCTCCAGAGGATTGGACTTGCCCAAGCATTGATTCACGAACCCCGCCTGATTATTCTCGATGAGCCAACTGCCGGTGTCGACCCTGTCGGCTCACGAGAAATCAGAGATCTTATCGTGCAGCTCAAGGACCGTGGGGTTACGGTCTTCCTGTGCTCTCACTTACTTGAGCAGGTTCAGGAAGTTTGCGATCACGTCGGCATTATTTTCAACGGTAAAATAGTCAAGGAGGGACCGCTTGAAGAGCTCATCGCCATTGAGGACCAGACCGAAATTCTCCTGAAAAATGCCGGACCCCGAACCCTTGCGCGTATCAAGGCTCTCATTGCCGACTCCGAAAACGCTGAATTCGTGCGTATGGGCAAACCAAGAACCACACTCGAAAGACTCTTCCTGGATGAGGCCAAAAAATCCAACTCATCTACTGCAACCGCCGACCAGAAAGGAGAAGACGATGCGTAGAAATGCTTTGTTCTCGCCGGCTCGCATTCTCGTTATTGCCAGCCACACCTTTACCCACCTTGTGCGCATGAAGGTGTTCTACTTCCTCGCTGTGTTTGCAGTCCTCATGCTGGCCGCAAGCTTCTTTGAAATGCCATGGAGCAGAACAACCGCAGACACGGCGGAACAAGAGCTCATTGTGCTCAAGAGCACTGCGATGGGTGCGATGGCCATGTTCTCCATACTATTTGCCATTGCGGCGACAGCGCTCTTGATCCCCAAGGATCTGGAGGACAGAACGCTCTACACTATTCTCAGCAAGCCAGTTCCAAGACTGGATTACCTGCTCGGCAAGCTACTGGGGGTGCTACTCCTCGTGGGAGTATCCTTGCTTCTGATGAACGGGCTTCTGTCCATCATCCTGCATTTCAGAACTGAGGAGTTGCTCATGATAGAAATGGTCAAGGCAGAAGCTCAAAACTGGCCAAAGGATCATTTGGAATCCCGTCTGGCTTCAGTGTCCGAGCAGGGTATCACATGGTCGCTCCAAGCAGGTGTGGGCGCCATTTTCTTCAAGGCAATGGTGATGGCGTCTCTCGCCTTACTGATATCGACGTTCTCCAGCTCGACACTTTTCACTATTGTGATCGCGGTAGTCATATACTTCATGGGGCACTTCACCGAGGATGCCCGCAATTACTGGCTACACAGTCAATCAGGTGGTGTGACCAAGGAAATGAAAATACTCACCCAGGGCATCGCGTTGATTTTCCCAGACTTTCAGCTCTACAACATTATCGACTCGACTATCGAGGGCAAAGAGGTTCCCAAGGGCATCTTCAGCCGGCTCGCCATCCTGACCCTCTTCTACTCTGGCATCTATAGCGTGCTGTCCTGGTTTACCTTCAGAAAAAAGGAATTTTAAATGCGGATCATCATCCAAATCGCGGTCATTTTTCTGGTCTTGGTTAGCTTTGGCTTTGCCAAGTTTCGCTACGAGGACCAATTGAGTCGTGAGATGGTAAGCCTAAAGCTGATTCAACCCCCTCTCAAGGAGGGGACAAGCTTGCAACTCGGCCAGACCGGGGCAGCGGTAGCACTCGGAGGGCTTCGCTCACTGGTGGCGGCCATCTGGAACTTTCGCGCATTCCTTTATTTTGAAGAGCAAAATTGGATCAAGGTCGAGGAGGCCTATGAGGTCACTACCACGCTCCAACCCCAAACTACCTATTACTGGGACACAGGAGCGTGGCACATGCACACCAATGCCTCGGTTTACTTCAAAGAGAAAGAGGATCTCAGCCCGCTAAGACGCAGATCGATGCAGAAACGCTATATCGATAAAGGCTCAGCCTTTCTTGAACTTGGCACGCTACAAAATCCCGATGACTGGAAATTGCATCTGGCACTCGCTCGTGTATGGAGTGATTACCACAAAATGCCGGATATCAAGCGTGCCCTCAAACACTTCGATAATACCCTCGCCTGCAAGAGCCTGCCCGAATACAGACGCAAGCAGATGGAGAGATTCAAATACTATGCAATGACGCGTCTGGAGAGCATCTGGCAAGAAGCTTATCACTACGGCCGTGCTCTATTCGAGGATTCGGAGGACAATCATCTACCCAAGACAGTGTGCACGCTCTTTGCCCTCCAAAATGCACTTCACATACCGGACAACGAGCGAATCCCCGATAATGCATTGTTCCCAGACCAGCAAAAACAACTTGCCTGGTTAAAAACCTACATCAACCACGAAAAGCAGGGGTATCCCATGGATGGCGTGAGATGGAAAATTGAACAGCTTGAGAGAAATCAGCTCTTCAAGTTCTGACCCCCCAACACCACCAAATGAATGATAAACTTGGAGATCATTCATCCGCATGGTTGATACTATTTCCCTGGCGCCGCTGCACTACCTCATTTTGTGCTTCCACTCATGGTCTATACAAGCCCATGATAAGGTCTTTCCCACTCCATGAGAATTGCCCTCTTCAGTGATATTCACGCCAACCTTGAGGCCCTCGATGCTGTACTTGCAGATGCATCCACCCAAGGTTGCGACAGTCATATATGCTTGGGTGACATTGTTGGCTACAATGCAGATCCAGCAGCCTGCATTGAGCGGGTGCAGGCTCTGGGGTGCCCTGTCATCAAAGGGAATCACGATCAGGATAGCGGCAGCGACAGTTCTCTGGATATGATGAATTCCAACGCCGCCCAGGCCATTTACTGGACGCGAGAACAACTCAGTGATGAGCAACGCACATGGCTTGCGCGTTTACGGCTGGTTCGCCAAATCCATGATTTCACTGTGGTTCACTCAACACTAGACCAACCCACATCCTGGAATTACGTTACCAACAAATTCGACGCGATGGCGAATTTCTCATATCAGGTAACACCCGTTTGCTTTTACGGACACACTCACGTGCCACGCGTCTTTGTCAGTGACAGCAGGGTGCATGAAGTACCTGCCGAGTCGATCGTCATTGAGGCTGAAACAAAATATTTTATTAACACAGGTGCCGTTGGACAGCCTCGTGATGGCGACTGGAGGGCTTCCTATTGTATCTACGATACGGATCGAAAAACCGTTCACTTCCGTCGTGTCGAATACGACATTCATTCAGCTCAGCAAAAAATTATTGCTGCTGGACTCCCTCCATTTCTCGCTGAAAGGCTTGCAGAGGGTCGTTAAATCATTGCTCTCCCCCGGCTTCCAATAGCTCCTGCCAAATAGGCACATCGGCGGGTGCCCATGACAGCTGGTGAAATTCCTCTGAAGTAGCCCAGAAAATGGCAGAGTGCTCCCGGGCAGAGGGTGGACCCGACTCAAGATTACAAATGAATGGCAGCAAACGGATTGAAGCCTCAGGATAATGGTATTCCACTTCTCGTAGAGCTATACCTACTTCAATTGTGCATGCGAGTTCTTCGAATATTTCCCGCTGCAAAGCGGACTCCGGATCCTCACCAGGCTCTATCTTTCCGCCGGGAAACTCCCAGCAGCCTGCCAAGGCCTTGCCAGGAGGTCGCTGACACACCAGATATCTCCCCTCTTGATCCCTGATCACAGCGCATACCACTTCCAACATGATGTATGAGGCTACCCCACAAGCTGCTCGAATCACAACGATCAATATCTAATCACTGCGAACCCTCTAAAGCTCGACATACCAGAAAACTGCTCATGGAACCCTCGACTTTAGAAGCTCACAAAAACACATCCCAGAAACAACTGGGCTGAGGCATACGAGCCCCGTCTCAAACAGACTCACATGCACTTCCACTATCGATTTCACCGCCCAGCAAACTCAGAAAATCGGGTATGATGGCAAGGTAAAGCGAGTTGTTGGATCCGCGCGATAGCTGGTTCATCACTAACTCGGCAGTATCATCGCTATTGGCTGGAGCGCAACGTTCGATACGGTGCATCCCGGCCTCGAGTTCCTGATGAAGGTATGGTGATCCCGCTTCGCGTGCAACTCTCAATACGCAGCCCGGGGCTTGGAATTCCATCATCCCTATCGGAGCTGAGAGAGGATCAGAAACAAGGGTTGCCATTACATCGGATCCCTCACTTGTTTCAAGATAGTAGCTGTCGCCATGGTCACTCCCCAGGGCAAGCTCCCTACTTCTTGACCACCCGGTTCGCTGAATCACCCAGGCAAGTAATTGCAAGCCGGCCATGCGGTGATCCGGATGGACTACAACACGCAGCTCACGCGTATGTTCCAGAGCGCTGATCGCCATGGGATCATCAAACAGACCGGCAATCGCCATGCGGATTTGGGAACTGCGCATCCACTCCACATCCATGGTTACCAGGGATTTGACTTCCTGCATGGCCCTGTCAATACAAGCGTAGGAGGCCAATGGATCTGACCACTCAGAACTATCAAAAATAAATCGATCAATCAGACTATAGAGCCGCTCAGAAAAAAGAGAGCTCAATTGCCCCTGCCACCAAAACACCAGTGGTAAGTCACTGTTGAGATGTGCAAAGACCGTATTGCGCAGCCTACCTGTTGCTTTACCCGTCAGCTGAAAGGCGATTTGCTCGCAACATACACTTTTTCTTCCATATGCGAGATGGCAATGAGCTGTAATCCAAGCCCGTATGGATGCCTCGGGGTTCTCACGATCCACACCAATCAAAATAGCCCGGCATGCGTGCTCTCTGGTTATAATCTGAACACGTTCCGAATTTTTGAGAATCGCCCCACTCTGCTCGGAATACACGGCAAGGTTGATGAGTGACGCATTGGTTCTGGCCTTGTCTTGCTCCCAGAGAAGATGAAGCTCCTTGTCGACATCTGCTATGGGCACTTCCTTGCCGAGAGCCACCGCATATTCTGTGTCTTCATGCTCAATCATCACTGATACCGGTTACAACCTTCTCCACTTGTGCCCATGCTTGTTCAACAAATCATCTGCTGTTTTAGGGCCCCAGGTGCCAGCAACGTATTCTGACATCGCCGGTGGCACATTAGATTCGTGCCACGCATGCTCTATGTGGTCGATGAACTTCCATGCCTCTTCTACCTCGTCACGACGCGCAAACAAGGTAGCGTCTCCTGCCATCGAATCTAGAAGGAGGCGCTCATAGGCTTCCGGGCTTCGTTTGCCGAAACTCGTAGCATAATGAAAATCCATCTTCACAGGCTCCATGCGCAAGCTTGATCCTGGTATTTTGGAAACCATGCGCAATGAGATTCCCTCATCAGGCTGGATCCTGATAACCAGAACATTGCCTCCCGGAACACCACCGGAAAGCGCATTGAAAAGCACCGTGGGAGGTTCCTTGAAGTGAATGGAAATCTCAGTCGCTTTCTTGGGCAACTGTTTGCCCATGCGCACATAAAACGGCACTCCACTCCAACGCCAGGTATCCACCATTACTCGAAGGGCCACATACGACTCCGTCATCGACTCCGGGTCGACTCGATCCTCTTCACGATAGCCGACCACTTTCTCTCCATCCACATGTCCGGCAATATACTGAGCACGCACCACATTCTCTGCCACGAGCTCAGGTGTGTCCCATTGACGCAACGAACGCAACACCTTGACCTTTTCATCCCTGACCCCGTCCGCAGAGAGATCGGTCGGAGGCTCCATGGCAACAAGGCTCAAAAGCTGCAATAGATGGTTCTGCACCATATCGCGTAATGCACCCGATTGATCGTAGTAGCCACCACGCCCGCCCTCCATGCCGAGATTCTCCGAGCAGGTGATCTGTATCTGCTCAATACAACGATTACTCCAAAGGGGCTCGAATATTGCGTTGGCAAAACGTAGCACCATGATGTTTTGCGCCGTTTCCTTGCCAAGATAATGATCAATTCGATAGGTGTCGCGCTCCCGGAAGGTCTTACTGACACTTTTATTAAGGTTTTTGGCTGTGGGGAAATCCGTCCCAAACGGCTTCTCTACAATGACCCTCGACCAGAACCCATTTTTATTGCGATTGATGCCAGCCTCCCGGAGGTTGCTTAAAATATCCTCAAAATACTCCGGTGCACTGGCAATGTAAAACAGGCGATGTCCGTTACCTCCGCGTTCCTTGTCAATTTCATCGAGACGCTCTGCAAGTCTGGCATAGCCCTGCGGGTCTTGGAACTCACTCTGATGATAATGGATATTTTGCGCATATTCCGCCCAGATCGCATCATCATGACCACTGCGCGAGACCTTTTTGTTGACCACTTCCAAGCCGTGGTGAAATTCCTCGTCTGTTTTCGGCCTGCGGGCAAAGCCAATGATCTTCACCCCTGCCGGTAATGAACCATCCACTTGAAGGTTATAGAGAGCAGGTATGAGCTTGCGATGCGTGAGATCACCCGTGGCACCAAAAATGACGACTGTACAGGCCTCTGGACGGGAGCGCGATTCCAAGTCTTTGCGAAACGGGTTATTCATTATTCAAAAAACAGGCAGAGATAGTATGGTGGAGAGCTCAATCAGATCTGTGCTCCATATCTTCGCTGGTGAGCTTGCGCATTGTAGAGCCGATAGCTTAAGCATCAAGCCAAACAGTTATCCCATCAAGACATGGTTCTACTTCTCTTGGCTTCTAAGAATCAGCCGAAGGCAGTGAGAAATGCCACCTCCAATGCGAGCTGCTCTTGGACGTTTGTCTCCAAATTTGCCCTAAGCTCCTCAATGCCTCCCATACGAACGAGCAAACCAGAGAGCTGGTGGCTGGCGGCTACAGAGGCGGTCACCTCCCGTTCTGAGGGGAAGTCCAATTGATGCACAGAGCATTTCTGGCGCACCACGTCCCCCATCCAGCACACCAGTGTTTCAATGAGCTTCTCTCGCTCATTGAGATATTCAGACTCGGTTAATGCGAGATAGTATTTCTCACGATTTTTGATCCAATCGTTACTGTCTGTTGAGTTTTTGTATTTCTTACTCTCCTCCTTAAACGCCGTGTCATTTCGTTTGCCAATTTCCGCTTTCTCTTTGGAGAGTATTGAGCTGAAGGTGGCTCTTAATGTAAGTGCCGCATGAATGTTACCCATGCCCTGCTTTGCCATCGATGCCAACGCGCCGAGAAGCTCCTTGCTGGCAGCTGTTTGAACATTTTGATCGATACCGCCCATCAACGGCACCCTCACACAGCGTGATAAGACCGTGGGAAGCAGAAGCTCGGGGGCATCGCTTACCAAGAGCAACAAGCACCGGGGAGGTGGCTCCTCGAGGGTTTTGAGAAAAGCGTTTTCCGCACCGTCACCCATACGGTCAGCATGCAAAATAACGCCTATCTTCCACGTACCGGGTGCCGACGCCACGTGGAAGGATTTTTCCAAATCCCGCATATCATCAACAGTGATGCGCCGTGATTTCGACCTTGGTCGCACCACCCTGACCAGGTCACCCTCCAGCTCGGCGAGGGATTGTTGCTCAACGGCCTCGGGCTCACCGAACAGGTTGAAGCCACTACCTTCCTGTTGAGGAGAATTAACCAGTTGAATAATCCGCGACACGAGTGCCTCCTTACCGCTACCCGCTGGCCCGGTGATGAGAAAAGCGTGTGCCAACCTGCCCCTTTGGTGGGCTGCCTCAATAAGATCATACGCCTTGTCTGCCGAGTATGCCATGTGACCTCATCCTGCAAATCCTGAGGCTTTGAGCAACCTGAAAACAAGGATACAGGAAGAAACCCAAGCAAAGAAGCACCCATGATCGTTTTCATTCGACATCATCAGTCCCAGCCCCATAGACTGAGCTTCGCTTCATAGCGACTTGCTATTGTTTCATTCGACCGAGAAACCATGAAAAATATATTATTATCCACCCTCGCCCTTGCCATGACCACATCCTTGATCATCGCTGCAGGCGACGGATGGATGACCGATTTTGAAGCCGCCAAAAAAAAGGCCGCCAATGAGAACAAAGCTCTGCTTGTCGACTTCACTGGCTCTGACTGGTGTGGCTGGTGCATCAAGCTTAATGACGAGGTCTTCAAACATGAGGCCTTTAAAGAGGGAGTTGAGGACAAGTTCATCCTCGTCGAACTCGACTTTCCCCGCGACAAATCCAAGATCAGCGACGTATTACAGACCCAAAACAAAACCCTTGCAGAGAAATACTCGATTCAAGGTTATCCCACCATTCTGCTTATGGACTCTCTGGGCCGACCCTTCGCCAAGACAGGCTACCAAGCTGGGGGTCCTGAGAAATACCTGGCCCATCTCGATAGCCTGTTAGCCAACAAGACACGTTACGATGGCTCGATTGCTGCGGCGCAAAAATTTGAGGGCCAGGAGAAGGCCAAAATGCTCATTACTGCCCTGATGATGCTACCCGATGATCAACTCGGCCACTACGGCGACATCATGGCCCAAATTAGTGAACTCGACCCCGATGATGAACAGGGATTTGTTGCCGAGCAGCTACGCAAGGCGGCCTTGAAGACATTGCAGGCTGAAGTCATGTCCGCCATGCGCTCCCAACAAAGCGAGGTTATTCCCGCCAAAGTCGACCAGTTCATTGCCGACTACAAGGTCACGGGCGAGGAGAAACAGAATTTACTGGGGATGAAAATGAACCCCCTCATCATTGCTCAACAGTTTGACGAGGCTCTCATGCTACTGGATGAAATTATCGGCATTGCTCCGGAGAGCAGGGTCGGCAAGTTTGCAGAAGAATTCAAACCCAGGCTGCAGAAGATGAAAGAGGATGCCGCCAGGGCAAGGGAGGAGTAAATCCATACCAGCCACGCGCCAGAAATCTCGTTCTGAGCGTCCTTCGCAGGCGGTATTCAGCTTGCCCCGCCCCAGAGACGGGCAAGTTCTGCGATCACCTCGGTGAAGCGCGGTGAGGTCCCCAAAGCCGGGGACAACCTCAACTCGTGGGCTCCGCACTCATGTGTCCGATCGTGAGCAGGGCCATCAATGCCGAGATCGGCAGGAATGTCCCAGCCGCCATGCTGGCCATCATTGAGCAGATAAGGCACAACTATCACTTGCTCCTTGCATGCGACCCGGGCCCATTCTGCAACCCTGGGGGGCTCTTCAAGCCAGAGATCGGCAACCTGCCCCCATTTGTTACGGGCACGTATCTCGCCGAGATGATGGAGCAGGGTTTGCTTGGAACAGGCGTTCTTCCCTGAACCATGACCAATCACCAACAGGCTGGTGTTTTGTGCTGACCATTCATCCAGCAAATCAATGGCAGCAGCCTCAATGAGTTCACTCATCAGGGGGTGGCTACCCACAGGAGGAGAGCAACGACAATGTTTCCATCCCTGCTGAGCAGCCAATTTGGAAGGCAATACCTGGCGCGTAAAATAACCCTCAGCAAGGAAATCCGGAACGACCACCACCGGTGCATCATCAAGCCCGTCGAGACAATGGTCCACGAGTGGTTCCTCTTTGAGAAAGGCGCAGCGCACATCGGAAAAATCACCACTGGCCTTGAGAGCCTCGGCATGGGAACGCACGGAGGCAGAGGATTCAGGGTGCTTGGATGAGCCGTGCCCGAGAATGAGCAAGGTTGTATTATGCAAATCACTCACAGCACTACCCTGAGCTCAGATCTGAAAGTCAGCTGCCCCTGAATCAATATGCAGGCCGCACTCATACTTTTCCCCGTCAAAACGAGAGGTCTCCGCCGAGCCTCCCTCTGCCACTGGAGAGGTCGAATGCCAGTCTCCCATGGTCTGGTATCCCTCAGCCTCAAGAGGATGCCGCGGAAGCTTGTTATCATAGAAATAGGCAGCCACCTGAGCATCGGCCCAGTCGAGAATGGGGTAGACCTTCATAGTACTCTGCTGCTGCTCGGCAAATGCACGGTGAGCCCGCGTGCTGGAGTGAGCCCGGCGCAGGCCACTGATCCAGATATCCGCGCCAAAGTCCTTAAGGGCACGATCCATGGGCTCAACTTTGTTGATCAGACTGTAGCTGGCATTACCCTCGCTACCCTGTTCCCATAGTTTTCCATAGAGGGCTTCCTGACGGGCCGCCGAAAGCTTGGGCTGGTATACCTTCACATCGAGACCGAAAGTAGCGATAAGCTGTTCAGCGTATTGGTAGGTCTCGGCAAACAAGTAACCTGTGTCGATCCACACAACCGGAATCTGCGGAGCGTGCTTGCGAACCAAGTCCAGCATTACCGCCGCCTGTAAGCCAAAGCTACTGCTCATAACAATACGCGACCCGTATTGCTCATGGAGCCAGGCAAGACGCTCGGGCGCAGACATGTCTGAAAAGGCCTCATTGACCTTCTCAACATCTGTCACTGTTTGAATCCCCTCGCCCATGCTTATCATTATGCCTTCACCTCCTCCACGTTATCGTGGAAATTATTACCCGCCGTGGTCTCCTTGACGTAGCCGGCACGAATCACAAAATCACCAAAGCGCTCCCCATCGTTGCGCTGCTTGGCATAATCCTTGATCACCGGTGCAAGCAAATCCTTGATTTCAGAACTTGGCACGGATTGACGATACAGTTTGTTAAGCCTCTGCCCGTGGAAACCACCACCGAGATAAACATTGTACTTACCCGGAGCCTTACCCACAAAACCGATCTCAGCAAGATAAGGTCTTCCACAACCATTAGGGCAACCGGTCATGCGAATGGTAATGGCATCATTGCGCAGCCCCGCTTCCTCCACAACATCCTCAAGCTCGGTGATCACCTCAGGGAGGTAACGCTCCGCCTCGGCCAGAGCTAATCCGCAAGTTGGTAATGCGACGCATGCGATCGAGTTGAGCCTGAGAGCGGATTGCTCATTGCTATCAAGCAACTTGTATTGCTTCATGAGCGCCTCGATTTCCTCTTTGTGCTCATCGGCAATGTTGGCAATGACCAGATTCTGGTTGGCCGTCATCCGGAACTCTCCCTTGTGCACATCAGCGATGGCCGCAATACCTGATTTCAACGGAAATGTCTCGGTGTCCCTGACCCGACCTCCGGGCACAAAGAGCGTGTAGTGATGATTGCCCTTGTCATCCTGTACCCAACCGAAACGGTCACCATTGTATTCAAATTTAAAGTCCCTGGCAGGCTCCAGCTTGTAGCCAAGATACTCCTCGAGCTTGTCACGGAAGCCTTCGGCAGTCATGCGTTCCACCGTATATTTGAGGCGTGCCTGTCTACGATCTGTACGGTCACCGAAGTCCCTCTGAACTAACATGACCTTCTCTGCCACGTCCACTGCCTTGTCTGCCGTGACAAAACCAATCAGGTCTGCAGTGCGTGGGAAGGTTTCCAACTTCCCATGGGTCATCCCCATGCCCCCACCCACTGTGACGTTGTAACCAACAATATTGCCGTCCTCCACAATGGCGATGAATGAGAGGCACTGTGCATAGATGTCAGTGTCGTTACCGGGTGGCACTGCCACATTGATCTTAAATTTGCGAGGCAAATAGGTTTTGCCATAGAGGGGTTCAATTTCTTCCTCTGTGCTTATCACCTTTTCCTCATCGAGAAATATCTCATGGTAGGCCCGGCTATGCGGCAAGAGATGTTCACTAATATCGCGTGACAACTGCACAGCTTCAGCGTGCACATCACTCAAATGCGGGTTCGCATTGCAAATCACGTTACGGTTCACGTCTCCACAGGCAGCTATACAATCAAGCAGAACCTTGTCCATGCCTTGAATCGTCGCCTTGAGATTGTTTTTAATCACACCATGAAGCTGCCAGGTCTGGCGCGTGGTGATTTTGAGAGTTCCGTTGGCATATTGGTCCGCGAGGTGATCCATGGCCAGCCACTGACCCGGGGTTGCCACCCCACCCGGAAGGCGCACACGGATCAGGAAGCTGAATGCTTTTTCGAGTTTTTTCTGCCGGCGTTCCTTGCGCACATCCCTGTCATCCTGAAGATACATACCGTGGAACTTGCTCAGCTGCTGACTATCGGCAGATATCGCACCGGTACTGGCATCGGCTATTTCCTCGGCCAATGTTCCCCGCAGATATTCACTGTTAACCTTCAGGGGTTCGTTTGCTGATAGTTTGATCTCTTTACTCATGATTCTTGTCATTGGTGGCTCTTGCAGAGCCTGTTGATAATGCAATGTAGTTAATAGACGTCTCTCTGGTAACGCTTGTCTTTTTTGAGGTTGTTCACGTAATCCTCTGCCTCCTGGTGGCTCATCTTTCCTTCAGTGGCAACAATATCAAGCAGCGCCTCGTGAACGTCTTTGGCCATGCGTGAGGCATCCCCGCAGACATAAAAGTGGGCACCTCCTTGCAGCCAGTTCCAGACATCTGCGGAATGCTCGGCGAGCTTATGCTGGACGTAGACCTTGTGCGGCTGATCACGTGAGAAGGCAACATCGATCCGGGAGAGATCCCCGTTTTTGAGATGTTCCTGCCATTCGAGCTGATAGAGAAAATCCTCGTTGTAATGCTGATCGCCAAAAAACAACCAGCTCTCACCCTTGGCCTTTTGGGCGGCACGTGCCTCTACAAATGCACGAAACGGTGCAATGCCGGTACCGGGTCCCACCATGATGATGGCAGTATCACTACTCTCAGGAAGGCGGAAATTCTTGTTGTGATGCGTATAAACAGAGACCTTGGATCCCTTGGGCGCATCATCAGCCAGAAAAGTGGATGCCACCCCCTTCCGGTTCTTGCCATGAGTCTGATATCTCACCGCGGCAACCGTAAGATGAACCTCGCCAGGGTGTGCGCTCAGACTCGATGCAATCGAATACAAACGAACCGGGAGCTTGCGCAAAATATCAACCAATTGCTGAGGCTCCAGTGCCGGTGCAGGATAGAGCTCAAGCAGATCGACAATTTGACGTCCATCACACCAATCCTTGAACTGATCCTTGGAATCCGGAGATAAAAGGGTCGCCAACTCCGCAGAGCCGCTGATCTCCTGCCATGAGCTGGCCACCTTGCGAGAGAGGCTAGTGATATCGAGATGTGTACTCAACGCGGTGTTCAATGGCATTGCTGCCTCACCCTTGACCTCCACAATAGCATTCGGATCAAGACCACCTGCTTTGATAAACTCGCTGACAACATCTTCAGCATTGCGAGCCATGACACCGAGCACATCACCCGGTTCGTAGGTCATGCCCGAGCCATCGAGTGCCAACTCAATATGATAGGTCTCTTTGGCTGAGCGGCTGCCACTGAGTAGTTGGTTCTCAATGACCTCGGCAGGAAAAGGGTGGTTTCGATCATAAACCTGCTGGCTGGCCTGCTGCACCTCTGGCTGGCCTGTCGCTAATGCACTCGAGCCAAACTCCGCCCAGATCAGCTTTGCCCAACCTTTGAAGGCATCATCATAGTCAACATCACAGTCAACTCGCTCGACAATACGTCTGGCGCCGAGTTTTTCCAATCTCGCATCCATCTCCTTACCTGTCTGGCAAAACTGGTCATAGCTGGTGTCGCCTAAGGCACAGACAGAAAAATCAACACCATCCAGCTGCACTTCTTCCTGCATCAGTGAATTGTAGAAACCCTCCGCTGACTCGGGCGGCTCTCCGTCGCCCCATGTGCTTACCACCACGAGCAAGCGCCCGACATCTTGCAAACTTGCGGCAGAGGCGTCTGCCATATTAAGCAAGGAAGGTTGGTAGCCATTTTGCTTGGCCTGGGTGACGAGCTCACTGGCCAGCGCCTCCGAATTACCAGACTCCGTGCCATAGAGAATAGTGAGCTTCTGGCTCACTGCACCCGCACCTGATGATGCCGCTGAAACTTGTGCACTTCCGGTTCCGGAGCCAGCTAAAAAACCACTGACCCAGAACAGCTGGTCTGGATTCAAAGAGCCTAGAGATGTAGCAAGCTGGTTTTTTTGCTCATCATTGAGGGGTGCGTGATCGGGAAAATGAATCATTTAAACCTTAGTTTGTTTATAAGGATACTTATTCGGCGAGATCAAGTTGGCCCCAAAACCGCTCCATTGCAAGCGAAATAAGCACTCAGCTGCCACAAAAGTGGTCCACAATGGCAGTGACAAGACCCTCGATATTGTGACTTTCTGCTTCGACAACCTCATTCCTGCCCAATTCCTTCAGTTTGGCAGTGGTAATGGGTCCAATGCTGGCGGCCACACATCCTTCCGGCCATGGGAGTCCCAGATCGTGAAAATACCGTGCTGTGGATGAACTGGTGAAGGTGATAATGTCGGCGCCACCGGAAGCAAGGCGCTCAGCCGCACCTGTTGGGTCATCCTTCTCTGGTTCGATTCGATAGGCTACACATTCGTCAACAATGGCATGTTGCTGTGTCAGCCCCTCTGCGAGCACCGGGCGGGCATTTTCAGGGCGCACCCAGAGCACAGTCTGGCTGTCGATGTGATGCTCTTTTTCAAAGGCCTCAAGCAGGCCCTCCGCAATGTGGCGCTCCGGCACGAGATCAACGGCAAAACGATAATTCTCGACAGCCTTTTGCGTGCCGGGGCCCACCGTGGCAATGCGAACACCACCCAGACTACGGGCGTCCTTGTAGAGGGCAAAAAACGCATCAAAAAATCTACGCACTCCATTAGTGCTACTGAATATTATCCAGTCATAGGTGTGTACATTGGCCACAGACTCAGCGAATGCGCGTTTATCAACAGGATCCACAATTTTCAATACAGGCAGCTCAATCACATCAGCGCCCAGATCACTAAGCCTGTTAACCAACTCCGGTGCTTGCTCCTGACTGCGGGTTACCACCACACGCTTCCCCATGAGGGGCCTGTTCTCATACCATTCAATATTTTCCATCTCGTTAATTATGTGCCCTATCACACCCACAGCCGGCGCCTTGAATGCCGTGGCTTCAGCAATATCAGCGATGTCTTCCAATGTGCCTGTGATTGTTTTTTGCCTTCCGGTAGTTGCCCATCGGGTTAGCGCGATCGGAGTATCGGGCGTAGCACCGTGCTCGACAAGCTTGCAAGTGATCTCACGCAGACGGGCGACCCCCATCAAAAAAACCTTGGTTCCCGGGGCCTTGGCCAGCTGTGCGTAATCGAGGTCGCTACTGGACTTGTCACTGGAATCATGACCGGAAAACACAGTGAGTTGGGAACCATATGCCCTGTGAGTGAGAGGTATACCGGCATAGATGGGACCAGCGAAGGCAGATGAAATACCGGGGATGATTTCAAACTTCAGACCCGCCTTGGCGAGTGCTGCCGCCTCCTCTCCCCCACGCCCAAAAATCATCGGGTCACCGCCTTTGAGTCTGACCACCGTTTTCCCCTCTGCGACTTTTTCCACCAGCAGCTCGTTGATTTGCTCCTGTGGAAGCTTGTGATCCGCAGCACGCTTGCCAACATCAACGGTCTCGCAACCGGGCTTGACCCAGGTGAGCAATTCAGAGCTACTGAGAGCGTCATAGACAAGCACATCTGCCTGCTCAATGCACTGCTTTGCCTTCAAGGTGACAAGCCCGGGATCCCCAGGACCCGCTCCGGCCAGATAACAGATTCCGCTCATGACAGGTCTTTGAATAATTTCTTGGCCACGCGCTCTGGCTTTGAGGCCTTGCCTTTAGCGCTGGCCTCGGCGGGTGCGTCATCAGTCCCTTCCTCAAAAACCCTGCCCATCATATACAGGGATTTGCCTTCAATGTATGATTTGACACCCACGGGCGTATGGCAGCCGGCATCAAGCAGACGCAGGAACTCGCGTTCCGCCCGCAATAGCAGCATGGATTCATGATGATTAATGGCATCAACACACGCCTGTGTCTGAGCATCCCCCTTACGAATTTCAAAACCCACAATACCCTGTCCTGCAGCAGGCAAGAACTCCTCCGTGGGCATGATGAGGGCACGCAAACCACCCTCCAGCTCTTTGCTGAGATCATAGCCGAGTCTCACCAGCCCGGCCTCAGCCAGCATGATGGCATCCAGCTGCTCGTTATCACGCAGCTTCTGCAGGCGTGTGGGCACATTACCGCGGATATCCACCAGCTTGATGTCGGGCCTCAGCCACTGCAATTGACGCTGTCGACGCACGCTGCTGGTGGCAATCACGGCACCCTCAGGCAGAGCATCAAGGCAATCTGCCTTCTTGCTCACCAATACATCCGCCATCGGGGCACGCTCAAGCGCTCCCGCAATCTCGAAATGATCAGCGAGCACGGTGGGCACATCTTTCATGCTGTGAACTGCCAGGTCGATCTCCTCGTTTTCGAGCGCTATTTCGAGCTCCTTGGTGAAAACGCCCTTGTCCAGCACGCCTTCAGATTTTGCGACCTGAGATAGCGGAACATCTGTTCTCCTGTCTCCCGTGGTGGTGACGATTTTGCGCACGATTTCGCGGCCGGGAAACTTGTCACGCAATACACGCTCAGTCATCTCGGCTTGTGCCAGGGCAAGCGCGCTGCCCCGTGTTCCTACAACCAGTGGCTTCATGATGTCTGATCGATTTCCTCTGCGATCATTTGCTCACAGATTTCAACTTGCTTGGCTCGTGACTCTCGCGCGACATTTGCCAATTGCTTAAGTGTATCTATATCATAGAGGTAAACCTCCTCGATTTCACCGGCCTTGGCATCGATATCCCTGGGCACGGCAATATCAATTAAAAACAGAGGGCGGAATTTGCGTTTCCTGCGAACTGCCTCAATTTGTGCAGCGTGCAAAACTGGCTCTGGGGATCCCGTTGAGGAAACAATCACATCCACCTGAACCAAGGCCTCCTCCCAAGAGTCAAAAGGAACAACATCCCCATCCAGCTCATCGGCCAGCAACGCGGCTCGCTCCATGGAGCGGTTCGTCACTGTCAACTTACTAGCTCCTCGCGAGATCATGCTCTGAGCAACGAGGCGGCTGGTTTCCCCCGCACCTATGACCATGACATGGCTACCGCTTAATTTACCAAATATTTTCTCTGCCAGGTCAACAGCGACATTACCAACCGAGGTAGCGCCCATCTGTATGCGGGTATGCGTGCGGATGCGCTTACCGACCGCAAATGACTTTTGAAACAGGCGGTTCAAAACACCTTTGGTTGCACCCGACTCGAGAGCCAGCTTGTATGCATGTTTGACCTGGCCGAAAATTTCCGTCTCTCCCAGCACCATCGAATCCAGACCACATACGAGCGCAAAGAGGTGCCGCTTGGCATCGTCTCCACATTTGGTGTAAAGGTGCGACATATCCTCCCGGTTGTGACCCAGTGAAAGGTATTGTTGTAAAACCTCCACGCCCACCTGCCGGTCCTCTGCAGCCACGTATAGCTCAGTGCGGTTACAGGTTGATATCACCACTCCCTCGGCGATGGTTGACAGCCCGGTAAGTTCTCTGGCCTTGGATCCAAGCTCTTTCTCGGGCACGGCAAAATGTTCCCTCACCTCAACAGGTGCGGTCTCGTGATTGATTCCCATGCATATCAGTTCCATCTAGTTGATTAACGGGAAAATCACCAAGGACAGCGCAAAAAGCACTACCGCTGCCATCGCCAGCTTTCTAGGAGGCATCCCTCGCCTCCACTCCAGAGCTATGAGGGCTGCGTATGCCAGCCACTGACCCAAGGCTACATACAAATGCTTGTTGGCCGTTCCTGTCTTTTCCATGACCAAACCACACACCAGCCCCATGGTCAGGAGCGCAAAACCAAGCAACAGAAGACGCCTTACAACCTTACTCAATTCACGGGCTGGAGGAAGATTGTCAAAGAGGCCCGTGTCCGTGTGAGCCTCCTTTAACTGCCTGTTGAGAACGATAAACATCACACCCGAAACCGCCGCCAAACCGAGGGCTCCATAGGCAAGTACAGAAAAGGCAGCATGTGATTCCCTCCATGCGTCTACCACGGTTTTACGTTCTGGGTTGGGGTCGAGAAGCCCTGGCATAAGAGCTAGCGACAGCAAAAAACAAACAAGCGGGGCAGTAAAAACACCCAGAAGTGAAAGCCGGTAAACAGAACCCACGGCCATGTAAAACATGGTCAAGGACCATGCGGAAAACACAAGAACCTCGGCCGTGTCTCCCAACGGACAGCTGGCACGCATTTCCCCGCGGATACTAAGCACGATGAGCTGCGCCATAAAGCAAAGCAGCATCCACAGGACCGTCCAGCGTGACCTGCTTCCACGGCGAACGTAGCGCGCACCCTGTACTGCAGCAATGGCTGCGAGAATCACGGCTATTATGATCATCCACCTGTCCACGTCGGCCTGTCTCTTGCACAGATAGCCGGGGAATTTCAAGCTGATATCTCTGCGATATGAGCTGTTACCGGATTACCTGCACGGCTGCATGGTCAGCGCGTTGTTTTTCTCATTGTCGAAATCCATTGAATCACTTTAATACCCTAATGATTATAGGCATCCCCAAGGAAAGTCGGCCGGGTGAAAAACGTGTTGCAGGCTCAACCAAACTTCTCGAAAAACTCAGCAAATTGGGATTCCAGCTCTCCGTCGAGTCCGGCGCGGGTGCCAATGCCGACATTTCTGATCAGGACTGGATCGATGCCGGTGCCGGCATCGTCGACACAGCCGATGAACTTTGGCAACAGAGCGACATTATTATCAAGGTCAACCCGCCAACCACCGAGGAGGCCGCTCGCCTCACCCACGGCAAAACCCTGATCAGCTTTTTTTGGCCGGCTCAAAACGCATCCCTGCTCGAGACGATCGCATCGCAGGGTGCCAGTGTCCTGTCAATGGACTGCGTACCGAGAATTTCGCGTGCTCAAAAACTGGATGCGCTATCCTCGATGGCAAACATTGCCGGCTACCGCGCGGTGATCGAAGCCGGAAATCATTTTGGGCACTTCTTCACCGGACAAATCACCGCGGCGGGCAAAGTCCCTCCGGCAAGGGTGCTCGTCATTGGCGCGGGTGTGGCCGGCCTTTCCGCCATTGGCTGCGCATCAAGCCTGGGCGCTGTCGTCCGTGCATTTGATACTCGGCCGGAAGTCGCTGACCAGGTCAAAAGCATGGGTGGAGAATTCATCTATCCCGAGATTGAAGAAGACGGTTCCGGGGAGGGCGGATATGCCAAAGTCATGAGCAAGGAGTTTATTGAAGCTGAGATGGCTCTGTTTGCAGAGCAGGCAAAGGAAACAGACATCATCATCACCACAGCTCTCATTCCAGGCAAACCAGCCCCACTCCTGATTACTGAAGACATGGTAAAATCCATGAAAGCAGGCAGCGTGATCGTGGATCTTGCTGCCGAGCAAGGCGGCAACTGTGAACTTACCGAGAAAGACCAGGCTGTTAAAAAACATGGCGTAAGCCTCATTGGCTACACCGATTTTCCCAGCCGCATGTCGGCTCAGGCCAGCCAGCTCTATGCCAATAACATAGGTCATCTGTTCGACGAGTTGTGTCCTGAAAAAAATGGTGAGATCGACCTCAATTTCGATGATGAAGTCATCCGTGGCACCACTATCATCAAGGAAGGTGAGATTACCTGGCCGGCACCAGCACCCAAAATCAGCGTCTCACCTCCTGCTTCCCAGACAAAAGAGCCAGAACCCCTCACCACAGAGAGGGAACAGCCCAAAAAGGCATGGAGCAGTCTGCTCGGTATTGCCATAGTGGCAGCCCTGATTCTGAGTGTCGGCTCAGTGGCACCAGAAAAATTCATGGGGCACTTTACCGTCTTTGTCCTCGCCTGTTTTGTTGGCTGGCAAGTCATCTGGAATGTCACCGCTGCACTCCATACTCCACTGATGAGTGTCACCAATGCGATCAGCAGCATCATTGTCCTCGGGGCTCTGCTGCAGGTCGGCAACAGCTCGGGCACCATCGTCATTCTCTCCGCCGTCGCTATTCTGGTCACAACAATCAATATATTTGGAGGTTTTCTCGTCACCCATCGCATGCTCGACATGTTCCGCAAAGACTGATCAGCGACTATTTTTTTACTACGAACCATCCATCAATCTCATGTCTGAAGGAATCACCACTGCCTGTTACATTGTTGCCAGCATTCTATTCATCCTCAGCCTCGGTGGCTTGAGTGATCAGGAAAAAGCCCGCCGAGGTAATGTCTATGGCATTATCGGCATGCTGCTCGCCGTTGGCGCCACCCTGTTTAATGCCTCGGTTGGCAACTACGGCATTATTATTACCGTCATCATCATCGGTGCCATCATTGGTGCCATACTCGCTGCCCGGGTCAAGATGACCGCGATGCCGGAGCTGGTTGCAATGCTGCATAGCTTCGTTGGCCTCGCCGCCGTGCTTGTCGGCTTTGCCACCTATCTTGATGATAGCCACACATACCAAGGGGCTGAGAAAACCATTCATGAAGTCGAAATCTATCTGGGCATTCTCATTGGCGCGGTAACCTTCACCGGGTCCGTTGTAGCATTCGGCAAACTGAGCGGTAAAATCAGTGGTGCGCCGCTACTCCTACCTGCCCGTCATCTGCTCAACCTACTCATCCTCGTAGCCTGCATCGTTCTAGGCTGGATGTTTGTTCATTCCGGCAGTGGCGCCTCGATGATTCCCCTGCTGATCATGACTGTGCTAGCCCTGCTCTTCGGAATACACATGGTGGCAGCCATCGGGGGAGCTGATATGCCCGTTGTCATCTCCATGCTCAACAGCTACTCGGGCTGGGCCGCCGCTGCCACTGGATTCATGCTTTCCAATGATCTGCTCATCGTTACCGGTGCTCTCGTTGGCTCCAGTGGAGCCATTCTCTCAATCATCATGTGTCGTGCCATGAACCGCAAATTCCTCAGTGTTATCCTCGGTGGCTTTGGAACGAAAAAATCAAGCTCGTCCGGAGGGGCTGCAGGCGAACAGGGAGAGGCGGTAGCCATTACCAGCGAGGAAACTGCAGAGCTGCTCAAGAACTCAAAGTCCCTTGTTATTGTTCCTGGATACGGCATGGCGGTCGCCCAGGCTCAGCAATCCGTTGCGACCATGACTCAGAAACTTCGTGATCAGGGGGTCAATGTCCGCTTTGCCATCCACCCGGTTGCAGGCCGCATGCCTGGCCATATGAATGTCCTGCTAGCCGAGGCCAAGCTTCCCTATGACATCGTCATGGAAATGGAGGAAATCAACGACGACTTCCCTGAAACAGACGTGGTTATGGTCATTGGCGCCAACGATATCGTCAATCCCTCGGCCGAAGATGAGCCGGACAGCCCGATTGCCGGCATGCCGGTTCTGCAAGTCTGGAACGCACGGGATGTGATCGTGCTCAAGCGCAGCATGGCAACCGGTTACGCCGGTGTTGAAAATCCACTCTTCTTCAAGGAAAACACCCGCATGCTCTTCGGTGATGCCAAGGCAAGTATCGAGGCAGTGGTTCAGGGCATGGCTTGACCTGAATCAGCGTAGACCCAAAATTCTTGCTCCTATCTCAGGATCCACTCGAAAAGTGGCCGAGCCACTCGCCTTGGGCTGCTCACCCTGCGCAGTCTGGTATTGGTATACCTTTACCGGTTTGACCCCTTGAATCTGGGACATCACGTAAATGCGCAGTGTTAGTGGATCACTACCCTGGTAACCGGGGAGATCTTTGATTTCATAGACCAAATCATTCAGACCATCTCGCACACCTCCAATGATCACCTCTGATTGTTGGTTATCCTGAAAGCGATGCTTGCTGATCTTGTTGACTCTCACTTTGACTTCCCTGCCCGGGCAGTAGGTATAGACCTTGCCAATGTATTTGGGGCGGGCAACCGTAATCGGTATCTCCGGTTTCTTTCCCGTCGGCAGAAAATCCTCAGAATCCACGTAGGACAGGTTTCCGGCAGCGATCTGGGCACGAACATCCTTGATATTATCCAAGTTGATGAATTCCGCAGTGTCAAACTTCCAGCCCCGTCCTTCATAGAGGAAGCTCAAAACCAGAAGATTGTCAGCCTGACCACCACCTGCTCCAAAATCCACTCTGCCAATATAAACCGATTTCGCCGTCATGCCCTTGCTCCGAGCCCGAAGTAAGCGCAAGCCCCGGATGCCCGGGGGATCTGTCGGCAGGTCAAATATGTCGGCCGGCCAACTTCCCTTCTCTGAATGGATTCGATTCTCGAGCAATTTCCGGCGATGGGTGGCTGTTGACTGATGCCAT
Source organism: Akkermansiaceae bacterium (assembly GCA_049632765.1). GTDB lineage: Bacteria > Verrucomicrobiota > Verrucomicrobiia > Verrucomicrobiales > Akkermansiaceae > Oceaniferula. The sequence continues at coordinate 164,518 of JBNACB010000001.1, read as the reverse complement.
CTCTCATAATTGCGGGTAACCATTGCCTCCCGCCAATACGTGTAGACGTCTTCGAGAGATCTCCCCAAGCCCTCTTGCTTGGGCGCGGCTGCGACACTATGTAATCCGATACCACCGAAAGACAATATTCCCCACGCAAGCACACCAAAAAGAGAGAACCTCATAACGCACTTCATTGGACAACATTCAGCGCCCAGAGCAAACCTTTTCTCAACAAGAGCTTGCAACTTGTCCTGGCATTCAATCTATTACGGTCATCCACTGCACCGAAGGCATCCCCTATGAACCCACTAATCGAAGCAAAGCCACTGAGTTTGGAGCGGGATCTCGAACTACTCAAGGATGCCACATCATTCGTTTACCGCAGTGTGGATGACATCCCGCTGCACGCGCATTGCTTTTTCCCAGAGGACCATCATCCCTCCGATTCCAGGCCTGCTGTGCTTTTTTTTCATGGTGGCACGTGGGATGTGAGCATGACCACTCAGTTCGCACCACACGCGATGCATTTTGCCAGCAGGGGCATGGTAACAGCTGTAATACAATACCGGGTATCCTCGATGTCAGACGCATCAGCTGAGAACGCCCTCGATGATGCTCGGGCTGCCACGTTGTGGCTCAAAAATAACCATGCTGAGTTGGGGGTTGACCCTAATAGAATAACGCTAGTCGGTGCTGCGTCCGGGGCTTGGATGGCGCTGTCTCTTGCCATGAGCCACGAGACCGACGCACTGGATGCTTACTCAGCTCGTCCCCTGGCCGTCATCGCCTTGAGCGCAATAGTCGATATCAACAAAAAACACCCTGCCATTGAGCGCTTTACCGATTCAGCAAAGGCCACACAGACAAGCCCCTGCAAACTTGTTCAAAAGGGCCTCTGTCCGATGCTGTTTGTCCACGGAAAGGCAGACACTATTGTCTCCTATGATCAAGTCGCCAAGTTCGCCAAGGCGATGAAACGCAAAAAAAACAAATGCGAGCTGATTGATTTTGAGGGCATGAATCACAGCTTTTTTAATTTCAATGTGAGTGCCAAACACTTTGAAATCACCCTTAATGCGATGGATGCATTCCTTGTAAACCTGGATTGCCTGGAGCCCATCGATTATCTCTAGCACGCGACCGGCAGGCCAAGCAATGTGCACAATCTGCTCCTCCGCAGATGGGTCATATACATTGGCCGCATGCACCCCTGTGGGGCTGTGCGGCTTGCGTTCTCGTCCCTCAGGTAGGGCACAATACCTAAAAACAATTCACCCCAACCCTGGAATTCAGAGCTGGGGTGAAATGGCAACCCGTACGGGACTCGAACCCGTGTTGCCGCCGTGAAAGGGCGGAGTCCTAACCGCTAGACGAACGGGTCGCAAAAGCGGTGCGCAGTGCGCGGCGGGAAAATGCCAGAAGTTGTCCTGATGGCAAGAAAAAACCATAGAAAAAGTGGCCCAATCCCCGATTCATGCAACTTTTACCCTTTATGAGTTGCGTCCACTTGTTTAGGACTCAATGCGTGAGCGACGAAAATTATGAGGAGCGTGGAAGAAGGATCTTTGAGATGGAAATCAAGGAGCTGGAAAATGTTTGCACCTCCTTGGGCAACTCCTTCGCAGACGCCGTCTCCATGCTGCGGGACTGTATTGAAAACCGGGGGAAAATCGTCGTTGTGGGCATCGGCAAATCGGGCAACATTGGCCACAAAATCGCAGCGACCTTGAATTCAACAGGCTCCACGGCCGTCGTACTCAACTCTCAGAACGCCCTACATGGCGACCTTGGCATCATTTCGGATGGAGATGCCATCATTGCTCTCTCCTACTCCGGAGAAACCACCGAATTACTGGACCTACTACCATTCATCAAACGCTTTGACGTTAAAATCATCAGTATTACCGGCAGGGGTGGCTCGACCCTTGATCAACAAAGCGATGCTACCCTCCTCACTGAAGTCGAGCGCGAAGCCTGCCCCCTCAACCTTGCTCCCACCTCCTCCTCAACCGCCATGCTCGTCATGGGTGATGCTCTGGCCATGGTATTACTCGAATCAAGAGGTTTCACCGAGGAAGACTTCTCAAAATTCCACCCGGGCGGCTCGCTTGGCAGGGCACTTCTCACCAAGGTGAGTGACATCATGCGAAGCGGAGATGCCCTCGCGATTATCAAACCCACCAACACGGTCCAGGATGCACTCTCACAAATGAGCAAGGCGCGGACAGGAGCATGCATCATCGTCAACGAAGATGGCTCCATGGCCGGCATTTTCACTCACGGTGACTTTGCCCGCTGTTATCAGGATAATCATGAAGTCGGCAGCTCTCCTGTAAGTGAGTTTATGACATCTGATCCAATTACCCTGTCCTCGGACTCTTTGGCGGCTGAGGCTATCACCACGATTGGCACGCACCGCATTGATGACATCGTTGTCCTGGACCGAGACCAAAAACCTGTCGGCCTTGTCGATACGCAGGACTTTGCGCGCCTCAAACTCATCTGATCATCCTGCACATGGCACAACCTTTGTGGATATTGGCATTTGCTTCACTGGTTCTGTGTTCTTGCGGCACTGAGCATGCCGTAACAGCTCCAGTAATCCGCACACCTGCCGGCGCCAAGGTCGACTTCAGCATGGTTTCTTTTCATGTGGAGGATGCAATAATTACCAGGATAAGCGAAAAAGAGTGTCAGCTGAAATTTAGCTACATTCTGGATAATAAAGCCGGCGCCGCCATTGAGTTCCCCTGTTTATACAACAACACCGACGAGCTCATAGAAGTCAATCTGGAGCACAAGGACAAAGCTGCCCCCGTGCTTGGCAAGCGCCCGCTCGAAGGACTCACACTCACCGAACCAAAACCACTGGTCATTCCCAGAGGCAAAACAACACGCTATTACCAAGTTCCCGTCTCAGATGGAGCGCAGCTCACAGGTGATACCGTGCAGCTGAGGGTGCGCTTGCATGCCCCATCCCGCTATGACGAATTGCGCAGCAGTCTGGAGGCACCACGCATCATCCTGCACTGGCCCAAATAGCATCTCAATTGGTAGCACTTCAAACTTGCAACTTCCCTATCTGCGAGCAGACTGCGGCCTGTTTTCTCATCTCTTCTCAAACAACATCAACATTCAAAACCAACATCCTCATGGCGTCTATCGTAGCAACCAATGTCAAACGCGGCCAATGCATCAAGTATGAAGGTGAAACCGGAATCGTTCTTCACCTGGAACACCGCACCCCGGGCAAGGGCAACGCCCTTATTGCAGCCACTATCCGCTCTTTTCAATCAGGAAAAACCAAGACCATTCGCTTTGCATCCAGTGATAAAGTGGAAATCGTGGAGACAGACAGACAAAAGCTGGAGTTCTCATACGCCGACCCAAGCGGCTATCACTTCATGGACATGAATACCTATGAAACGGTAACTTTGGACAAGGACCTCATTGGCAGCAACAAGGACTATCTCACCGAGGGCATGATGGCTGAGATTCTCTTCATTGAGGGCAACCCTGTTACCGTGGATGTTCCCGCTGTCGTGGAGCTCACCGTCACCGAGTCTTCAGATGGAATCAAGGGAGATACGGCCAATAATCCTACCAAGCCGGCAACTCTTGAAACTGGCCTGGTCATCCAGGTTCCTCTCTTTGTCAAACCCGGTGACAAGCTCAAGATTAACACCACGGACGGCAGCTACTCGGGACGCGCCAGCTGATATTTATCTGGTTATCAGATACCCTAAAAACGGTGTACGGGCAATGTACACCGTTTTTCATTTGCCCATCCTGCCAATGCCCCATAGCTTCACTCCGTCATGACCTGGGATGAGCAATTTCTTGAGTTATTCCGCCGCTGCGTGGAATCCTACCGCGGCGGCAACAAGGAATTTGGCTCCTACTACAGCAGTGAGGATCTCGCATTTCTTGCCTCCATTGGATACAAACCTCGTGAACTTTTTGATTTTGTCGAGGATCTCGTTGAGGATGGCGCTCCGGCAGAATCGACCGCACTGTTGATTGCAGCCGTCAGGCGTGACTACTTTCTCATCAAGCAAAAAGGCATTGCCAGCACCCATGAAATCAGCAGGGATGACCTCCCTACATTTGGTGACACTTTGGACGATCTTGCCTATTTCCCCAGAATTCTGACTAAAGCTCGCGCCAAACTCAGGGGCGAACTTGATCCGGATATGATGTTCGGCTGTGGTGGCGATCGCAAATTCCTGCGCGACCATGGAGACATCCACCTCGCTGATTTTTTACGCCATGTCTGGGCCTCGGGAGAGGAAGACGAGCACATCATCAACTATGTCCGCACCCAATCATCCGGACTTTAACGAATCATTACGACTATGAAAGACTACCAAGGAGAACAAATCCTCGTTGTAACCCGCGAGCTTTTCAACAATCTCGGCGATTTTCAAGGCATCAACACGGACATGGATCGCTACTTGCCCTCGCTACTTCATCCGGAGAACAACTTCTTTATGGACCGCGGTGCTGCTGAGGATGATCCCTCCCACAAACAGCTCATCCCCTACTGCATATTCAGGCACAAAAGCGAGCAAGGTGATCGATACCTCCACTACACTCGTGGCAAGGCAGGCGGGGAGTCCAGGCTACATGCACAGGTTTCCATTGGTGTAGGTGGACATATCAACCCGGTCGACCAAAGGGAAGATCACCTCGGGGAGAAAACCTACATTGCTGGTGTCGAGCGCGAGATTGATGAGGAACTTAATATCGCTGCCGGACATACCAACCGTATTGTTGCATTGCTCAATGATGATTCCAACGAAGTGGGCAAAGTACATCTGGGTGTTGTTCACATGATTGATCTGGAAACGGATGAAGTCAGGGCCAATGAGGATGCCATTGCCAACCTCGCCTTTTGCACTCTGGATGAACTCAGGGGGCCTCTCTACGACAGGCTCGAGACTTGGACCCGCTTTTGTGTGGATGCCATCGAGGATTTGTAGGCAACAGGCATGGGCTTCGCTTGCATCCGCATAGGGCATGTGATAAAGCATCCGCATGCCAGTTGCTACTCCTGAACAATATGCCGCCATGCTCGATGCCGCCCAAGAGGGTGGCTACGCCTATCCTGCCATCAATGTTACTTCCATTGTCACGATCAATGGTGCTTTAAAGGCATTTGCAGAAGCAGGATCCGACGGCATCATCCAGGTTTCGACCGGTGGCGGCAGTTTCGCCTCCGGAACTGCTGTAGCCGATGAGGCCTTTGGCGCGATCGTTTTGGCGGAGGCAACTCATCTCCTTGCTGAAAAATACGATATACTGGTGGCACTTCACACCGACCACTGCCACCCGGAGAAAGTCGACAGCTTCCTGAGACCACTTCTTGACGCATCACGCAAACGCATCGCCGAAGGCAAAGGTCCCCTTTTCAACTCTCATATGTTTGATGGCTCTGTAGTGGACCTCGAGCAAAACCTCGAAATATCCAAGGGATTACTGGCGGAATGTGCTGAGCTGGACATCATTCTGGAAATCGAGGCCGGATGCGTTGGTGGAGAAGAAGATGGCCATGACACTTCGGGGCTCCCTGCAGAGAAGCTCTACACCACGACCGAAGACATGGTGCAGGTCTATGAAACCCTCAATGGCATCGGCCGCTTCATGTTCGCCGCGACTTTTGGCAACGTTCATGGCGCCTACAAGCCCGGCTCAGTAAAGCTCAAGCCAACCATTCTACGTGATGGTCAGAATGCCGTGATGGAGAAATACGGCAAAGAGGCGGAAATGGACCTTGTCTTCCACGGGGGCTCTGGTTCGGAGCTCTCCGACATCCGTGAAACTCTGGATTACGGAGTAGTGAAGATGAACATTGATACAGATACGCAGTATGCGTTTACCCGTCCCATTGTCACCCACATCTGTGAGAATATTGAAGGTGTTCTCAAAATAGATGGCGAGGTCGGCAACAAAAAAACCTACGATCCGCGAGGCTACCTCAAAAAAGCCGAGCAAAGCCTGTGTGACCGCCTCAAGGAGTGCTGTGATGACCTACTCTCCACAGGCAACTCCATCTACGGCAAGGTCTGATTGCTGATGCGACTTCTCTATCGGCACCTCCAAGTGCCTTAGTCTAGCACAGCTTGCCAAATCTGCAGCTTGGAGCTGCCGTCCACACTTGGACTCAAATACCATGAGCAACAAACAACAAGAGCACCCCTTGTCTAATATCATGTGGAATGTGCTCATTCCCATTGTTGCACTGAGTTATTTGGGTAAGCACGGCGATAAGATGTGGCACATCGGTCCTGTGGCAGGCATGTGTGTCGCCGTGTCCCTACCGCTGGTTTACGGTGTCCATCACCTGTTCAAAACCAGAAAGCCGAACTTTTTCTCCATCCTAGGTGTTGTCAGCATTTTACTTACAGGTGGCATTGCCATCATGGCATACAAGGACAATGGCACCGTCGACGCTCAGGCACCTCAATGGTTTGCTCTCAAGGAGGCCGCTATTCCCTTTGTTTTTGGTATCACCATCTTCTTATCGCATTGGACCAAAACACCACTCATCAGGGTATTCCTCTATAATCCGGAGTTTTTCGACATCCCCTCCATCGAGAAGCGAGTCGGCGAAATATCCGCGGAATCCGAGTATAAGAAGCTGATCTTTTCCGGCACTGTTCTTCTCGCAGGATCTTTCTTTCTCAGCATGGTGATGAATTATTTTTTGGCGATGTATTTCCTCAACGGCAACACATCCTCGCAAGAGGATTTTAACGATGGGGTTGCCAAATTAACCGGTTGGGGCTTTGCCGTCATAGGCGTGCCAATGCTGATTATCCTCCTGGTCATCATGTGGCGATTTGTATCCGGTCTGCAGAAAATCACAGGCATGCAGAACGACCAGATCCTGCTACCGCGATAGCATTACGCGGGAGCCATAATACTGAATAAAAAACCAGCAGTAGCACAAAAGGCAACTGCTGGTTAATCAAAATGGAAATGTGGGCACCACTGCGGTGGATCAGCCCATCGGAACAGATCAGTTCTAATCGACGAGGTTATCGATGCGAGACGCAAGCTCAACGTCAATTTCCGTCACTCCACCAATGTCCTCGGTTTTGAGGCGGATGGTGACCGTAAGATCACGAATATCAATTTCAGGGTAATGCTGGGCTTCGTTGACGATCTCAGCGAGATCATTCACAAAATCAATGCCCTCCATATACTCTTCAAATTCGATGGTACGGGTGATGGCTTCGCCTTCTATTTCCCACTCAGGGCAACGCTTGAGGGCATCTTCTAGTTCGTCGGCTGGAATGATTTCTTCGGACATGGAATATATTGGTATCGCAATACAGCTCACTGAGCACGGGGTAACTTTGCTCGCTGTTGCATTGATTTGGCAAGCATGTTTCTTCACCTTTTTTATTTTTTGCCGACAATGGTCATTGGCAAACAAGGTCATTGTCATCTAGTCTATGATGTCATGCGAATATTCACCTGTCTTCTTCTGCCTGTGGCTGTGTTACTTAGCAGCTGTGCCAGCACTCCAGAGAAGCGCATCCAGCGCAATCCGCAAATCTTTGAAAAACTCACGACCAATGAACAAAACCTGGTCCGTGAAGGAAAAATTGCACAGGGCATGAGCAAGCCTGCCGTATTTCTCGCCATGGGAGACCCGGATCATAAAACTTCCGGTGTCCAGCATGGTCAAAATTTTGAGCGCTGGCACTACAACATCATGGTCCCGGTATTTAGTCATGAATTGGCGCCATACTACGGCTATGGATATCGCGGCTGCCGATACAGGTATTATGGCCTTGGATACCAACCGACGGTTCACTATGTGCCGCGCCGCGGAGCCTCTGTTGAATTTGTCAAAAATGAGGTCGTTGGCTGGACAGCCAGAGAGAGGTAACCTCGGCTCAGACTAAGGTTTTCCCACCCAGTGGTTTTGCCTGGGTGGAACCATGAACAAAAAAAGCTGGCTGTTTTCCACAGCCAGCTTCAAAAGCGTAAGTAAAATTACTGAGATTCGGGCACTCCAACCCGGGTTTTGTTAATCATCCTTTTTGGGAGCGGCTTTTTTGGCAGCCTTCTTGGCTGTTTTCTTGGCAGCCTTTTTTGCCACTTTCTTTGTTGCTGCCTTCTTCGCTACTTTCTTTGTTGCTGCCTTCTTCGCTACTTTTTTGGTGGCTTTTTTGGCAGCCTTCTTGGATGGCTCTGATTTTTTCTGTGCGATGGCAGCTTTGACCTGCTCTTTCTTGCGCTTCAGATACTGCTTGCGGCGGCTACGCTTGATGATTTTGTTATGTTGCTTACCCATGGGAAGTAATTGATGTGCAGGGGGATTAACGTCTGGGGACACCGCAAGCAAGCCCTAAATTCAGGGAAAGGGTATTCCATCCTCAGTGAACATCACGCTTTTCACCCGTCAAGCGCAGGAAGGTCTCATCGCTGACTTCTCGCGCGGCCCGAATACCCCCCCGCTGATGACCAGGCATATCCATGATTCTCTGCAAACAAAGCTTTTGTTCTTCCGGTGTGTTGAACTCCATGCCCACCAATGCTCGGCCTACTCGCTCCCCCGAATATGTGTAGTTAAAATAACAAAGGTTGGCCAGGTCCTTGACCTCCGACATGAATTCAAGCAATGCCCCGGCACGTTCTGGAAATTCGATATTCACAAACAGTGGATGGGTGAAAAGCTCGGCGGCGTAATTGATAATACGGTAATCGACATCCTCATCCCTCGATACATCACTGGCCGACACACCACGCTTATCGAGCACCTTGTCGAGATCGTCGTAGTCCTGCTCAGAGCCGATCAAACCCAGCACAGGATATTGCACGGCGGAATCGATCCTTCCATATTGCAAATCGATAATACTGATGGCTGATGGTAGTTGGCTCAAAAAATCAACCAGTGAGCCTCTTCCTTCTGGGATGGGCACACGGAGAAATCTGCGATGCTTCGAACCTATGCCGGCCCTGTGTGCAATCGCCCCAAGCTGGGCAAAATCCATGTTAGCACCACTGACGATACACAGCACTTTTTCCCCACCCTGTATCTCTCCCCCATCATAATGCTTTTGAAAGCCCGCTAACGCCATGGCTCCGCTTGGCTCGGGAATAACCCGCAAACTCTCCCATAGTGTGCGAATCGAGTGACACACCTCATCATTGCTGACCATGACCATGCCATCCATGTATTCTGAACAATACTTATGAGTCAGATCTCCCACCTTGCGAACGGCAGTGCCATCACAAAACACATCCACATAATCGAGCTGCACCGGGTGGCCTGCCTCGATGGCAGCCGCCATGGAGGCCTGTTCCACACCCTCAACCCCATAGATCTTCACCCCGGGCCAATATTTCTTGAGCCAACAACCCAGCGCTGCAGCCAATCCTCCTCCACCTACGGCGACGTAGACACGATCGAAGGGACCTACCCCGCTCATGACGACTTCATCGGCCAGAGTGCCCTGCCCTCCCATGACCATTAAATCATCATAGGGGTGGATATAAACGCCCCCGTGTTCGTCACAAAACTTCCTCGCTGCATCTGCCGCCTCGTCATAGCTGTCTCCCACCAGCCTGATTTCGACCATTTCAGCTCCAAGACGCTGAACTTCGCTGCGTTTGACTTCCGGGGTGGCACGCGGCATGTGGATGACTGCTTTGCACTGCATGGCCTTGGCAGCAAGCGCCACACCTTGGGCATGATTCCCTGCTGAAGCCGTGACCACCCCATGTAGGCGCTCATCAGCATTCAAGGCTGCCATTGCATTGTAGGCTCCCCGCCATTTGTAGGCCTTGATCGGCCCCAGATCCTCACGTTTGACCCAGACCTTACAGCTCAGCCCTGGAATCTCAACAGACTCTAGCGGGGTTACCTCGCCCAAGGAGTATACCCTCTCTCTTGCAGCGAGAATTTCTTCAAACAATTGATCATGTTCTGACAAGTTCATGGGATCTGGAGCGCTTTGAGTTGGTAATTGGCAGAATAGATTATCGAGACGATACAAATAAAAAGCCCGGAGCGCATGTGGCTACCCCGGGCTCTGAATGAACAAAACAAAGTCACAGGATTAGCCACCTTGATAAATCCAATAGGAAACGGCAGCAACGATGAGTATGGCAATGAATACCCAGAGATAAACAATCGTACCGCCAGAGGCACGCTCACCCGTGTTTTGCAAGCGGTCGTAACGACCCTTGATTTTGCCCTTACGCAGGAAACCGTCATAATGGCGTTGCAGCAAATGGGTTTCAACCTGGCGCATCATATCAAGCAACACACCGACGAGAATCAGCAGGCTCGTGCCTCCAAAGAAGGAGGTTACCAGGAAAGGCAGTTCCTTGCCGATAATGCCCCGAGGCATTTGGGATACGATCCAAGGCAGGATAAAGATGATGGTCAGGAAAATCGCGCCAGCAAAAGTCAGGCGTGTCATGGTGAAATCCAGAAACTCAGCCGTTGGCTTGCCTGGGCGAACACCTGGTATGTAACCCCCGCTACGCTTGAGATTTTCAGCAATTTCGCTGGGCTGGAACATGGTAGCCACCCAAAAGTAAGAGAAAAAGAAAATCATCAGACCAGCTACTATATAATAGGTGAGGCCACCACCCGCCAAGGCATTCTGAATACTCTGTGACCACTGGGCTGTGGGGAAAGCTGAAGAGAGGATAAATGCCGGCAGAGACAGGATAGCTGTGGCGAAAATAATGGGCATCACACCTGCATAGTTCACTTTGAGAGGCAAATACTGGGTCTGCCCACCCAGCTGTTTGCGTCCCATGACACGTTTGGCATACTGCACTGCGATGCGACGCTGTGCTTGGGTGATAGCGATAACAGCAGCAATGACAAAGATCAGGAATGCAACCAGGAAGACAAGGAAAGCCGCAGCGCCAACTCCGGCATCCGGACCCGAGACGAGGGTTTGCCAGGTGATCACCAGCGCACCAGGAAGGGCCGAAATAATATTCACAGTGATGATCAGGGAAATACCGTTACCAAGTCCACGCTCCGTGATCTGATCCCCCAGCCACATGAGTAGCAAGGTGCCGGTCACGATCGTTAGCACAGTCATTGCGATAAAAACAAAGCCATGATCGGGTACAACCTCGCCAAATTTGGAAATTCCCTGAAGCCCGGGAATATTGCCCGGGTTTTTCAAGCTGATTGCCAACAGGTAACCCTGCACCAAGGCGATGATGATCGTGATAACGCGGGTGTATTGATTGATTTTCTGGCGGCCACCATCTTCTCTGGCAAGCTTCGAGAGTTTGGGAACGACTGCCGTCATCAATTGCATCATGATGGAAGCCGAAATATACGGCATAATACCGAGCGCAAAGACACCCATCTTTTGCAGACCACCACCAGAGAAAAAGCCAAGCATGGCACCCACGGCGGCACCGGGACCGCTGTCACCTCCACTTTTCTGTTTGTCAGCCAAATATTCGGCTATGACGCTGGCATCAACCCCGGGCAGTGTGACGTGTACGCCCAAGCGGACGATAACGACAATGGCCAAGGTGAAAAGAATGCGCTCCCGAAGTTCCGGAACCTTCCATGTGCTCGCAAATGCTGAGATCATCAGTGTGCTGTTATCGGTTGTTAATGATAAAACTGTGTAATGTGCCAGGACAGCGTCGCATCCGCATACCAAAAGATCAGGATGCACAAAGAGGAAGTGCTAGAGCACCTCCTCTCCATGATGGATCTGATTCATGGGATGAGACGCAAGGGCTTACTCCTCAGACTGTTGGCCTTCGGTAATGCTACCTCCCGCTTTCTCAATTTTTTCTCTTGCTGCCGCGCTGACTTTACAACCCGACACGGTAAGTTTTTTGGAAAGATCGCCGTTGCCCAATACCTTGACGCCATCATAGGTTCCCTTGACAAGACGTGCTGCCTTGAGGGTCTCCATATTCACGGTGTCACCATCCTCAAAACGCTCATCGAGTGAGGATACATTGACAACAGCCACTTTGTCTTGAAAACGGACATTGTTGAAACCCCGCTTGGGTAAGCGGCGATGCAGTGGCATCTGGCCGCCTTCAAAGCCTGGGCGAACACCTCCACCGGAACGTGACTTCTGACCCTTGTGGCCACGGCCTGAGGTTTTACCAAGACCGGAGCTCTCACCGCAGCCAAGACGCTTGATCCGGTGCTTGGCACCGGGGCGTGGTTTAAGATTGTGTAAATTCATATCGTTAGATGTTTGTTATGAAAGTTATTGATGATTTCAGCCTAGATGGACTCCTTCACTTTTTTGCCACGTCTTGCGAGAACTTCCTCGCGAGTGCGCAGCTGGGAAAGAGCCTTCATGGTAGCCTTCACCACGTTGGAGTGATTGTTCGAGCCAAGTGATTTACCAAGCACATCGGTAATTCCAACAGCTTCGCAGACAGCACGAACCCCGCCTCCGGCAATAATACCGGTTCCGGGACAAGCAGGTTTCAAGAGAACAACTCCCCCACCATGTTCGGCTTGAACCTCATGGGGAATGGTTCCATCCACAATTTTCATGCGGACTAGAGAACGTTTCGCGTCCTCACTACCCTTGCGGATACATTCTGACACTTCCTGAGCTTTACCAAAACCGACGCCGACACGGCCTTCCTTGTCACCTGAAACCATCAGGGCAGAGAAGCTGAAACGACGACCACCCTTGGTGGCAGTGGCACAGCGATTGATGAAAACCACCTTTTCAGTAAGCTCCTTGCCGTCGTCCGTCATAGGCTTGGGCGGCGCTTGCCTCTGGGGGCGGCCATTTCCACGTCCACGCCCACCACGGCGATCACCATTTTGATCACCTGCAGGTTTTGCTTGAGCTGGTGCTTCAGTATTTTCAGCGGGCTTGGTTTCAACGGCTTCGGAAGCTGGAGCCTTTGTAGCCTCTGCCACTGGAGTCTCATCAGCTGCTGCTGGAGCCGGGGTTTCTGCTGCTTCTGCTGCTGGAGCATCTACGGCCTCAGTCGCTGGAGCATCTTCTGCTTCAGCCGGAGTGTTGTTTTCGTTTGGATTTTCAGCCATGGTTTTGAAATGGATTAGAATTGAAGACCGGCCTCACGAGCTGCGTCTGCAAGTGCCTTGATTTTTCCGTGGTAGAGGTGACCGCCACGATCGAATACGACCTTGGAGATATTGGCCTCCTTGGCCCTGCTTGCAACCAGCTCACCCACCTTTTGGGCGGTTGCCTGGTTGGAAGCGGCTTTTTCGACGCCTTTGTCGAGGCTCGAGGCAGCACACAGGGTTACACCGGCAACATCATCGATGATCTGGGCATAGATGTGCTGATTAGAATAACTTACAGCCAGGCGGGGACAAGTCGCGTCACCGGCAACTTTCTTACGTATGCGGCGATGAATACGCTGGCGAACTTTTTTACGATTGAGAGTGCTCATTGTTCTGAAATGAATATTTGATATAATGATCTATCTGTTTTGATTACTGAACGCTCTTGCCAGCCTTGCGGCGGACTCGCTCACCTACATATCGAACACCCTTACCCTTGAACGGCTCTGGTGGATAATAGCGACGAACTTCAGCCGCAAATTGCCCGACTGCTTGTTTGTCGATTCCTTCAACCTTGATGTTGGTGTTTTGGTCAACAGTGACACTGATCCCCTCTGGGATCGGGTGCAAGATGGGATGACTTTTGCCCAGGTTGAGGTCAAGCTCCTTGCCTTTGACAGCAGCACGGAAGCCAACTCCCTGGATTTCCAGTTCCTTGACAAAACCGTTGCTAACCCCTTCAACCATATTGCTAATCAAGCTGCGGGATGTTCCGTGAAGTGCCTTGTGACGGCGGTGCTCGGATGCACGCTTGATTACCACAGTGCCATCAGCTTCCTCAAGTGAGATACCCTCGGGCATGTTCCACTCAAGCTTGCCCTTGGGTCCTTCAACAGTGACATGACCATTGCTGTCAGCCTTCACGCTCACCTTTTCGGGCAAAACGATATCTTTTAATCCAATACGAGACATGGTGTTATACTCCTTTGAAATTTATTAATGGGGCTGAGACCTACCAGACAAACGCGAGGACTTCACCTCCGAGCTTCTCCTTGCGAGCAGCGGCTCCTGTTTTCACTCCCTTGGAGGTGGAAACAATGGAGATGCCAAGGCCATTGAGGACACGCGGGATTTCTCCTGCACCAACGTAACGACGTATTCCTGGTTTGGAAACACGCTTGATATCTGTGAGAATGGGATCGCCATTATCGGTGTATTTGACTTTCACCTTCAGCTCAGGAAACTTGCCGGTAGTGTCTACCTCGTAGTTCCAGATGTAGCCTTCATCCTGAAGGATTTTTGCGATCGACTCCTTGATTTTGGAGTGAGGGGCGCTGAATGACTCATTACCTGCTCGCGATGCGTTTTTCAGGCGGGTGAGAAAGTCAGAAATAGGGTCACTTAAAACTGCCATAATGCTTGAAATTCTATTGGTTAATCGTTGTTTGCAGTGCGAAGCTTAAGCTGCGTCTTCGGCTTTCTTGTTTTCACGAAACGGCATACCGAGTGCCTTAAGGAGTGCACGTCCCTCATCGTCGGTGTTCGCAGTGGTTACAAAGATGAGATCAAACCCGAGCTGACGCTTGATTTTGTCGAGCTCGATTTCCGGGAAAATGGACTGGTCATTGATTCCAAGAGCATAGTTGCCACGGCCGTCAAAACTCTTGGGCGTAATACCGCGGAAGTCGCGGATATTTGGCGCGGTGATATTGATAAAGCGGTCCAGGAACTCCCACATATGATTGCCGCGCAAAGTAACACGGGCTCCCACTGCTTCACCTTCGCGAACCTTGAAGTTTGCGACACTCTTACGTGCGTAGGCAATGCTTGGCTTCTGGCCAGTGATCTTGCAGATATCCTCGATGGCGTCCTCAACTGCTTGTTTACGGTCAGCAGCAGAGCCAACGTGTGTGGTCACAACAATTTTCTCCAGGGCAGGAACCTGGTGCGGGTTTGTGTAACCTTGCTCTTCCTTGAGAGCGGGAAACACCTTGTCTTTGTAGTAAGTTTGTAATGTAGGTTTCATGGTTTGCGGGTCAGCTTGTGTTTGGTTTGCTTAAGCGCTGGGGTTATTGTTCGACAACCGTTTCGGTTTCGAAAATGAGCTTAGGAAATCTTTTTGACATTGGAAATGGCGATAGGGCCATCTTGTTCGATAATTCCGCCGTCAGGATTTTGCTCTGACTTACGGATAGCTTTTTTGACGATACGGGCACCCTCGACTACGACTTGTCCCTTGTCAGCATTGACTTCGAGAACCGTGCCGCGTTTGCCTTTGTGGTTACCGGCAATGACCTCGACTTCGTCACCTTTTTTCACATGTGTTTTGATGCGCATTGTAAATTGAGTTAGTGGTTGTGTTAAAGTACCTCGGGTGCCAGGGAGACGATTTTCATGTAGCGCTTGTCACGCAATTCACGAGCCACTGGCCCAAAGATGCGGGTGCCTTTCGGATTGCCGTCTTTGTCGATGATTACAATAGCGTTGTTATCGAAACGGAGCACGGAACCATCCGCACGGCGCACCGGATATGCAGAGCGAACAACGACGGCTTTTACAACCTCGCCTTTCTTAATGCTTGCGGTGGGGATCGCTTCACGCACGTGAGCTGTGATAACATCACCCACTCGGGCTACCTTGGTACGCTTGCCAATGACACCGATCATCTTGGCAACACGAGCACCGGTGTTATCGGCGATTTGAACTTTGGATTCCATTTGAATCATGGCAGTAAATTGATTGGTTGGTGATTAATAATTAAAAATTACCTGAATATGATAAGTGCAGAATTCTGGCAAATTAGTGGCTAAGAACTTCTTGAAGCTTCCAGCACTTCTTTTTGGAAATCGGCTTGGTTTCGACAATGCTAACCTTGTCACCGACTGCAGCATCGCCATTCTCATCGTGGGCATAGAATTTCTTGGACCTCTTGATGATCTTCTTGAAGCGGGGATGTGGCACGCGGTTGGTGTATTCCACAACGATGGTCTTATCCATGGAAGTGGAGACAACAATCCCGACGCGGGTCTTGCGCAGGCCTTGTGTTTTGGTTTCAGATTCGCTCATAATAAATAATTTTTGAATGGTTGTGTGTCTGGCTTAACCCTGAAGGCGGCGCTGTGAGAGAATAGTCTGCACCCGGGCAATCTCGCGACGGACGAGTTTGCGGCGAGCTGTGTTCTCAAGCTGTCCAGTAGCTTGCTGCAAACGGAGGTTAAGTGACTCTTGCTTGAGGTCACGCAAGCGGCTTGTGAGCTCCTCGGTGGTAAGCTCACGGATTTCTGTGATTTTGGTCTGAGCCATGGTTCGTTAAATGGGTTGTCGTTTATCTTGTATGATTGAGCTTAGCCTTGCTTTCCACGAACGACGAAGCGGGTGGGCACACCCAGTTTGTAGGATGCGAGGCGAAGGGCTTCCTTGGCTGCGGTCTCGGAGACACCCGCAACTTCGAAAAGCATGGTTCCAGGACGAATCACCGCCACCCATGCTTCCACTGCGCCCTTACCTTTACCCATACGGGTTTCAGGCGGGCGACCTGTGATGGACTTGTGAGGGAACACGCGAATCCAGACTTTTCCTTTCCGCTTGAGCTTACGGTTGATGGCCACACGACAGGCTTCAATCTGGCGGTTGGTCATCCATCCGCGACCGAGACACTGCAGGCCGAAATCTCCGAAGCTTACATTGTTACCACGCTGGGCGTTACCGCCACGGTTTCCGCGCTGAGTCTTGCGGAACTTCACTCTCTTGGGCATTAATGGCATGATCTTATCCTCCTATTTTTTTGGGTTGATTCTCTATGACGCTATTCTGGGCTGATTTTAAGCGTTGTTGCGGTCGTTACGCTCGCGGCGCTGGCCACCACGGGGACGTCCAGCTCCGGCTCCGCCGCCTTTTTCTTCTTTTTGTTCCTTTTTGTTGATCCAGCACTTGATGCCAATGATCCCGTAGACAGTGGAAGCTTCTGCAAATCCATAATCGATGGGAACACGCAGTGTCTGAAGAGGCACTTTGCCCTCACGATACCACTCTGCCCGAGCAATGTCTGCACCCCCGAGGCGACCTGCACAACGAATACGGATACCCTCAGCGCCAAACTCCATGGCAGTCTGAACGGCACGCTTCATAGCACGGCGGAATGCGATACGGCGCTCCAGCTGGATAGCCACATTTTCAGCGACGAGCTGGGCATCGAGCTCTGGCTTGCGGATCTCAATGATGTCAATCTTGACCTGACAACCACCGCAGAGCGCGGAGATTTCATTGGTCATTCTCTCAATCTCTGTGCCTTTGCGACCGATTACGAGACCAGGGCGAGCTGTGGAGAGCGTAACACGCACGCTGTTCCATGCGCGCTCAATAATCACCTTGGAGATACCTGACATGTGCAGGCGCTTCTTGATATACTTCCTGATCTTAAGATCTTCGTGAAGATTATCGGTGTATTCTTTGCCCGTGGCATACCACTTGGATCGCCAGTCTTTGGAGACGGCAAGACGGAATGAGATCGGATTGATTTTCTGGCCCATGGTTTTGTATTTTAAATTGGATTATTTGTCTTCGCTCTTGGCTTCATCCTCTGCCGCGGCATCTGCCTCCGGTTCGGCTGCTTGATTGTTGTTTTCTTCAGCCTGCTCGGCTGCCGTTTCGACTGTGTCGACCTCCTCGGCTTTTGCCTCTACAGCTTCAGCTTCAGCTTTCACCTCTTCAACTTCCTCAGGAGCGGCTTCCTGTTGCTCTTTCTTGGCTGCTTTTTTCGCTGCTTTTTTCTTTGGCTTGGAAACTTGCAAGCGCTTCTTGGGTTTTGAAGAACGCTCACGCGGCTCGGGGATTTCCTCCTCATCGGTGAGGACGATGTAGAGGTGGCTCGTGCGCTTGCGTATCGCACTGGCGGAACCACGTGCTCGTGGCTTGAAACGCTTGAAAGTAGGTCCATCACCAACGGTTGCCTCCTTCACGGTCAACTCATCTGCAATGAGCTCGTGATTGTTCTCAGCATTGGCAACAGCACTCTTGAGAGTCTTACCTATGAGCTGGGCAGCTTTGCGAGGCGTGTATGAAAGTGCATCAAGCGCATCCGAGACAGGCATACCTTGAATGGCACGGGCAACATCTCGAGCCTTCTTGGGTGAGACGCGGGCGTATTTGTAAGTGGATTTAACTTCCATCGGTTTAGTAGTTTTAAAAGTGGTTGTTTATGGTTGTGAAATTTTGACTGAGGCGATGTCTCCCGAGCGAATGGAATCACCAGAGTCATCGAGCTGAGTGGGCAGCAAACCGCTAAAGTCCTTGCGCACGTCTGTGACAATGGCCTCCGCAATCTTGTGATTGCCTCGCATGATGGTGAAAGTCATTCCCGTTCGAACGGATTGATTTTCCCCTGCATTGACAACCAGGACACCGCTTTCCGCGTCGATACTGACAATCTTTGCATGCTGCAGGCTTCCCTGAGGAAGTTGCGGCCGCGGGTTCTGCCTCAAACCAAGAGCTACGTCAAGCTCTCGTATTGAAGATTCGAGTCGAACACGTGCATCTGGGTCACTTGCCACGGCCGTGCGGAGATACTCGCGCATATCGGCCATGAGCTGGAGTGCTGCTTTTTCAGTTGCTCGGTATTGTTTATCAATGACTTCTGCATTCTTAACCGCATCGAGGATTGCATCCTGCCCACCATTGAGCAGATTGTCTCCAAGTGCTGCGAAACGAAGCCTGAGATCATGAAGACTCTCACCAAGCTCAGCCTGTATCTTCTTGGAGGCTGCAAGATCACGTGCCAGGATGTGGTTGCGCTCTTGAGCCTTCTTAAGATCAATCTTGAGCTGACGGATTTGAATGTCCTTTTCCCCGCCCCCATCATTCTGACCCATGCACACAGTCACAGCACCAAGGAGCAAAACTCCGGTGATGGCTGATGTGATGTGAGCGGTTTGGTTCATGAGGATATTGGCGGTATGAAAAGTCCCAGTTGTAGTCTTGGCAAAATTAACGCTTACCCAGACCTCCGTGTGCTTTGAAGATACGGGTTGGTGAGAATTCACCCAGCTTGTGGCCGACCATGTTCTCGTTCACGTAGACAGTCGTGAATGACTTTCCATTGTGAACATGAAATGTGTGGCCAACAAAGTCCGGGGTGATAACGGATTTGCGACTCCAGGTTTTGATGGGCTTCTTGTCCTTGTTGGCTTCGGCTGCATCAATTTTTGCGAGCAACTTCTGGTCAACGAAAGCACCTTTTTTGAGTGATCTTGGCATATTAGGTTGTCAGTTAAGGATTTTCTACTTCTTACGGCGTGAAACGATGAACTTGTTCGAGGGTTTGTATTTCTTGCGTGTCTTTTGCCCCTTGGTGTGG
Organism: Akkermansiaceae bacterium; assembly: GCA_049632765.1. Lineage (GTDB taxonomy): Bacteria > Verrucomicrobiota > Verrucomicrobiia > Verrucomicrobiales > Akkermansiaceae > Oceaniferula. The sequence continues at coordinate 145,169 of JBNACB010000001.1, read as the reverse complement.
CCCCAAGGTGACTTGAGGTGCTGACGACCACCACCGGACTTGGATTTACCCTCACCACCTCCATTGGGGTGATCAACAGGGTTCATGCACATACCGCGGACAGTAGGGCGAATTCCTTTCCAACGACTGCGTCCGGCTTTTCCGGAGACCTCGTTCATATGGTCACGGTTACCGACCTGCCCAATGGTGCAGTAGCAATTCTGGTTAAACTTGCGGATCTCGCCGGAGGGCATCTTGACAAGAGCGTGCCCACCCTCTTCACGGTTGGAGAGGATCGCCTGCTGACCTGCAGAACGGGCAACTTTTCCACCGGTTCCTGGAGTCATCTCGATGTTGTGTATAGCGGTTCCAAGGGGAACGTTCTTGAGCTGCATCGCATTACCCGGCTTGGGAGGCGCGCTAGCACTTGAAATGACTGTATCACCGACACTGAGGCCAACAGGAGCGAGGATGTAGCTCAGCACGCCGTCCTCATACTTGATGAGTGCAATGCGGCAGGTACGGTTCGGATCGTATTCGATGCTCTGAACTGTGGCGGGAACATCCACCTTGTTACGCTTGAAATCGACAAGGCGATACTTGCGCTTGTGACCACCACCTTTATGGCGGCAGGTGATGCGTCCCTGGTTGTTGCGTCCCCCACTTTTCTTGAGTGGACGGGTCAGGCTTTTCTCGGGTGATGTTTTGGTAATCTCCTCGTATGTAGGCCACTCTTTGTAGCGGTTGGATGGAGTTACTGGCTTGAATTTTTTAAGAGGCATGGTTCGCTATTGGGTTCGATGTTATCGTTTTTCAGCGGAAATAGGTTAAGTGGGTTGGAAGCACCCCTGAATTAGACGAGATCAAGTGTTTCGCCGTCCTTGAGGCGCACAATGGCTTTTTTCCAGTGTGCCGTGCGGCCCGCATCAGCGCGACGATTGCGCTTGCTCTTGCCGCGGCAGTTGAGGGTGCGGACGGTGGCAACTTTCTTTCCGAAAAGCTGCTCAATCGCACGCTTGACTTCGAGCTTGTTCGCATTGCGATCCACTTTGAACACATATTCGTTGTTCTCCTCCTGCAGGAGGGTGGCTTTCTCACTGATGAGAACAGTGTCGAGGACCTGGTAAATATCTTTCATAATTACGGTAGTGAGTTAGATGGGTTATGCAGTGCGGCGAGCAAGTGTTTCGTAGGCATCTTCTACGATGATGACTGTGTCAGCCAACAGAAGCTGTTCGATGTTCATTTCTGATGCGGTGATCAACAAAACGTTCTGCACGTTGCGACCTGCGAGATATGTTTTTTCGTCGAAAGACTCGGCTATAACGAGCACATTGCGTGCATCGGTGACCTTCTTGATGGCAGCGACAAATGACTTGGTCTTACCGTCTTCTATGGAAAACGAAGGCACAGAAATAACGCATTCGGCACTAATGAGATCACCCAGCACTTTACGCAGTGCGAGCTTGCGGGTTCCCTTGTTGACGGTCTTCGCGTAGGAACGAGGACGTGGGCCAAACACGATACCACCGCCACGCCAGACTGGGTTTTTGGTAGTACCCGCGCGGGCGCGTCCGGTGCCTTTCTGCCTCCAGAGCTTTTTGTTGGAGCCCTTCACCTCGCCCCGGGTCTTGGTGCAAGCTGTTCCGCTGCGCCGGTTGGCACGGTAGGCAGTGATGAGGTCATGCACGGCTTGGTCACCCTTGTGGCCTTCGACCACCTGGATGTTTGCAGCTTGTGCATCTTTGATGGAGAGTGTTTTTGACATGATTTTTATCAGTTGATGGTTATCGGTAAATCAGGTTGGTGAATGTTTCAGCAAACCAGTTGTGGTTCGTTTAGCTGGCGGCAGCTGCAGCCTTTTTCACTGCGGGACGGATGACAACGTAAGCCCCCTTGTGGCCCGGAACTGCTCCGGAAACCAAGATGACATTGTCCTCTGGGCGCACCTGAACTACTTTAAGGTTTTGAACAGTGCGATTGTAGACACCATGACGACCTGGCATTTTTTTGTTTTTCCAGATACGGCCTGGCCAGGTACCTGCACCCACGCCACCGGGACGGCGGTGCATCATGTGACCATGTGAGTCTGGCTGACCAGCAAAGTTGTAACGCTTGACGACACCCTGAAAGCCCTTGCCCTTGGTCGTGCCAATCACGTCAATCCACTGGCCATCCTCAAAGAGGGCTGCCCCGGGGTGTGGTTCCTCGGTGTTGGGAATGTCAGCGTCGCTCTCAAAGCGAAACTCCTTAACGAGCTTCTTGGGCGATGCTCCAAACTTGCTGAAATGACCGCGCTTGGGAAGATTGAGGCGAAACTCCTTCTGATCGTCATATCCGACCTGAACAGCTGAATAGCCGTCAGTCTCGGAAGTTTTGACCTGGAGAAACTCATTGCCAGAAACGTCAACAACAGTAACGGGGATTGAGGTGCCTGCTTCCGCGTCAAACACGCGGGTCATGCCGAGCTTTTTTCCTAGTAGTCCTAATGCCATGGTATTAGTGAGATGGATGGTGGTTAAATGGATAATTGGGGATAAATCGTCGCAGCTGCTCAGATCTTGATTGCAATGTCAACGCCGGCAGGAAGGTTGAGCTTTTTGAGCTCATCAACCGTGCGTGCTGTCGGGTCGACAATATCGAGCATGCGCTTATGGGTACGGATCTCGAACTGCTCGGCTGACTTCTTGTCCTGGTTGACGGAACGGTTCACACTGAACTTCTCAATGCGTGTAGGCAATGGAATAGGTCCAGCAACTTTGGCGCCGGTGCGCTTGGCTGTTTCGACAATTTCCAATGCGGACTTGTCAATCGCGCGGTGATCGTAGGCGCGCAGGCGGATTCTGATTTTCTGCTGTTGCATATCGGATTTTAGTTAGAATGGTTGGAGATATTGATTTGTTTTGAGATGGGTGGCTTAGCTGGCGTAGGCGAATTCATTGGTGAGCTCATCGACAATGGCTTGCGGTACTTGCTCGAAGCTGCGGGGCTTCATGGTGTAGTCGGCACGACCACTTGAGAGAGTTCTGATCGCCGTTGAGTAGCCGAACATTTCTGCCAAAGGAACGATGGCTCTGAGCACAGCGTGGGTAGGCTTGTTGACAATCTCCTGTATTTGACCGCGGCGACGATTCAAGTCACCCATGATGTCGCCCTGGTGCTCCTCAGGAGTCGTTACTTCAACTTCCATGACTGGCTCAAGAAGGATTGGCTTGGCATTTTTAAACGCATCACGCATGCCCAGTATGGCCGCCATCTTGAAGGCGTTTTCGTTGGAATCGACCTCATGGTAGGTTCCGTCGGTGATATTGACGTGAACATCCACAACTGGATAACCGGCGATGATACCGTTGGACATGGCCGTGCGAACACCTGTGTAAACGGCATTCATGAATTCCTTTGGAATGGCACCACCCACAACAAGATTGTCAATTGTGAGCCCCTTCCCTTTTTCCTCGGGAGCAACGTCGAGGATAACATGCCCATATTGTCCACGACCCCCGGACTGTTTGACAAGCTTGCCTTCGCCATTGGCAGGAGCAGTAATCGTCTCGCGATAAGCAATTTGCGGCTTGCCCACACTACACTCAACCTTGAACTCACGCTTCATGCGATCGACGATCACCTCAAGGTGCAGTTCACCCATGCCTGAAATGATGGTCTGGCCAGTGTCCTCGTCTGTCTTGACAACAAAAGTTGGATCTTCCTCGGAGAGACGCGTCAACGCGACAGCCATTTTTTCCTGGTCGGCCACAGTCTTGGGCTCAACAGCCATGGAAATGACGGGTTCCGGGAAAAGTGGTGGTTCGAGCATGATCTCAAACTTCTCCTGACAAAGCGTGTCCCCGGTCTGGACGTTTTTCAGACCCACAATGGCAGCAATATCCCCTGCGTAGCAGGTTTCGATGTCCTCGTGCTTATCAGCGTGCATCTTGATCAGACGGCCGATGCGCTCTTTTTTGTGAGTGCGAGGGTTGTATACCATGTCACCCTTGGAAACCATGCCGGAGTAGACCCGGAAAAACACGAGTTTGCCGACGTATTTGTCTGCCCATAGCTTGAATGCCAGCGAGCAGAACTTTTCATTATCATCGGTTTCCGCGAGGATTACCTGAGATTCATCATCTGGTGACTGCCCCTGAGCTGCTGGAATATCCAGTGGGCTTGGCAAGTAGTCTACTACCGCGTCAACGAGGAACTGCACTCCCTTGTTCTTGAATGCAGAGCCTCCCGCAACTGGAACCACCTGATTTGATATGGTAGCCCTGCGAAGCGCCTGCTTGAGATCTTCGGACGTAATTTCCTCCTCCATGAGGAATTTTTCGCCGAGAGCCTCGTCACAGTCACAGAGGATAGACTGAAGCTCATCGCGAGCCGCTTCCGCTTCGGCAAGGAGATCACCTTCCAGATCTTGAACCTCGAAAGTCGAGCCCATGGAATCATCATCCTTATAGAGAACCGCCTTCATGTTAATCACATCAATCTGGCCCTGAAGATTGTCTTCCGAACCAATCGGTATGAGGATGCGGACAGCCTTGACGCCAAACTTCTCCTTCACGTCCTCAAAGACATTCTCGAAGTTGGCACCGGTGCGATCCATCTTGTTGACAAAAACAATACGAGGCACGCCATACTTGTCGGCCTGACGCCAAACCGTCTCGGTCTGGGGCTGCACACCGGCCACACCGCAGAACACAACAATAGCACCATCGAGAACGCGTAGCGAACGCTCCACTTCGGCCGTAAAATCTACGTGACCGGGGGTGTCAATGATGTTGATACGCTGCTTCTCTTTATCAAATAATTTGAAAACGCCCTCGTTGGGGTGCTGGATCCACTCGCAGGTAACTGCAGCTGAGGTAATGGTGATTCCGCGCTCACGCTCCTGCTCCATATGGTCAGTCACCGTGGCACCATCATGCACCTCGCCAATCCTGTGGATCATACCAGTGTAAAACAGGATGCGCTCCGTAAGTGTGGTCTTGCCGGCATCGATGTGTGCAGCAATCCCAATATTCCGCGTCCGCTCCAGGGGGTATGGGCGGTTTGGATGATTGGGATTCTTGGACATAACGTGCAGGAAGTTGGAGAATGTTCGGACTTGTTTACGCAAAAAATCCGCCGGAATAGGGAGAATTACCAGCGGAAGTGTGCGAATGCTCGGTTGGCTTGTGCCATTTTGTGCATGTCGTCACGTTTGCGAACAGCGTTGCCCTGGTTGTTGGCAGCGTCCTTGATTTCATTGGCAAGTGCCACATGCATGGGTGTCCCCTTTTTGGAACGCGCGAAGCTGACCAGCCAGCGCATGGCAAGGGACTCTGAACGATTGGCATCCACTTCGAGGGGCACTTGGTAGGTAGCACCACCTACACGGCGGCTCTTCACCTCAACTCGTGGTTTGGCATTTTCAAGAGCACGAGTGACGACCTCGAGAGGATCAACAGTGTCGGTTCCGTCATTGGCCTTGTCGATAGCTGCGTAGACGATGCGTTCTGAAAGAGAGCGCTTCCCGTCACGCATGACTTTACTGATGAGTTTTCCAACTACGGGGCTATCGTAGCGTGGATCACGTGTTTCAGGACGGTTGTAAACTTTTTTACGGCGAGCCATAGTATAATGAGTTTAATGATTGAGAAAATTACTTTTTAGGACGCTTGGTTCCATACTTGGAGCGGGCTTGAGCGCGCTTATCAACGCCGAGGGTGTCCAGTGCTCCACGAACGATGTGATAGCGAACACCCGGCAAGTCTTTCACCCGGCCACCTCGGACAAGTACGATGGAGTGTTCCTGAAGGTTGTGACCCTCACCCCCAATGTATGCGATTACTTCCTGACCGTTGGTGAGGCGGACCTTGGCAACCTTACGGAGAGCTGAGTTGGGCTTTTTAGGCGTACGAGTCATCACCTGGAGACAAACGCCACGGCGCTGCGGGCAACTGCTCAGGGCACGTGACTTGGACTTGGTCACTGGAGTTTTGCGTCCTTTGCGGACGAGCTGGTTAATAGTAGGCATATTACTGCGTGTTTTAGTTTGATGGATCTTTGATTGGTATGATCAAAAACGGTGAAAGAAAATTCTGGTTGCTGGGTTGATGCGTGTATCGATGAAAGCAGCTGTTGTCGTAGTGTTACAGCCAGTGGAAACGATCAAACCACCGAGGTGCGCCCAAGAGGCACGAGGTATATTAAGTGACCTCGAAAACCGCCTCTTATCCGGAGCTACCCGATAGTTTAACTGCCTTCCCGCAGCTTTCTCTTTGCCGTTGCGACCCCTGATTGAAATCAACAGGCCAGAACGAAGGGGCGGCGAATATACAAATGCGCCCCCGTCTGGCAAGCCGTATTTCGATTTTTTTTTGATTATTTGCAGCCAGGCATCGAAAGTCCCCTGAAATAAGCTTTAGCAGGCCCAGGAGGCGCAATCCTAATAGCGAGGGCAGCGACCCTGAATATTTAAGCAGAATTGTGCAAATGGAGGGATTTGCGTGCTTCCAAAGTTAAAAAGATCGGGAATGGTAGCAGGGGGGAGAATTGAACTCCCGACAAAAGGCTTATGAGTCCTCTGCTCTACCACTGAGCTACCCTGCCATTCCAGTTTGCTGAAGCGATCTACTTCGCGGGGCGGAGGTAAATGCGACACCTGATTTTGTCGAACAAAAAATAGCATAAAAATGCCGGTTTTAACAATCTAAGGTTGCCAAATGTTTATAATCCGCTAGTTACACGCCCGCCGCAGTGATCATTCACCGCCCAGAACTGGCGAGGTCTCACCAACGAACGATCGGGACCTGCCTGAACCAACATACAACCTAAAAGCAATGTCAGACCTTTCTATATACAGAAACATCGGTATCTTCGCCCACGTGGACGCTGGTAAGACCACTACCACGGAACGTATCCTCAAGCTCACCGGCAAGGTGCACAAAACGGGTGAGGTGCATGACGGTGAGGCAACCACCGACTTCATGGAGCAGGAGGCAGAGCGCGGTATCACGATTCAATCGGCAGCTACCAGTTGCTTCTGGGAGGGCAGTGATAAACAGCACAAGCCTCACCGCTTTAATATCATTGATACCCCTGGTCACGTAGACTTCACCGTCGAGGTATACCGCTCACTCAAAGTTCTGGATGGCGGTGTAGGTGTATTTTGCGGATCCGGCGGTGTTGAGCCACAGTCCGAGACTAACTGGCGTTACGCCAACGACTCCGAGGTAGCCCGTATCATCTTTGTCAACAAACTCGACCGCATTGGTGCTGACTTCTACCGCGTGGTGGACCAGATCAAGAATGTCCTTGGGGCCAAGCCCCTCGTTATGGTTCTGCCCATCGGTATTGAGGACAATATGACAGGCGTTGTCGATCTCCTGACCCGCAAAGCATGGGTTTGGGACGAGTCCGGAGAGCCAGAAAACTACACGATCGAAGATGTTCCTGCTGACATGGTGGACAAAGTCGAACAATACCGTGCGGAACTCATTGAGACCGCCGTGGAGCAAGACGACGACCTGATGATGGAATATCTCGAGGGCAACGAACCAAGCATCGAGGATATCAAGAAGTGTATTCGCAAGGGAACCATCGCCTTGGACTTCTTCCCGACCTACTGTGGAACAGCGTTCAAAAACAAAGGCATTCAGCTCGTGCTTGATGCTGTCATTGATTTCCTCCCCTCACCTACCGAGGTTGACCCACAGCCAGAGGTTGATGCCGAGGGCAACGAAACCGGGGAATTTGCCGTCGTTGATGCAGATCGCCCACTACGTGCACTTGCATTTAAAATTATGGACGATCAGTACGGTGCACTGACCTTCACTCGAATCTATTCAGGTAAGCTTGAGAAGGGAATGACTGTCCTCAATACCTTCACGGGCAAGTCAGAGCGCATTGGCCGTATTGTGGAAATGCACGCTGACGAGCGGATTGAACTCGAGGGTGCCCAGGCCGGTGACATTGTCGCTCTCGTGGGCCTCAAAAACGTTCAAACAGGCCACACCCTCTGCGACCCTGACAAACCCGCCACACTTGAACCCATGGTATTCCCTGATCCGGTGATTTCCATGGCTGTCGCACCCAAGGACAAGGCGAATGCGGAAAAACTTGGTGTTGCCATCGGCAAAATGGTCAAGGAAGACCCCTCATTCCAAGTGGAAACCGATCAGGATTCCGGAGAGACTATTCTCAAGGGCATGGGTGAGCTTCACCTCGATATCAAGGTGGATATTCTCAAGCGCACCCACAAAGTGGAGGTTGAAGTTGGCAAGCCGCAAGTGGCCTACCGCGAGACCATCACCCAGCGTATCGAGGACAGCTACACTCACAAAAAGCAGTCTGGTGGTTCCGGTCAGTATGGTAAGATCGATTACATCATCGAGCCTCTTGATCCGGAAGGCGGCGTTGAATTCGAGTTTGAGTCCACCGTGGTGGGCGGAAACGTGCCCAAAGAATACTGGCCAGCCATTGAGAAAGGTTTCAAGTTTTCCAAGGACACCGGTGTTCTGGCTGGGTTCCCCTGCTTGAACTTCAAGGTCACCCTCGTTGATGGTGGCTTCCACGCAGTGGACTCCTCCGCCGTGGCCTTTGAAATCGCAGCCAAGGCAGCTTATCGTCAGTCCATTCCAAAAGCGGGACCACAGCTCCTTGAGCCCATCATGAAGCTCGACGTCTTTACTCCGGAAGACAACGTAGGAGACGTGATCGGCGACCTCAACCGCCGCCGGGGCATGATCAAGGAGCAAGAGCCAACCCCGACGGGCATCCGCGTCAAGGCGGACGCACCGCTCAGTGACATGTTCGGCTACATTGGTGACCTTCGCACCATGACCTCCGGACGTGGCCAGTTCTCCATGGAGTTCTCCCACTACGCACCATGTCCTAAGAACGTCTCTGAGGAAGTGATCGCTGAAGTTAAGAAGCGCGAAGAGGAAAAGAACAAGTAATTCCCCTCTCAGAACATCTCTATATCAAACGCCGGCTGTCAAAAGCCGGCGTTTTTTATGCCCTTTCTGAGCCCTCAGAGCAACCTATCATCGATCATACTCATCACGCGTTCATCGTGCATCTCACTGAATTTGCGAGCATACAAATACCTGCCCCCGATATTTTGCAGCTCCTCAAAATCCGCACAGGTGAACGTGCGCGGAGATGCCAGAGAATCATCCCAATTCGTATAGGTCAGCGAGGGCAGAATTTCACCCTCGGGAACGAGCTCCCTTACGAGGGACTGAAAGATAATCTCATCCGGCACATGCACGTAATCAAAGAATGCCAAATAACCGGGATCTTCATCCAAAAACTGCAGCATTTCCTGCACCGTTTGAACTGGAAGTGCCCACCATGAATGCCCGCCGTACGGGCGCAGAATACGACTCAGGTCTCTTTTTTTAAGAATCTGGTAAGGAATCTGTTTACTAATCAGCAACCTCACAATCGTAGCCACATTGGATTTTAAACCCTTGTAAAAAGCAGGATCGAACAAAGAGGGCAATTGAGCTGTCGAATATTTCTCATCGCTTCTCTGGTAGTGATAGTCACTGAGCCTACTCCAACCGCCATCGAGCCAATCGTCTTTGGGCAGAGGATCCGCACTGATGAAGTTCTTGGTCTTATTCTGTTCGAAAAAATGAGCGATGGAAGCATTGCTGACCAGTGGGTAGTCTTGCCCACTGAGAAAAACACAATGCCCATCACGCCGCTCTTCCACGATATATCGCATGCAGCGCAGAGCGGCGTGCACAATGCCTATTCCACCCCAGCGGCATACAACCCGGTGATCATCATCGACCATGCGAAGATTTGGCACATGGCCAAGAGCATCACGAAAAGGTTTGATATCGACCTTCTTGTCAATGTGAAGATAGAAACGCACGCCAGGAGCATTCAAACGCTCGATAAGGCGCTCAAGCTGGCCCGGGCAGTTGTAAGCAGCAATGATGTAGTTGATATTCATGTCGGTGTCCCCGCAGCGATGCGATGGCCTTATGATAGCACCTTCCTGAAGGACCTTGAATCCCTGCCACTGGTAATGAGCTGCTCACGCCTGATGGCGGGTATTTGATCCGCCGGAACCTCGTTGTAACCTAATCGCTCCTGAAAAAATCCTGCTGCACGATTGGTGAGAGCAAATACTGAAGCAACCCCCACATCCATGGCCTGTTGCTCGGCGTGCCTGACAAGCTCCATACCATAACCCAGCCCCTCGTGACTTTGTTTGACATACAGACACGCCACTTCAGCTGAATCATCTGCCGGATATTTCAGCAGCGCCACAGAGCCTACCACGTTGCCATCAATTTCCATTACAGAATATTGTGACAGATTCTTTAAAACATCTGCATAGTCCCTGGGAACGAGGCATTCATTTCTCACCGAGCGCCCGATCATCCCCAAGAGCTCAACAATATCATCCTCACGCAATGGGCGGATGACCCTGTAACTGTTGGCGTAAATCATCGTTCCCACCCCCTCGTTGGAAAAAAGCTCACTGAGCAGAACCCCTGGAGTAGCTCCATCCAAAAAATGAACGCGCGCAATGCCGGCATTACAAACCTCTGCACCGGCCTGCAACAACCCCGGCATAGTGGAGTCAACATCAATGGCACGTATGGCACCCTGAGGCAATTCATCTCCCGTTTCCTGAAGGACCACAAGTTTTACCGCAGAGGCTTTCTGTGCGAGGCGAGCAAAGTCTACGCCGAGTGGTTTCTCTCCCGCTAAATTAAAAATCACTGCTTGTCCGCGATGAAGGCAGGCAATGATTTCTGTTGGATCCGTATCACCGGACGCAACCTTCTGGGCATACTTCAACTCTACCTCGGCAGCCCGGTCCAGGAGATCATCCTCACCGTGCACCGTGCTGGTGATGATAAGATCAACCCCAATATTCTGGAGACTGACCAGATCCAGCATGGTCTCTGCCAGCGCTGGGACTGGAACATCAATCACAATGACAAATACCTTGCCACGAAACTGCGGCACGTACTGCAAAAGCCCCCTGACATCTCCCCAAGACATAACGTGTTATTTATAGGCCCGCCCCCGGATTAATGATGGTGTAAGGCCGCTTTATGAGCCTGCTGCGGGACGAGATTCTTCCACGTTTCATCTCCAGCTGCAATCATTCTCTGAATATCCCTGCCCGTGTATTTGAGCAATTGCCTGTCTCCACATTCGATGGCGTGGATCATCCCATTCTCACGAAAATACCTGTAGAGATAGCGCAGATCCTCAGGAGCTTTAAAATTCTCAGCCGTGACGAGCTCACCGGATTTTCGATTTCCCCATGGATAAACATAAAGTGAGAGTCCATGCTTAAAAAGTCTGCCGAAGGACTCCAGAATCCCACCTGCCAATCCCTCAGACCATTTGGCCTTAAACAACTCGTTGAGTAGCCCAATACTGAGGACAATGCCAATGGGACTCGTGGTGTAGCGGCTCAGGTAACCTGCAATGCGGTGAAATTCGGGACAACGTGAGACAAGCACGGTTTTGCCCAGGGCTTGCAGAGCATCAGCACGGTCAAGAAATGCGAGGTGATCGACATCAGTCTGCTCGTCACTATCCACATCCTTACGCAGCAGGTTGTTCATCGATATCTCACACAGCTCGACGGCCTGGCCCCTTTGCTCTTCTTCAAGCACCGTATTGAAGGTTTCCTGCGTTTGACACAGCATGTCGAGATGCAGGTTGGTTACCGGGTCAAAGCTGCCACGTAGCAAGATGATGGGCTTCTTGTAGAGTGCCTCAGCAGGCTGCACGACCTCGCCGCTGGGGAGAAACATCGCTGCATCAGTAAGCCCGCTATTAACCAACTGAAGGTGGCAAAGGCGATTATCAATCATTCTGAATCCCTCGCCACTAAACTTCAGCATATCGACCTCGACACGATCATTGGTTAAACCATCCATGAGTGAGTCAACAAAAAGAGCCAAACACTCGCGATGATAGAAGGCGGCATAGATGAGGTTTACACCGATGATACCCAGAGCCTCCATTTGGTCGAAGTTCTCCTGATCGAGCAACCGCACATGCATGACGATTTGACACGGGGCCTCCTCGGGCCTGAGCTGAAGCATGATCCCAAGCCAGCCGTGGCACTCACCCGTGTCATTGTATCCACGGGCACGTACTGTGTTCGAAAAGCTGAAAAATGTGGAACTGGCACCCCGCTTCTTATTTAGGCGTTCGACCAGCAAATTATACTCATACTCCAGCATGGCATTGAGCCGTTCGCGCGAGACATACCTCTTGGTTTTGCCATAAATGGCATCACTCATGGTCATGTCATAAGCCGAAATGGTTTTCGCCATTGTTCCAGCCGTGGCAGATGCCCTGAAAAACCAATTTGCCACCTCTTGTCCGGCCCCAATTTCAGCAAAGGCTCCGTACTTTTCTTCATCAAGATTGATGCGTAGTGCCTTGTCGTATGTGGAAGTAATATCCCTCTCGTTCATGGTTACGTCACAGTTCATGGTCCAAACCGTTCAATTATTTTGCGACTTCCCCCTCCCGGCTATTCATCGCTGTATTTGGGCGTACCCACCCCGACTGCACATAATCCACAATCGAGACCTGGTTGTTAAACTCCGTGTTGGGGGGATAACTGATTTTAAGTGTGAGAGGTATCTCTGTGCCACGGATGAGCTCAGATACCAGCCCGTAGAACCTCGGCTGTGTAGTATCGATATACCCATAAATGGATCTATCAAAGTCAGGATGGGACAACCTCACCGAAAACCACTTTTCGTCATCATTGAATACTCCGTTGTAGTAGCTGACACGCTTGCATTTCACTCTCACCTCAACAGGCTCAGAGGGCTTCGTATCGAAAAGATCATCCCATGCCGTGGAGCACCATGCCACCCAGCTTTCCCAGTCTACTTTGTAGCCGTCCCTGCCGCGAATCAGGTGAATCTTTTTCACCGAAAAATCATCAAGCCGGACATTCATCGAGACCGTGTCTCCAACCATCTTGACGCTATTTCTCAGGCCAGCCACCCTCACACCCGGCCTGACCCAGGGATACTTGGCATACCATGCACGCAACCGGGCTATGGAAATATCGGGTGATCTGACAAGCGGCTCCAAAGCAGCTGGCGTTTGGGCCTCCAGAAACTGAGTGACTATTTTCTTGGCACTTTCAATACTGCCGGCTTTGTCAGGCTGGAAAATTACTTCCTCAGGCTTTCCCTGAAGCTTTTCATTCTCAGGCAAGCTTGATTCAGCCTGCGGATAGCGCTCAACGACCTTGTCTGCGGACTGGGTCATGAACCAGATACACAAGGCCACAACGGCGAACCCCAGCATGGATCCACCCAGTATCCATGTCAGCACGCTGACAGGTGCCGAAACCACAGCTGGCCTGTCTTGTTCCCAGGCAGGCAAATCCGCTTCATCTCCATCTATAGCATCACCCCAGGCAGGTGAGGACTCCGATGGTGAAGACCTTGATGACACCTCATGTATTCCCGTGTTACCAACTGCATCTTGGGCGAGCTGAGGCCGGGCTGATGGGTGCGTGGACTTCATCTTGCCTTTGGCAAGAGCTGCCTGATCGAAGGTCTGCGGCATTGCGCCCAGTGCCATTCTACGTTGCTGGGGGCTGGGTATTTGGAGCAGGTGGGCACACGCCGGACAAACCACGCCGGCGCCCTTGTGCTTCACTGGCACCCGAAACACAAAACGACAAACAGGGCATACAAGGCCATCCCATTGTTGTTTTGCTTCACCTGCCCCGGGCATGCAAAAACCTTGTTCCAGAGCCGTCAAAAACTCAAGCCAGCAGTTGCGCTAATTGGAAAATACACAGGGCCACATAACAACGCTAGTCTTCAACAATCTCAATGCGCCCCGGACGATCCAGAATGATTCCGGCTCTTCTATCTTTATCGTCTAACTGGTCGAAATTAATGACAATACCTGCGGTGGCAGCTGACAGGGATTGCCTGGGAGCGAAGTCAGGCTGCTCGGTCCGATATGGATCACTACCTAGCAGGAGCGGCTGCCTTGGCTGTATGGGAATGGCATGCGATGAGCTGGTTTGTTGATCACTGGAATTTAGATTGTGATATCCGGCTGCCAGAGGATCCACAACTCCATGCACATCACAATATCCTACCGGCTGAGACTGCTTTGTAAACAACTCCCCAACTGCGGTGGACTGATAGGATTCGGCACCTGTGAGGACGTCTCGCTGATATCTCTGGCAGTAACGAGTGGCCCGCAAGCCGGATTCCGAGCAAACATCGAGGCGAAACACCGAGGCAGGCTGCTGAATTTCCTCGCCCGCAAAATCCGGAAGTGCCGCGTTCATGGCCTTCACCCATACCGGCAACAGCGTTTGCCTGCTGAAAGCGCCCGGGTAGATCGCATCGCGCTTGCCATGCCAAAAGCCCATCCACAAGCCGCAGGTTACCCGGCTGTTGTATCCAACAAACCAGTTATCGGCAAAATCATAGGTCGTTCCTGTTTTTCCCGCAAAGGATGGGTCGCTTTTTAATTCAGCAATACCCGGCTCTCCCGTTCCATGAGCGAGTGCACTCTGAAGCATATTGTGCATGATGTAGGCTGTCTCATTGCTAATAACCCGCTTCTCACTCGCATCTGTTGGCTCTGAAACCTTGTAGCGCACAATCCCTTTGGGCCCGACAACGCGATCGATGAAGAATGCCGGCTTGGGTGCCAGTCCGGATCTTGAAATCGTTGCATAAGCATTGACCATTTGAGGGAGCGACACATCGTCCGTACCTACCAGCATGCGCGTCAGGAGCTTGGTTTCGGGGACTGAGAGCCCAAACTTCCGGGCCACTGTAGCCACGCCGGACAAACCGACCTCTTTTCCCAAGCGTACGGTCGCTGCAATCTTGGACACCTCAAGCGCACGACGCATGCTGATCTCGCCCTCATACTTGGGCTTCATGGTCTCCATCCCCCACTCTCCGAGAATACCCTCGCGTCCATCCACCATCACAGCACGATTATCCATGGGGCGATCAATCAACCTCGCCGCCGGGGACACAGCATTTTCAAG
Organism: Akkermansiaceae bacterium; assembly: GCA_049632765.1. Classification (GTDB taxonomy): domain Bacteria; phylum Verrucomicrobiota; class Verrucomicrobiia; order Verrucomicrobiales; family Akkermansiaceae; genus Oceaniferula. Next base: position 130,165 of record JBNACB010000001.1, on the reverse strand, counting down.
TGCGGCGGTGTAGATGAATGGGAAAAAGGCAGTGCCAGCTGGCTTGCTGCCTGACTGTACAAAATCATATTGGCTGTGGCTAAAGTTTCTTCCTCCAGCGTAGGCAAGCACCGCGCCACTATCATTGTCAATCATGTACCCGGCCCCCTGGAGATAACGGGGTTTGCCATCCTTTTTGCGATAAGACTCATAGAGCGGCTGATCATAATGTTCATGTGCCTCTGCCGTGGCAAGCTGCCTGAGCAGGCTTTTCTCCATGGCACGCTGCACGTCCAAATCAATCGTTGTATGGATCTTGTATCCCCCCTCGGTAAGAGCGTCCTCGCCCAAGTGGCTGCGCACTTCCCCGGCAATTCTCTCGTATAGATGAGAAGTGCCCCTGCGAATAGGCTTCGGGTTTACTACCACGGGTGTATCGATGTATATCCTGCCCTCCTTGGAGGAAATAAAACCCTCATCGACCATTCGCTGTAGAACCTGGTCCCGTGCCTTTTTATTTTCCGCAAGGTTGTTGAGTGGTGAAATCCTGGTCGGGTTTTTGATACAACCTACAAGAGAGGCGCATTCCATAGCGGATAGATCACGTGGCTCTTTGCCAAAGTAACCAAGCGAGGCCGATCTGATTCCATAGAAACCACTTCCGAAGGGAATTCGGTTAAGATAGAACTCCAGAATCTGCCTTTTGCTGTATTTTTTTTCGATACGTAGAGCAAGATACGCCTCCACGGCTTTTCGCTCCAGCCCTCCCTCGCCGCGCTTTTGCGCCTCCTGTTTCAAATGAAATGCATTACGCGCCAGCTGCTGTGTCAGCGTACTTGCGCCCTGGGTTTGTCGTCCCGCCTTCAGGTTGAGATAGAGGGCACGCAAAACCCCTATGCGATCAATGCCATCATGTTTGAAAAAGCGCTGATCTTCTCCAGCAACCAGAGCATTAATCATCACCTCGGGAACATCATCAATACTGATCTTATCACGGTTCTCGACAAATATGCGCCCAAGCTCACGCCCCTTGCGATCAAGAATCAGACTTTTGATCTCCACATCATCAATCTCATCGAGGTCGTAAATTTCAGCACGCTCACGGAAGCGATGGGTCTGCTGCTCAAAAACCATGTATCCCACAGCAGCAAGCAGGAGAGCCATGGCAAACAGATACATCAGCCATTTTAGCTTGAAGAAACGCTTTTTACGACGCTTGTTGCCCTTGCTTTTGCGCGAGCCGCCGTCATTGATATGCCTTTCAACCATTGCTAAATCATGTTTGATAGCAACAGAAACAAGCCGTTGCCACCCTCCAAAAACTAATTACATTCATAGCCTTAGAATTCACCCATGGCAACCCCGGCTTTCACAAACAACCCAAACCCTCTGGCGGAACAAATATACCGCCAGATCAGCCAGGAAGGGCCCATGTCATTTCAGGATTTCATGGCAATGGCCCTCTATGATACCGAGTATGGCTACTATGCCAGAGAGAGACAAAGCGTTGGCAAAGCCGGGGATTTTATTACCAGCGTCAGCGTCGGGCGATGCTTTGGCTTGATTCTCGCGCACCGGCTCATTGCATACTGGAAACAGGCCGGCATGCCCGGGTCTTTCCACATCCTTGAGCCTGGAGCACATGATGGCGCACTTTGCCGGGACATTCTGGGAGAAATCAAACAACGTTCCCCCGAATGCTACGACGCCACACACTACCACTTGATAGAGCTCAGCGACTCTATGCAAAGCGCCCAGACGGCTATGCTCAGCGATGATTTTGAGAGCAAGTTCTCTACACATCATTCCCTCAAGGATTTTCGGGTGGATCATGGTGCTCTCATTTCCAACGAGCTGATCGATGCCTTTCCTGTCGATCTCATTGAATTCAGTGCCGGTAAGTGGTGGCAGCTCTACGTGGACGCACCCCACAGGCAACTTGAGTTCATCAAACGCGAGCCTATCAACCCTGAGCTCGCCCGTTTTTGCGCATCACTGGGAGATGGCTTTCCAGAGGGTTACCTGACTGAATTCAGCCCTACAGTGCGGGATTGGGCACGGGACGCCGCCGGCGCACTGGGTTCAGGTCTCATGATCACCATTGACTACGGTCACTTGGCTGAGGATTACTACCACCCGGATCGCAGCAGTGGAACGCTGCAGACCTATCACCGCCACCAAAAATCTGACAACCCCCTGGAGTGCCCCGGCGAAATCGACATCACCTGTCATGTGGACTTCTCCAGAGTGATGCAGGAAGCTCAGGCAGCCGGCTTTTCCAACCCCGTTTTGTGCAGTCAGGCAAGCTATCTCACAACGCATGCAAGAGATTGGCTCATCGACATAGAGGCGCAGTTTGACCAAATGCAAGACGCACCCGCACTGCTGCGACAGTTCCAAACGCTGACACACCCTGCAATGATTGGAGGAAAGTTTATGGTTCTTGAGATGACCTTATAAATTCTATTAGTTGTCACATTGTTGCTATGATGCCAATTACGCCCGCTATGTTTTGACAAATGCCGGCTCTGATACTACAGCCCCCGCATGGCGAAAAAACGTATTCTCGTATCTGATCCCATCTCGGATAAAGGAGTTGAATTATTGAGCTCGCATCCCGATTTGGAGGTGGATGTCAACACCGGCCTCAGCCCCGAGGAGCTCATCAAGATCATTCCCGCCTATCATGGCCTGATCATCCGCTCCCAGACCAAGGTAACTGCTGATGTCCTGACCGCTGCGACCGAGCTGAAGGCTGTGGGTCGCGCAGGCGTGGGTGTCGACAACGTTGATCGTAACGCTGCAACCAACCACGGTGTGATCGTCATGAACACGCCCACCGGCAACACCATATCCACTGCTGAACTCGCCTTCACACTCATGTTGTCCGCAGCGCGCAACATCGGCCCGGCTCACGCTGAAGTGCTCAATGGTAATTTTAAAGCGGCTCGCAAAGCATATGCCGGAATTGAGCTCAATGAAAAGCGTCTGGCCGTTATCGGCATGGGTCGCATTGGTGCCGAGTTCGCCAAGCGTGCTCAGGCATTTGGCATGCATGTAGTTGCTTATGACCCCTTCCTAACCCAGACGCGTGCAGACCAGCTCAAGGTTGAGTTGGCCGCCAGCCCGGATGAAGCACTACGCGGAGCTGATGTCGTCACCCTGCATGTCCCGCTTACCGATGACACACGTCACATTATTAATGCGGAGCGCCTCGCACTGATGAACAAGGGGGCTCTCGTGGTCAACTGCGCACGTGGTGGCCTCATTGACGAGCCCGCCCTGAAAGCCGCCATTGATTCTGGCCACATCGCCGGCTGCGGATTGGATGTCTTTGAAGACGAGCCCCCCGCAGCTGACCACATACTTTTCGCCGAGCCCAAGCACATTGCTTTCACCCCTCACCTCGGAGCCTCCACCAACGAGGCTCAGGAAAATGTAGGAATCCAGGTTGCCGAGCAACTGCGCGATTTCCTCACCACCGGGGAAATTCGGAATGCAATCAACATGCCCTCACTGGATGCAGGAGCTCTGGAGGAAGTCGGACAATATCTCGAACTTGCCAACTCCCTTGGCAAATTCCTGGCCAAGCTTGGCCCGGGCAATCCTGACTCTCTGCGCGTTTCCTATCATGGCGAGATAGCAGAAAAAGACACCGCGCTCATATCACGGACAGTTCTCACCGGATACCTGGAAGCAGCTCGCTCAGAAGGTCAGGTCAACATCGTCAACTCCCCCGCCGTGGCCCACGCCATGGGATTGGAATTGATCGATTCAGTGATCAACGCCAAGACAGAATATAACGAGCTCATCGTCGCTGAGCTCACCAAGGATGGCAAAAAGTTCCGTGTATCCGGCACAATCATCGGTAAATCACCGCGAATCGTAGAAATTGACCGCCTCTTTGTTGATACCAATATCACGGGACATTTCCTGATTGTGCGCAACGACGACCGCCCCGGCATTGTGGGTCTGGTTGGAAGCAAGCTGGGCAATGCCGGCCTCAACATCGCCAACCTGTCCCTGGCTCGCAACAAAACCAAGGGAGATGCGCTCAATGTCATTGAATTGGACACTGCACCAGGTTCTGAGATTATTAAGTCGCTGTCAGAGGCACCCGGTATATTGTCGGTTGTTGCAGTGGAAATCTGAGATTCAAACCCTGATTTTTCCCACAAATAGACTTTACACAGCATCGAATCCGGTTATTTTCCGCGTCCCGACTTCCCCAAGGTTCAAGTCAACCGGGTCAGCAAGCATTAACCCGTAACGTATATTTCCATTATGAAAGTTCTCTCATCACTTATGTCCATGAAGAAGCGCCACGAAGACTGCCAGGTCGTAAAGCGCAAGGGCACTCTCTACGTCATTTGTAAGAGTAATCCCAAATTCAAGGCCCGTCAGGGTGCCACCAAGGGCACTCGCCTCAGTAAAAAAGGCGTCAAGTAGGCCACCACTTCACAAGTAACAAAACTTTTCAACCCTGCACCAACTCAATGGTGCGGGGTTTTTTATGTCCGTGCTGGAAGCCTGCGGAGGCTCAGCCGGCGCGATACCTCTTTACCAGCCTGCGAATAATGGCCCACGCAAGCACGGCAATCAAGGCTATGCAGGCTGCATAAACCCACCATGGTATCGGGATGGAAGTGACCATCAACATTTGAATGGGCACCTCGCGGTGATCCGTCAGCCTGTGCGACCATTTCAGGGTTTTGCCACCATCGACCACCTCGTGAGCATTACTACTGTCCACAGGATACGGCAGGTGGATGGTATAACGAAATTCCGAGTTTCCCAGTGCTGAAGCGCCCCTCGAACCGAGGTATTCGTCCAACAAGGGCTTCAAATCCACTTCCCGGCTCAGACTGGCGCTGAGCCCACTCAAGCTGATGGAAATGCGGCCGACGATGGCATGCAAAATCTTGTCCCCTATTCCCGGCTCGTAATCAGGTCCATGCTCGATCAAACAGCTGCTCAAGGCGACTAGGTCTTCCGTTTCAAACTCGAGAGCGATGACCCGCTTCCCATTTTGTTTTTTAACCGTGTTGGTCAGCAGCCTCAGACCCTCTGAACCGCCAAGCTCCGTCTCGATACTGGATCGCAAATCCTCGGCATCCTCAGCTGACAGCAGTAGGCTAGGCACCCGGTAAAACGCCTTCACCGAAGCGCTTCCGTCTGCACCAATGACGATTTCCTCATCCCCATCAATGCAGCTGGCAAGTACTAGCACAGCTGCACAGATTACGCTTTTTGAGAGAACCTTGATCAGCGAAGCCATTGTGAGCATGTGCATCGTGTCTGTGACGGGGGGGTAAAGTTTTCTGCTCATCAGAACCGTGTCAGCTCAGCACTGTGCGCCGAAAACCCGGCCCCGAAGGCGCAGAGCCAAAGCCTGTCGATTCCAGGCCCACCACTGTACAGAAACCGCTCCAATGCCACCAGGACACTGGGGCTACTCAAGTTGCCATGATTGCGCATCACACCACGTGCAAGGCTGAGCTCTTTTGCGGGTAACACTTGCTCCAAGGCCTCAATGACATCCCGGCCACCTCCGTGTGTAACCCACTCCTGGGGTTCTTGCCGGCGAGACTCGTAGAGCTGGGCCACTGTCTTCGCTGCCAGCGCAGGCACACTTCGATCGAGCTGGTTTCTCAATTTCCCCCCGGCATTGGTAAACCTGATCTTTTCACGCTCATCAGGGATGTGCAAACTTCGAAAATCGCCGACTTTCCATTGACCTCCCTTACCGGACCAAACGGCCGCAGCAGCACCATCCCCGAATAAGCAGGTTGAGATAAGGACCCCGAAGTCATTCTCCACATGAAAGGCTGCCGAGCAAACCTCCACTGCAACTGTCACAATGACAGCATCCGGATGACGTGCCACGACTCCATCTGCAGCACGCAGCAAGGGAACCGCAGCCCCGCAGCCAAGCCCAGTCATATCCTGCAGGAAAACATCTGCCCGTAGACCCAGGCGCTCAGCCAGATGACTGCTGACACCAGGGCAAAGATATCCCGTGCAGGACGAGACGAATACCGCATCCACCTCATCCGGGCTGTGACCGCTTTGCTCCAAGGCCTTGCGAACTGCTCTCGCAGCAAGATCCGGCGCCTCACGTTCGTAGGCCTCATTGAGCTCCTGCGCATCACGTTGCCACGCCTCATCAAGCGAGTTGAGTGCAAAATGGCGTTTTTCAATCCCGCTGTCTCCCAGCAACACTTTCTCCAACACCATTCTGGAACGGTCGTTCAAACCACCCCAGAATTCGGCACCTCGCATCGCCTCGAGACACTCCGCCTGGGTAAAACTGTTGTCTGGAAACGCGCTGCCAACCGATAGTAGATTCATGTGGATCGTAAGTGGTTAAATAGATAGCCAAACGGCAGGAGCCCGCTCATCGCGGACCATTTGAGCAGACCTCGGCCGAGAGCATTAAAAAGCAGTGGGTGCAAACTACCAGCCAATCTCATTCTCTTGGCAAAATAACCTTCGCAGTCAGCATCAAAAGCCTGACATGTCTCCCGCCAACCCATCTCCCCACGTGCAAATTTTGCCAACCATGGCCCAGCCAGCCAGGATGATTCAATCGCCATGCTCATGCCGTTTCCGGTAAATGGCGGGATCAGTAATGCCGCATCACCGACACAAAAAGCACCTGATCTGCTCTGCCCCCCCAGATCAAAGCCGGCAGTCGCACAGAATGAACCCTCATCGATATCCCAACCGCAGAACCTGTCATGAAGTTCACCAAGACCGTTCATTTCAAGGTAGCTTGCCATTATGTTTTTTCTATTCGCAGCTTTGTTGACACGGAACAAACCACAGCAATTAACGCGACCGTTTTCCACACCAGACAAGCCGAGATAACCGCTCTTGCCCACATGCATCTCAAGACCGTTGAGATCAACATCCCGGGCGTGCACTTTGAGGCCGATCCACTCACCACGGCGTTTGCGCTTGCCCGTCGCCCATACCCTGCCCTCTCTGTCCTCATTACCGGCGCGCGTTGCGACGATCAATTCACCACCAGCTGCTGCAAAAACTGCTGCAAGGTCAGCGTCCATGCGATAGCGTGATATGCCCATGGCTCGCTGCGGAAGCGGCTCCCGCATCATCAAATCATCTCCCATCCACCATGCCAGCTCCTCGTGCTGTCTCGCACTTTTGAAAACCTCCCAGATGCCGACTTCCTCGAGAACCTCTTCACTTACCCCGCAAACGAACTCACCACAAACCTTGTGCTGAGGGTAGTCACCGAACTCAACGATCCTGACAGGCACACCGAGCTTGCGCAAATAGATGCCAAGACTCAGACCACTCAAGCCTCCCCCGATAATGTCGATCTTTTTCATATCCCTCCGCTCATACGAATGCCCCCGAAAAAACCTCTACACTCCAACCAATCAAGATCCATGCCCAGCATCATTGCCAGCTCCCCGGTGCGAAACCCGGCACCTATGCTCACTGCCATGTCATGTCGGGTGACATCATTGACGAATGGGAACAAACACCGGCCCATCAAGAGGCTCATCGTGCCTCGATATGGTTCCGCAGCCAACAATGCGCGTACCCCACGCATTTTGCTGCCTAGTTGTTCAAGCTGCTGCGCTTCAAAGTGATGTAGAAACAGATTTGTCACCACCACTGTATTCCCGTCATAACCATTGTAATCAAACACATCCCCCTGCCACCAGGAAATCCGGCTATCCAGATGCTCCGGACGCGGTGTCCGATCCACACACACCACCTCCAACTCCGGCCAACAAGCATGAATAGATTTTGCCAGATAACCACTCCCAGCACCCAATTCCACAACACGCTCCACAACGGGCATCTTTTCCAATTGACGGAGAATCCAAGCCTCCCCTCGCATGAACCAGTTCACCAGACGCAAGTCCCTGCGGCTACGTATGGCTCGCTGGTCCATTGCATCGAGCTCATCCAGTATCTCAGGTAACACGAGACGATTCACGTTCATTACTATTCATCAACACCATGGATAAGCAACGCATAATGCCACAAGCGCGTGTAGTTCTGTCAACAAACCACTTACCACGCACTCTGAAAACCCTCCACCACGCCCGCATTCCCCTTGCCACCAAGTCGCTCATGTGGCAGGAATCCGGCGATGCAAAATCCATGGCATAACAGGATCTCTGAGCGGCTTTTCGACCAGGCCCATGATCAGATTGACTGGCATCTGAGCCTTGCTGTCGATGGAGCCCTACTCTTGGTCGCCATCGTCGCGGCCTTCCTGTCCTACTTCGTCGTTCGCAAGCTGGTGTTCGGCATTGTAGCCCGTGTGGTGCACAAAACAGAATCCACGTGGGATGACGAACTGCTCAATAGCAATCTCTTCAAATGGCTGTCCCTGTTGATACCCGCGATCATCATTCTGACAGCAGCACCTCACGCCATCATCACGCACCACGATGGAGTGCCCATCTTCTCTGCCTTCATCCAGGTCACGTCCAAGGTCTTTATCATTATTTTCTCATTCCTGGCCATGAGCTCGATGCTGAACATTCTCGAGCGCATCTATAGAAAATCCGAGGTGTCCAGAGAGCTCCCCATTAAAAGCTTCCTGCAGGTCATCAAGATCATCCTCGTACTCGCGGCAACCATACTGATCATCTCAACACTCATGAACAAATCCCCTGTCCTGATTTTCTCAGGGCTCGGGGCCATGACCGCCATCGTGATGCTGATCTTCAAGGATAGCATACTCGGTCTTGTGGCAGGCATACAGCTCTCGGCAAACCGCATGGTTGCGCGAGGTGACTGGATTGAAATGCCAAAGTTTGGCGCCGACGGTGAGGTCATGGAAGTGGCACTCACCACCGTAAAAATACGCAACTGGGATAAAACCATCACCACCATCCCTACCTACGCGCTGATATCAGACAGCTTCAAGAACTGGCGGGGCATGTCCACCTCGGGAGTGCGCCGCATTAAGCGGTCCGTGAGTCTGGATATGTCCAGTGTGGCATTCCTTGATGCAGACTCCCTCACCCGTCTGCGCAAGATATCGCTGCTCAAAAACTATCTCGCCGACAAGGAAAAGGAAATCGAGGCGTGGAATCAGCAAAACGCCGATGCTTCCAACCCCATCAATGCCAGGTCACTAACCAACATTGGAACTTTCAGGGCATATATTCGTGAGTATCTCAAAAACCACCCGAAAATCTCCAAGAACGAGACACTTCTGGTGCGTCAACTCCAGCCAACAGAAAACGGCATTCCCATAGAGCTCTACGTATTCACCACTGACAACCGGTGGGTCAATTATGAGGACATTCAGTCAGATATCTTTGACCATCTTCTCTCCATCATGCCTGAGTTCGGCCTGAGTGCGTTCCAGGCTCCATCGGATCAATCCATCAAATCTATGATCAGCGTCAAATAAGACCATGAATCTGTTCGACACCCTCACCCGCGGCAAGCGCGACCTCAGGCCCATCGACGGTGAAACGTTTCGTTTTTACTGCTGTGGTCCCACCGTCTACGGACCGGCACACATCGGCAACTTCCGCACCTTTGTCATGCACGATGTCTTTCGCCGCGTGCTTGAAGCCGGCGGCATGAAGACTCTCCATGTGCGCAACATCACCGATGTGGATGACAAGACGATCCGCGATTCCCAAGCTGCAGGTAAGTCTTTAAGGGAATTCACTGATTTCTGGCTGCAAAAATTCCATGCTGACTGCGCCGCTCTCAACTGCCTCCCACCCCACATTGAGCCCAGTGCTATTGAGCACATTCCCCAGCAGGTCGCGATGATTGAAACACTCATTGCCAATGGCCATGCCTATCCATCGGAAGACGGCTCGGTGTACTTCAAGGTCTCCTCCTTCCCTGATTACGGTAAGCTCTCCCACCTGGACACCAGGGAGCTTGATCTCGGCAAGACGCAAAACCAGCGTGCCGATGCCGATGAGTATGAGAAGGACTCCATTGCCGATTTCGTGCTGTGGAAATCCCGCAAACCCGAAGATGGTGACAATTACTGGCCATCACCATGGGGGGAAGGACGCCCCGGCTGGCATCTCGAGTGCTCTGCGATGATCAAGGAGTATCTCGGCAATGACTTTGATCTGCATTCCGGCGGGGTTGACCTCGTTTTCCCCCATCACGAAAACGAAATCGCCCAGTCCCGCTGCTCCTGCGGTGGAGACTTTGCCGCTCACTGGTTTCATATCACCCATCTCATGGTGGATGGCGGTAAGATGTCCAAGTCCCTGGGCAACCTCTACACCATCGATGACCTTGCCGCCAAGGGTCACACGGCCATGGAGGTCCGCTACGTGCTTATTTCAGGACACTACCGTAAACAGCTCAATTTCACCCTCGATTCTCTCCACGCAGCGAGGGAGGCACTGCAAAAGCTGGCAAAAGGCCGGGAAGCCCTTGAATCGGCTTCCAGTGCAAGCCCAGCTGAATCTCTAGCCCTGGAAGACTCGCTATTTGCGCCCGCCTGGGAAGCACTCAATGAGGATCTGAATACTCCCGCGGCACTGGGCCATCTTTTCTCGGGTTTGAAATCTGCTCAGAAGCTCGAGGGGGGGGCAGCTGCAGCCAACCTTGCGGCCTTTGATACCATCCTCAATGCACTGGGTCTTGAGCTGCCCGTTGAAGAAGAATCTTCCGACATCCCTGCTGACGTCAAGGAGCTCGCCGACCAACGCTGGCAAGCCAAACAGAACAAGGACTGGGCTGCCTCAGACCAGCTGCGCGACGAACTCGCCTCCATGGGATGGACCATCAAGGACAACCCGGATGGATATGAGCTCAGTCGCTCATAGGCATTCCTACTTGAAACCAACGTCTGGAAATACGACAATCGTCCCATGATACGCCCTCGCCGTAATCGCAAATCACCTGCCGTTCGTGCTCTTGTCAGGGAGACCACGTTGTCAGCCTCGGACATGATCTATCCGCTATTTGTCCACGACAAGGACACGGACGAAGCGATTAGCTCCATGCCCGGCTGCACGCGCTGGTCGATTCAGGGCTTGGTGAAAGAGGCGGGAGAAGCGCATGCCATGGGCATTCCCGCAGTAGTCCTCTTCCCTGCCATCGCAGAGGATCTGAAAAGCCAGGATGCTGCCGAGAGCCACAATGAAGACGGCCTCATCCCACGCAGCATCAAGGCGCTCAAGGCTGCTCATCCGGAGCTCATGGTCATAACCGACGTCGCTCTGGACCCCTATAATAGTGACGGCCACGATGGGCTTGTCGGGGAAAACAGGCAGGGCAATCCGGAGATCCTCAACGATGAGACAGTTGAAGTCCTTTGCCAGCAAGCCCTCTGCCATGCCCGTGCCGGAGCGGACATGGTCTCTCCCTCTGACATGATGGACGGCCGTGTTGAAGCCATCCGCGCAACACTGGACTCGGAGGGGTTTGCGGACGTCTCTATTCTTGCTTACACGGCCAAGTATGCCTCCGCCTACTATGGCCCGTTTCGTGGAGCACTTGAGTCTGCCCCCAAATCAGGTGATAAAAAAACCTACCAGATGGACCCGGCCAACCAGCGCGAAGCGATTCGCGAAACCCTGCTTGATGAGGAGGAAGGTGCAGACATCATTATGGTCAAACCTGCTGGACCTTACCTGGACGTGATTTCCCAAGTGCGTTCTGCCACCACCTTGCCCGTTGCCGCCTACCAGGTCAGTGGAGAATATCTTATGATCAAGGCTGCTGCCAAGGACGGCTGGCTGGATGAACAAGCCGTCATGATGGAGTCCCTTACCGGCATTAAACGCGCCGGAGCGGATATCATTGTCACCTACTTTGCCAAGCAAGCCGCCAGCTGCCTCTAGCGGCGGATGGCGGGGAGAAACCTACTTCAGCAAGTCCCTGAGCAGACTTCCCGCCTTCTTTTTGATGAGCCCCTCAGTGGCTTTTTGGGTGGCTTTGGATACATCAATGATCTTGCCATCCGGTCTCACCTTGGGATCTGAAAAATCTCCTGAGGACTTGATTTTGACCAGCAAGCGATCATCCCGGAAGAGGTTGTCTCTGACCTGATCGGCAACACCTTGCCTTAATTCCTCAGGTATCATCTCAAGACCTTTGGCAATGGCAGGAGTCATCGCCGCACTTGCCTTTTGAGACGCGAGCAACTCGCCCCTCATGTCGTGTTTATCGGTCTTGGTGTCGAGCCAGCTCTCATCAAGCACCGCAACCTCCCAATCTGAAACCCAGATGGACAGTGGCTTACGTACAAGAATACGCCCCTGATGATAGTGCGCAGCAATCGACTTGCTTCTTCCGAACGTGGCTCTCTGGGGCATGGCACCCACACGGATACCAACTTTCTCGAGTATGGAAAGATTCGCCCATGCACGACTGAGCCATGGGATATTGGTCCCCAGCCATGATTCATCAGAGAGGCTCAACGAACCATCGACTTCCGGCTCAATTCCACCTGTAACAACATTAAAGAGGCTGACTTCAGCAAGCCCATCCAAATACAAGTCTCCATAATGATCTTTGTTGTCAGAATAAACTTTGATCAGGCTACTCGCCTTAAGCTGTGCCTCATTGGCATCAGCCAGATTTTCCGGATCAACCTTGATGGAACTCAACTCTACTTGCAGGCCCCTGAATTGCAGCTCCATACCCATGGCCTCAAGCATTAGATCAATATCAACGTCAGCGAGGGAAAACTTGCCCAGCGAGGCCACGAATTCGCCTTGTTCATGAATATTGAACCCTTCTTTTTTGCCCGCCTGATCTTGATCTTTCTGGTCCTGGGTATCAGGAGATTCGAACAATGTCGCCAGCGAGGTGGTTCCATCCTGAAAACAGGTTATCTTCAAATCAACATCCTCGATCCTGATTTCCCTCACATCGATCTGCTTTTGAAAGAGAGCCAGCCATTCAATACTGAGACTCATCTCGCCTATCTTGACTGGAGCCTCGCCAATAGCGGCACCCTGCCGAGAACGGAGAGAAACGTCTGTGACAACGACCTTTGCCGGGAAATTAAAAATGGAAAGCTCGACCCCCCCGATACTCACCTCACTGTTGATGGACTTCTCAAGTTGTTCTTTGAGAAAATCTTTGGAAACAATTTTTTTAACGAGAATCCCGGTGCCCACCGATAAACACAGCAAGACCAACACCAGCAGAACGAGGATCTTGATGAGACGGTGGAGTGTGGAAGCGGCCATGTGCAGAAATACTTGATTCAGCCGGTGAAATGGACACCACAAATGCGGAGCTCATCCACCACAACCGACCTGTTCGACAAAGGCCATTATCAGGCAGCTTTCCTCGAAGACAAATAAAAACGCAATCCTGGGGAATATCCCCCATTCTCCCCCATTCGAATCTTGCACCCCGGACCCGCACGGCAATATCGTGCATCCATGATTTTGACACTGTTGAGCGCCGCTTGTCTGATAGCACTTGGGCTGGGAGGATTTCTTGGTTGGGAGCGTCTCGCCACAGATGGCAATCAAGTGGAAATGCTCATGCCGGTGTTTTTTGGCGGTGCTCTCATCATTTGTATTGCCTTTGGGCGCCAGCATTACCGTCACGGCCTCTACGGAGGGCTCATTATTGCAATGCTTGGCATCATGTCAGCTCTATGGCGCATCTACCAGTATGAGAAATTCCAGAGCTTCTCTGATCCCAAGACCCAGATCGTCCTAACTATGGCCGCCATATTTGTGTTCCAGCTCTCGATTTCCTGGAGAGAAGTTCAAAAGGACAGACTTCGCATGCTGCTCGAGGCAGAGGACGAAAAATCAGACTAAAACACTGTCTGCTTGGCGCCATGTTTAATTGCACCCACTAGTGCAGGAAATTCTTCCAGCACTCATCGATTTTACCCTTTCGCCTGAACCCGAATAGTGGCCGCCAACGGGGTGCCTTGGGAGGCATTGCGGGAAACATGCCTGCTTCATGTGGCAGCTTGTTACCTTTGCGGGTGTTACACCTAATGCAAGAGGTCACAATATTGTCCCAGCGGGTCTTACCCCCCTTGTCACGGGGTAACACATGGTCAAGGTTAAGATCTGACTCGCAAAATTCCTTACAGCAATACTGGCAGGTGTGATGATCCCTGAGGAACACATTATGACGGGTGAACTTGACCTCTTTGCTTGGCAATTTGTCATAGAGCGCAAGCACGATGACTCTTGGGATCTTCATGGCAAAACGTACCGAACGTATCACTCCCTCGGCCAGCCGGTCTGATGACGCCTCCAGCCAGGACCCCAGATCATGTGTCTGGTATTTCATATCCCCCTCGGCTTCCACCACCTGGGCATGCCCAAGACAGAGCAACTTGACTGCCCGGCGCACTGAGCAGGTGTGGATTGGCTGCCAGAGTTTGTTTAAAACCAATACATTCAAATCCAAGGCTTCGGCGGTCATATGCGAGTAGAATATATAATACGTAATGTATAACCGATCCCCAACGGAGCTTCAATACGGAAATTGATGCCCTTGGTTCACATACGTGTTGCCCCCGAAGATCCCCGTGAAAGGCTAGTCAGGTCAATCCATGCAATGAGCCGGGATTTTCACGACAAAAAATTGCCAACTTATTGACAAACTTATTCACATTGGGGAGGGGCAAACAACGGACAGGATGTGAATAAGCTGTTAAATAATGCCTTGTTTACAAAAAAAATCAGATGCAGCTAAAATAAATTAAGCACTCGGCACCCAAATGGCGACAAACTCGCGCGCCTTGCCAGGGTCATTGAGGACAATATATGGCTTGTGAATAACTTGGGTATAAACTGCCTGCCATTGCTCCTCACCAAGCTTGCGTCTCGATAGTAACCGCAGGCTACCCCCGACCCCCGGAGACAATTTACGGGCTATCTCATGCGCTACACGCCCCATGGTCATGCGCACATTGAGCTCCAGCACATAACGTATACCCAGGGAACCATCGGCCTGGCGTATCACCATTGCATCCACCCCGACGGGGCCCACGTATCCCTTGAGCAGGGTGGACAAGGCGGCAGGAATTTTCTCCCCGTAAAAATCGTTGATGTTCGCATCCCGATAAAGAAAAGAGCGAAGCTCGTCACTGAAGCCACTCCCCCACTTGGGATACACCTTCGTGGCATGATAACGACCAGCATCATCATTTTCCATTTGCGTCATGCCGATAAAATCCACCTGCCCACCGGCACGCATTTCATAAAGTGCGGAAAAGTCCAGCACCCGCTCCTGCCAGATTTCAATGGCCACACCTCCATGACGATCGAGGGTTTTCTCCAACCAAGGCATATAAAGGTCACCCGCATGGACTTTGCGATGCCCGCGCCCAGCACAGGCGTAGGCAGCTTTGAGAAGCACATCGCCACGCTTCAGAAGGCCCTCGATCGCTTCAACCGCCGAGGCCAGATCATGGCAGAAAAACACATCCGCGCCATCCGGTGTGGCGAGCATGCGGACCAGTCTTTGTCCTGCCTCTTTGCTCAACCACCAATGCGGGGCTGCGTCACGCCACTGCCACGGCAAATTGGGGGAGACATCATCTGCCAGTGGTGCAAGGTGCTCAGAAGCATCAGGTGACCATGCCCATGGCCGCAAGCCGCCCAGCTTCCTGCCAGATAGGGCGCCCAGCTCAATAATCTCAGGCAAAATCAAGCCCGCCGCCTTGAGATAGGCAAGATGATCATTGCCTGGTGGAGTGCGCAGAAGCGCGATGTCATCCTTGCGACACCATGCCAAGGTCAGCAGCTCAAGATCATGCTCCATTGCTGCCTCTGCTTTATTGGAATGGTAGCTTCTCCCTCTGTATGCTGCGGCCGCGTGCGACTCAGCATTCGGGTTATACCAATGCACCACGGGAGTACGTCCTCTGGACTGCTCACAGACTTCAAGGCGTTCGATAAAATCCTCATCCAGACCCGCCAACCTTCTACCCTCTGGATTGAATGGCGCCATGCCCTTGGCCTTCGCTGGCGACAATGGAAAACTCAGCGACTTGCGGTAAGCATCCCAGTCTGTCTCATGATTGTCTTTCCACTTCCTAAACCACTGCAACCCGTGACCCACGTGATTGATCTCGTCGAGATAGATTTTTTCCAGCACGGAAGCCGTGGCGGTGTCTCCCACTTGGCGGAAAAGCCTCGCGTAATGCTTGGAAAAATCGAGATTCGCCTGCTCAAAAGTCAGATTGAGACGGGTCACAAAATCCATGGGCGTATTCATCGGGGAGACGAGCCGCCAAAAGTAGCCATTGAGAGGCAACTCTCCCAGGGAGATCCCGCACTCTTTCATCCGCCGCAGATACATCAGCGAGTGCATTTGCTCCTCCCGCATCGATTCGTAGACCCCACGGCGATACTCGGACGGCGCGTCGGGGAATTTCAGAAGAACCAGAGCCATAAGCTCAGCTGCCAGCAATTCATGATTGGCAAGAAAATGAAGCATCTTGCCACGCTCGCGGTCATCATCGAGTTTGTTCACGCCGGGAAAATGAGACCGCAATTCCTTGTTGCTGATTTTCAACCCCTCTGGCCTTCCCGGCAGATCCGGCATTGCAATGGGCTTCCCCGGGTCATCATCAACTACACCCTGCCCCCAGAGGGGGCCAAGCAAGAGCTTTTCCTCGAGGGACTCAGCCAGCAAAACCCTCTCTGCCACTTCCCTCATCTGCATCACCTGCATGCATCCACAGGTAGAATGGACATGATAAGAAGCAAGATAATTTGCAGAAATGCACCCATCTCGCGATGGCGAGCCAATGACTCGAGCGCACCCAGATGCAGATATATTACTCGCCAGCTCCAAGCTCATAAGTTAGCAAGTGGGCATGCATAGCACTGCAGATTTTGACCGGATCATAACGCGGCGAGGTACGGGCTCCATCAAATGGGACAGGTTTCCAGACCTCGATCCCTACTGGGTTGCGGACATGGACTTCATGTCTCCTGCCTGTGTCCTTGAGGCTCTCCAATCGCGAGTCTCCCATGGCATCATGGGTTACGCCCAACCTCACACAGGGCTAGTGGATGCTATCGGGCAATACATGGAGAACAGACACGGCCTCCAAATTGCAGAGACGGATGTCGTTCATCTGGGCGGCTTGGTTCCAGCTCTCTCAATCGCCGCTCGTGCCTTTGGCTCCCCCGGTGATGCCGTTATGACCTGCACACCCATTTACCCTCCCTTCCTATCCATCCATCAAGATGCCGGCATGGAGCTCATCTCCATACCCCATGTGTTCACAGAAGGTCAGTGGACATTTGACTGGGATGCAATGGAGGCCTCTGTCACAGATCAAACGAAGATCTTTCTGCTCAGCAACCCACAAAACCCTCTGGGCCGGGTCTTCTCCGGTGGCGAAATCGAGAGACTCCTCCATTTCTGCCAGCGACATGACATGATACTCGTTTCAGACGAAATCCACTGTGATCTGATCCTTGAGGAAGAGAAAACACCGCATGTGTGTGCCGCGGGTCTTCCCGATGAATTTCAGGACCGCATCATCACCCTGCTTTCTCCCAGCAAGACCTACAACATCGCGGGGCTTGGTTATGCTCTCGCCATCATCAAGGATGACAAACTGCGCCGCAAGTTCTGCGCTGCGCGTGGCCACACACTCCCCGAGATCAACTGCCTGGCCTATTATGCGGCCGAGTCCGCCTATAAAGACGGCAACCCATGGCGTCTGGACTTGATTGCCTATCTGCGCAAAAACAGAGACACCCTCATCACCTTCATCCGCGAGCGCATGCCGGGCCTGATCACTCCTGAAATAGAAGCCACCTATCTGGCGTGGATTGATTGCCGCAGTATGCAGGTAGAGAACCCAGCAAAGCTCTTTGAGAAAGAAGCCGGCCTCTACCTCTCTGATGGAAGTTTCTTCGGTAACGCTGGTCATGTTCGCTTCAACTTCGGCTGCCCCCACAGCCGGGTGATTGAGGGCTTGGAGAAAATGGCCAAAGTGGTTGAGTGATGTGCCGCACAAATTTATGGTACCCGCCAATGCCATGAAAGCCTCTGCCCCACTGACGGCGCTCTCACTCTGCATCGCCTGCCCCGTTGTGGCCAATTTCCCGGAAGATATCCAGTGGGGCGTGGAATCCGTAACCGGTTACCGCAGTGGATACGTCTACCGTGGCTTTGAGCTTTCTGAGAGCACCATGGACTTCCAAGTGGAGGCCGAGATCGCTCTCAACAATCATGTCTTTCTCAGTCTCGGCTCATGGTTTGCGACAGAGAGTGGCGAGGGCGATTACGACGAGTCCGGGGTGCTTGCCCACCTCAGATGGGAGCAAAACGACCAACTCACCCTTGGCATCAGAGCCACCTACCGCAACTTCAATCACTCATCTTCTCCCCTCAGTGTCATCTTCAAAGACGGCGTTGATCTGGGCAGCTTTGCCACATGGGAGTTCAACGATGACTTGAATGCAACCGCGGGTGCCTATTATGACTTTGGCGCCGAGGCCTGGTATGGCAATGCCGAGACCCAGTGGTCGAAAGCCCTATCAAGCAAAACCTTCATCTCGCTCAACACCGGCATGAGTTATGTTGATAATTACTACGGTCGCAATGGCATGAATGATGCCTACGGCCGCCTGTCATTGACCCACCATCTTTCTGACACGGTATCCCTCACCCCTTTCATAGGAGGCTCCTTGCTTCTTGATGGCGAGGATAGCGGTGACGATCAGGCTTTTGCCGGCATGTGGTTCGAAGTCAGATTTTAACACAATACAGGTAATGACCCTCACTGACTCTCACTGCCATCTGGCCTCGCACAAGTTTTCTACTGACGAACTCAGTGAAATCATCTCCAGATCAAGGGAGAACGGGGTTAAGCGCATCATAACCCTGGCTACCTGCCTGGATGACTGCCCGCAAAACCTGTCCATTGCCGAAAAGCATCCGGAAGTCTATGCCTGCGTGGGCATTCACCCCTGTGATGTCCATGAGACAGAGGATGACTACATGGATAAGCTGGGCGATTACGCTGCACATTCCCGCTGTGTCGCCATCGGTGAGACAGGCCTCGACTATTACCACCCTGCACCCGAGGGCTGGTCCGAGGAGAATTACCGTGGCAGACAAAAAATGTTCCTCGAACAACACTTCGAGCTCGCTGCCGGGCTCGGCAAAAACATCGTCATTCACACCCGCGACCGCTCTGGTGACACTTCGCTCCAGGATGCGATTAGTATTTATCGCAAATACGCCCAACATGTGCGTGCGGTCTTTCATTGCTTTCCATGGAGTCTGGAGTCCGCCCAACCCATTTTTGAACTGGGAGGACTCATCTCCTTCACAGGCATTGTCACCTTTAAAAATGCCGCCACCGTGATCGACACTGCGAAGAGATGCCCCGCTGGATCCTTCATGCTCGAAACCGATGCCCCCTACCTCAGCCCGGTGCCTCATAGAGGCAAGCGCAATGAACCCGGCTTCACCCTCTTCACTGCCCAGGCCATTGCAGATGCGCGGGGTGAAACCCTTGCCGAGCTTGCCATACACACAGAAACCACCGTGGATGCATTCTACCGTATTGATCCCAGCCCATAGGGCCTCAAGACCTCGATGTTTTGCCAGCTGTGATTCATAAAAAAGAAAGCCACCCACAGGAGACTGCGTATTATTCAACATACCGATTTTACAAAGCTTCAAGACATGCTAATGAAATAGGTGCTTGAGGGCAACAAGGCCTTGATATCGAATCTCCACAATATCCCACGATGAAAAATACCATTCTTCTACTCACTGCCACTTGCCTGGCTCCGGTGCTGTTCAGTGCCTGTTCATCTACTTCCGGCACAGGCGGATGGGGTGGATATGGCTCTGGCACGAACAACGCAGCCAACCCTTACGGTGTCCCACGCGCAGGCGGCGAACCCGGCACCTATCCATCGGCACCATCCTACCCCGCAAACAACCCCTACCAGCCTTACGCGGCAACACCACAAGCAGCAGCACCCAGCAACGCAGCTACTACCGCAGCACCGGTTGAGCCAGCAGCACCCGCAGCCAGCTCCACCACGCATACCGTGGTTGCAGGCGACAGCCTTTGGGGCATATCCCGCAAGTACAATACATCGGTTGAGGCCATCCAGAGTGCAAACGGGCTGACTAGCACTGTCATTCGCGTTGGCCAGACATTAAGCATTCCAAGCAACTAGTTGCGGCCTATTTTCAGGCAATTGAATTTACCAACGACAGCGGGCAACCTCATCGAGGCTTGCCCGCTTTTTAGTGTTGGTATTTTACTGGGAAGAGGCACAGAGTTTGGGTGATGAAATTTTTTCTACTAAGCCTGCTCCTTGTTACCCGTATCTGTGCAGTCGACAACGCCGCGTTACCCGGCAGTGATAAAACCAGCGGTGTAGCAAAAAAGAATACCAAAGAGGCCATTATTGAGGAACTCTTTGCCACTCTCGGACAAGAGCAATTCAATAGCGCGCTCAAAGAGGCTCAGGAGGCAAACATTCACCCACAGATAATCCTCGAGGCACGCTTTCTTAATGCCATCGATCTCGGTGATAACAACGCCATTGCAGCGATGGCTCCTGAGCTCATCGAGAAGCGGGACAGCTTCGATCCCGCTCAATCCGAAGTCTTTGCTTTCAGAGAGGACTGGCTCGGTATTGTTCATTATAGCCAGGCACTGCAAGCACTGGAGAAAGACAACAGGGACGATTTCAAGAAACACATTACCGAGGCGTTCTGGCTCAGTCCCAGGCAGGCGCAGGCCTTTGCCCCTCATATTGAAAAGCTCAGACAACAAAAGGCCATGCAGGCTATTGGGAACCTCCTCAACAAGTCTCTCCAATCACAAAGCAATGGAGCAACCACCTCACTGGCGGCACTCATGAAGGGCAACCACGCGCTTGTGCTCTACTTCTGGTCACCCATGAGTCGGGAAATGGAGATCAACCTCGATGACTTCATCATCACCAGCCAGACATGCGCCAAAAACAAGATACCTGTACTCGCCGTATTGACGGGCAGCTATCCAGGAATCATCGAAGATGCGGAAATGATACGCACGGGAGATGCGTCAGATGCTCATTGCCGTTGGCTCATCGACCCGAACAAGAAATCAATGAGTAGCTTGCTGCATGTCCGCGATCTTCCAAGTGTAGCCGTCGTATCGCCAGATGGTAGCGTTTTGTTTAACGGCCACCCATCGGATCAAAAATTCTGGAACACACTTGAAAAACTTGCACCCAACTTCAAACGACCTAACAGAAATAAGAAAGAAGGTTCATAACACATCTATGGAAAACAATTTTTTAGATGATGTATTAGTTATGAAAAGTTTAATTCCCTACTTGACCAAAGTAATCTGTTAGAGCATTGTCTCATACAAGATAGTTTATGTTATATATTGAATAAGCTTTTTAAAAGTTACTTCATCATCAACTAAGCAATCTAACAAAGTCCTTTCGCCAAAGTTTCTCCGCAAATTTTAACATCTTCGGATAACCGGCCTTCGGATACCACTACCCTGATAAACAGTACAAAACAAAAACACTATGGCAGCCAAGAAAAAGACCGCTAAAAAGAAAGCCGCACCTAAACGTGCAGCTAAGAAGCCCGCTAAAAAGCCGGCCAAGAAAAAAGTAGCCAAGAAGCCGGCTAAGAAGCCAGCCAAGAAAAAAGTAGCTAAGAAGCCGGCCAAGAAGCCCGCTAAAAAAGCTGCCAAGAAAAAGGTCGCCAAGAAAAAGGTCGCCAAGAAGGCCAAAAAAGCTGCTAAGAAGAAGGTAGCCAAGAAGGCCAAAAAAGCTGCTAAGAAGAAGGTAGCTAAGAAGCCAGCCAAGAAGGCCAAAAAGAAAGCTGCTAAGAAGCCAGCCAAGAAAAAAGCCGCTAAGAAGCCAGCTAAGAAGGCAGCCAAGAAAAAGGCCGCTAAGAAGCCAGCTAAGAAGGCTAAGAAAAAGGCCGCTAAAAAGCGTAAGTAACACTTACTAATTATTCATACACCAAACCCTGACTGTTTCACCGCAGTCAGGGTTTTTTTCGTCCACGCACCAAACGAAAACACAAAATGGCCTCGGCCCTCCTAGGGTCCCTGCGCAGGGAGAAGCATTCTGAAAACCCCCACCGAGCGACCAGCATTGGTTTCGGCTCTGGCATCATACAAAATATAGAGATGTGTTCCACTACCCTCATCAATCCTAACCGCCATGTCATAGAGGATATGTCTCTTATCTCCGTATCTTGCTGCCAGACGATACAAGACTCCTGATTGGCTCCGACAATATGCCAGCAAATCCCCGGGATCTATACTGCGGACACTGTCACCGAACGCATGCAGAACTTTTCTATCTGAGAGATTTTTGATGATAAACTGTTTGCCAAGCAGGCCCGCTGTATCAGGAGATATGACAGTCACCTGCGGCCTTTCCATCCAAACGCTGCGGCCATCTTTCCCTCCGGGAGATGGAGTCAGAAAAACAACATGTCGCATACCAGCCTTCAAAGCCGGAATAGTCACGTAAGGTTTGTAATCATTGGCATGCTTTCTATGAAGTGTGATTTCAACTCCGCCCCTCGTTACCATGCACGCTGAAGCGTTATTGAATGCTACAGGAAAAGCCAACCACTTGCTTAATGCCTCAGACGCATTGCCCCCTGCCTGATAATAGAGCTGATTGGGGGGAACCTCATCCTCCATGGGCAGCAGCATGGCAGCATCACCTCGTTTCGCACCCTCACTATAGCGTCTGGGAGGCATAGGCCCGAGGGCAACAATGAAGAGCGTGGTCTCTGCAGTATGATTGCGTTCATCTTCTCTGGAGTGTGATGATGTGACAGCCAAAGCAGTGATCAGCAGCCAGCATATCAGCTCTTTTGTGGGCAATTGACAGTCAAGACCTCCCACTCCGCTATCGACTCTTTTACCCATTCCTCAGATTTCCTCTTTTCTCAACCATCGGAAGGTCTTCAATTGATATTTTCTACCCAGTTTCTGATTAGTTTGATGAAGATGTCCGGTTTGATAATCCCCTGTCGCATGATCCACCGACAGCGCGCTATCCAGCGGACTGTTACCCGGCGAGGATTTTTGCCCGTTGGCTCTGTGAACCACATAGCAAGGCGTTCGCTCAACGGTTGCCTCCAACCAGGCCCTGGCCATGATAATGCCACCAGCTGAGGATTCACCATAGGCACGGATCGTGAAGGCATCTCCCCTGGCTGCCAAAAAGGGAGCCAGAGGTGTGAGAATATCCCCTTGGGTCAAAAATCCAGGCAGACCCCAAGCCTTGCTTTTTGGCTGAGCACTGTTGCGTGTTTGGTTTCTTTCATAGATATAGCCTTGTTGAAACACTTGCATGTTGTTGTCCGGCGCATCAGATGATGGTGCCACATTCACCGTGGTCGATAAATCCCTGCTGTGATACTCAAAGTTTCTATTCAAACCGGCGCCTAGTATCGCCGCATCAATAGCACCCATGACCGACTTTTCATCCTGGTCCGACACCAATGCTCGATTCACAAAATCTGCAATCGAGATAAAAGGCCCTCTTTTTTTCACCTCTGCGACGATATGATGGGCCAGTAGCCTGAGCTCATCCGGCTTAAGCAGCCTCCCTCCCATCCATCCGCCCGCCTGGTTAACACTGGCCATATCAGTATCAGCCAAATCGTTGGGCCGCCTATACCTCGCAAAGGAAACCCAATCACCATTACTCTCTCCCGCCCGAAGTTGCCGGTCGATGCCATAGGTGCCTGAAAGAAAGGCGATCCATGCCTCTACAGAAGTTGAGTTCACATTGAAAGCGGCAGTGTTTTTGAGAAATTGCGCACTCCACCAGAACGCCTTATTGACCCCACCATCAGCCATGAGCATTTTACGGAGCTCGCCTTTGTCCAGCCTGCTTTCCGCATTGAACTGGTAGCGCCTGTTGAACAAATGCTGCCCTTGTTCAGGGTTCCATACCACCCGGTCCCCTGCTGAATTCATCGGCAAACTTGAGAAAAAATAACGATCCCACAAGTTGTGATTGGTCTCGTAAGCAATATCGTATGCTAAAACCTCTCTCGCGGAGGAATATTCATGTTGGCCTACCTTGCGCACCGCAGAATAGTGCCCGGTCTGGAGCAGGCCTTGAGAGTCCGTCATGGTGCAGCGTGCTCCATGGTTGGGTGACTTGCCCGCAGCATGGCCTAGGAGATAATCCCAGCTGCTGATCAATGTATCACCAGCTGATTGCGTGGTAGATTCCAAGTATGCTGTGCAATGAGCAGGCGCATGCATGTCCCTGAGCGAGTGGCCAACCAGATAGGAGGGACTCCATGAATATGGGCTTAACATCGCATGGCGCAAGCTAGCTAGAGAGATCACCCCATAATCCTTGGATGGCATGTCAAACATCACCACGTTTGGAAAAAGGGAAAAATCTATCGCCAACCCAAATGGATTCTTCACAAACCCGTTCATGGAAGCGGCCGGCATATCGTGAACATCTAGTGGACGATATGGTACAAACTGGAGAAGCCATGGCCCGGCACTGTTCATATACCATTTGTTGGCACACTGACTTACCGGTGACCTGCTTACCAATTGCGCTCTTACATTCCAATTTGCTACAGGGCAGACATTGTAGACCATGTGATCCTCACTCCATCTGACCTTTGATGATGTTCCATGCCGGTGGGGAGATTTGTTATACGGGTCTCCCTCCCCCACGTATTCATTCAACCACAATAACTTGGCTCCAACCTGATGGGTTTGCGGAGCATTCTTCACCGGAGTTTCTTCAAATGTCTGCAAATTACCAAAGCTCGCATCCTTTTGGTTCGCTGAACCCCAATAGAGCCCGATGCAATGAAAGGTTTTGGTCGCCATGGCTCCACCTGCCCCATTATTGATGAGCTGAAGGGTCGGGTGCCGGAAGCTGCTGTAGAGATGCTCCAACCTCTCACTCTTTCCGGATTTGAGCGCAAAAGGAAAATTTTCCACTTTGCCCTCTATCTGCAAATCAAGGGCAGGCTGGTAATCGAAAATCCGGCCAAAATCAATGTTGTGGAGCTCTGAGGTGATGTCTTTCCAATCTGGAGCTTGGATCTCATAGGCAACAGACGGATCATGATCATAAAAAAAGTGGTCAGTTCCCTGAATGGATTTAGAACTCAGTAAATTTGCTGATGGATCATCCAATTGATAAGCCTGGATCCTGATGCCGCCGGATGTCAAACCACTGCTGAGCTTAGGAGAAAAAACGTGGCACTGACCAGGACTCATGGTTGTTGCCTCGAGCGTAAAGGCCAGATAGCGACGTGGCGGAAATGGATTAGTCCTGATCTTGTAAACATTGCCTCCCACATAGCCGGATCTCTTGACCCAGCTCTTGAAAAGCTCGATGTCATGCATCTTCAAATCCTTTTCCACATGCTCTTCATCCGGGAAAAAATGCATACCGTGATGCACTTCAAAGAAGGGGTTGGGCATGATCACAGACAGCTCCGGTGTCTTAAGCACACGGTTATACGGATTCCACAAACAAACGCGCGGAATGATGTGCGTTCTGATTCGATGGTTGTGATGTGAAAAGTAATAGTGCCAGCGGCACTCTGTCATTACCGGATGAATCTTGGGTGCACACTCGGCCCATTTTCCAGCATCCGAACAAGCGCCATCAGAAATGCCATGCGTCCAATGGTCCGTGGGACGCATGCGTATCGCCTTTTGGGCAAATACTGTTTCTGCACTCTTCGAATCACGGTATTTGTGTTGGGCCCAATCTCTCAGTGCCGCAAAAGACGGTCCAAGAACCCCATGCGCAGGACCGGGAATAATCGGGTAAGACGATGAAAAAAATGAGGGTCCGCTCTCCCCTGCGATGGACATTTGTATTTCCTCTTTGTCCCTGTGAGCCATCAACAATGGTGTTAAATCACGCCTCAAGCCACTCATCAGCGTATCCGTGAACAACCCCGCTGCATAAGTCGTAAAATGGAGATAATCGTGAGCCAGTGCGTCACATAGCGCCGGATTATCATTCTGGGAGAGGCCTGCCGTGGCATAACTAACTATTTTACCATGATGCGGCTGCAAGCCCTTCAAAAAACCCCGGTATGGTCTCTCCCCATTCTCGCGCATCACCATTTCAGGGTTTGCTCCGGGTGCAGCCTCATGAGCAACATGGGCATTCCACGCCTCAGGGTGCGGGGCTAAGAAGGCTTTCTGATTATTGTCTGAGATATGCCATGCATAGGCACCCTCACTATGGCCTCCAACGATAGAAACTTTATGGGCAAGTACCCTACTCTGCTCAAAATCCTCGGCACTCATCTTCTCACCAAGGCTTCCGCGGCCTACCAGTAGCGCCACTCTATTACTGTTCTCATCCAAGGCGATGGCCGGATCAACCTCTGTCGCCGGCTTGCTAACCAACCAGGCCAGCACCTGCTCGCGCTTCCAGCGCCCATCGGACAAATGAGGAAGTGTGTGCCTCAAATCCTGATAAGCTCCGACTATGCCATAGGGTGTATTCTCCAGCTCTTTGGATGCCTTGCCAATTAGAGGCCACTCGCGGTCAAGATGGTTGTGGGTTGTCTTCCACACTCCCAGCCAGTTTCTGTTTGCAAGCAGCTTTTTTGGATGATCCCCCTCCAGAATCGCAGCCCTGGCGGTCACTCTCTGGTCAGGCCCCGTATGTTTCTGCAACTCGGCGATAGCCATCATCAGCGCCAGGCGAGCATTTGCCCGCGCCTCGGACTGATGTGCATTCTGAATGGATGTTCCGGATTCAAGGCGTGCAAGAGAGAGCATACCGAGAAGAACGACAACAACCAATGTCATCAGGGCGACACAGGCAACCAGTGCAAAACCTGGCTCCCTGACAGACTTTCGGACTTCAAGAAACATCAAAAATAAAAATGATATTCGCAATATCTGTTAGCCAATAGATCGCAATCTAACAACTACATAAATGCTAAAATTGTTAGACTGCTTTGCATCGGGCTCCAAGAAAAAGAAAAAGACCTGGATGAAATTAAAGTTTTTCAAACAAACCCCCGTTTTTCATGGTGGCAATTTCCCCTCCGCTTCTATAAAGAAGAGCCATGAACTATCTGGAAGTCGCCAAGCAGGCCGCCGCTCAGTCCGGGGCTTTTCTCAGGGAGCATTTTGGCAAGCCCCTCGATGTCGATGAAGCCAAGCACCACGACATCAAGCTCGCTCTGGATCGCGAGAGCCAGGACCTGATTACCCGGGTGCTTCTGGGGGCATTTCCCGACCACGCCATTTACGGGGAAGAAGGCCTCGCCGGCAATCAGGACAGTGACTACCAGTGGATTGTCGATCCCATTGATGGCACGGTGAATTTCTTCTACGGTATCCCCCACTACTGTGTCTCCATTGCCCTGAGGCATCAGAGTGAACTCATCCTCGGTGTTATCTATGACCCCAGCATGGATGACCTCTGGGAGGTGGAAAAAGGCAGCCCAGCATTACTCAATGGTGAGCCCATCTCCGTCAGTCCACGCACCAAGCTCGAGGAATGCGCGCTCTTTGTCGGCTGTGGCAAGGATGAAGAAGCCCTCACCACGGGGCTCGAGCGCTTCCGCAAGGCCTCACTAAGGGCCCGTAAGATGCGTATGATGGGCTCCGCGGCCCTTGGCATGGCTTATGTGGCCACGGGGCGTCTGGATGCCTATGTCGAGTCACGCATTTCACTCTGGGACATCGCAGCTGGCCAGCTCTTGCTTGAGGCCGCCGGTGGCAAGACCGAGCTCACCGAGATTCCAGGGGTCAATGATGTCTGGTCCATTGTCGCCACCAACGGCAAGATCCCCATCGAGGAAATTCTCTGAGAAAACAATACCTCAAGGGCTGCCTCATTCGACCGAGCGAGTCCTACTGTTTTATCTCATTGACCCAAGGGCAGGCTTCATTGTAGGGTATTCATCCCTTTCCATGAATTCAACCCCCTCCAGTATCTCGCTACTCACGAGCTGTCTGTTCCTTTGCGCCACCTTAGAACCTCAGGCAGCAACGATTAGCGCACTGAGCATCACCAACAACAGCTCGGCAAACGAGGCAACCACAACGGGCTCAAACCGCCTGCTCGAGTGGCAAACCTCCTCGAACTTCACCCCAGTATCCACCTTTGGGGATCAGGTGTCATTTTCACACCAGATGCAATTCTACAACGGCTACCACATTCCCATCGGGAGTAGCGGAGCTGCCCTCACCCACAACCGCGACGTTATATACGATCTTGCGTTTACAGTCGAGGATCCCACAAATCGCGGATACACCATCAGTGTGGATAGTTTGTTGCGCGGCTTCAGCACGGCCCTGTGGCTAAACGGTGTCAGTGCAAACGCTGTCATTGCCACCGGCGTCACTCTCTCCGGCAGGATTGACACAAACACCGGGGATGCACTCGACACACTCGGCACCCAGATTGAGGGGCTGACAGTTGGTAGTGGATCCGGAGTAACAGCAAACCAGAGCAATACCTTCGTTAACAGCTCCGGTGAAATCACAGACAGCTACGCACCTGGCGAATTCACAGGAACACGCTCTTTTGCACTTCGTTTCACCACCGCACCAACACCGACAACCAATGTCTTCTTACAGAATGGTCAGGCCGGCCAAGGCTCGATACGATACGGATTGAACAACACCCTCACCGGCCTTGACCCAACCGGTCAGTCGCAACCGGGAGATAGCTACACCGATAACAATGACCTGGGGCACTTTATTACGGTTACTGCTGAGTTTAATCCTCAAGCTGTGCCAGAGCCCTCTTCCACACTGATGATCCTGGGTTCATTGACCCTGGTCATCTTCCGCCGCAAACGCAGCTAGCGCTTGCTCTTTGCCAGCTCGTAATCCTCTTCACTCAGGCAGCATGGGTCAGCAGCGACCCAGTGGCCTGGCTCAATCTCCACCATGGAGAGGTCCATGCCGATGGTTTCCTCGTAGCGGGAGTGACTGATGCGGTGACCAAAGGCACTGCCCTTGGGGGGATGAATCGGTGAAGGCACTTCCCCCTCCAGATGCACATGCGGGCGCTCCACCATGGGATCAGGCTCGGGAATGGCGGAAATCAATGCCTTTGTATAAGCGTGGCGGGGCTTCTCGTAGATGGCATCCGCATCGGCAAGCTCGACAATCTTGCCTAAGTACATGACCGCGACCCGGTCGGAAATGTGTTTCACCACGGCCAGATCGTGAGCAATGAACAGGTAGGCCATGTTGTATTCCTGCTGCAAGTCGAGCAGGAGGTTGAGCACCTGGCTCTGCACGGAGACATCCAGTGCGGACACCGGTTCATCAAGAACGATCATGTCCGGATTGAGTGCCAGGGCGCGGGCAATGCCGATGCGCTGGCGCTGCCCCCCGGAGAACTCGAAGGAGAAGCGCTGCGCCGCACTCTTGGGCATGCCTACACGCTCAAGGAGCTGACCAACCAGCTCCTGCCTGCTTGCCTTCGTACCAATCTTTTGGACCTCCAGGGGCTCGGAGATGATCTGACCTACAGACATGCGCGAATTGAGTGACTCCGCCGGATCCTGGAATACCATTTGCATGTTGCGGCGCAGGGGACGCAACTGTCTTTGGGAAAGATGGGTTATGTCCGTGCCCTCAAAGACCACCGAGCCTGCCGTGGGTTTGGTGAGGCGCACAATGCTCTTGCCCAGGGTGGACTTGCCACACCCTGACTCACCCACCAGAC
Organism: Akkermansiaceae bacterium; assembly: GCA_049632765.1. Classification (GTDB taxonomy): domain Bacteria; phylum Verrucomicrobiota; class Verrucomicrobiia; order Verrucomicrobiales; family Akkermansiaceae; genus Oceaniferula. The sequence continues at coordinate 100,535 of JBNACB010000001.1, read as the reverse complement.
CAAGGGTCTCGCCGCGCCCAATGCTCAGCGATACCCCGTCCACCGCTTTAACAGAAGCCACCTGGCGGGACATGACACCTCCCCGCACTGGGAAGTGCATCTTCAGGTCTCTTAATTCTAGAATGGGATCAGACATCTTGCTTGCGGGGAACCTTACGGCTTGTGTTGATGCTCTTGCTCAAGCTCGACACACTCGGGGCAGGCCTCCACCCAGTGGTCCTTGGAAATTTCAATGAAGGGGGCTCTCTCTGTGAGAGTATTACCACTGCGCTCCATGCGCTGGCAGAAGCGGCAGCCGGGCACGAATTCCTTGATGGAGGCGACATGCCCCTCAATGGTCTTGAGAGTGGATTTGCGCGGTGTAGCAAGGGTAGGTATCGAGCTCAGCAAGCCCTTGGTGTAAGCATGGCGTGGGCTTCCATAGAGCTCTTTGACCGGCGCTCTCTCCACAACACGGCCAGCATACATCACCACCACCTCGTCGCAATGTCCGGCGATAACGCCAAGATCATGCGTAATGAGAATGGTTGCCATGCCCATCTCCACTTGCAGATCCTTGATCAGCTCAAGAATCTGCGACTGCACGGTGACATCCAGAGCGGTGGTTGGCTCGTCTGCAATGAGCAGGTCCGGCTTGCAAGCAAGAGCAATGGCAATGACCACCCTCTGACGCATACCGCCAGAGAGTTGGTGCGGATACTCCATGACGCGCTTCTCAGGAGCTGGAATACCTACTCTCTCTAGTAATTTCACGGATTCCTTGAGCGCATCTCTCTTGTTTAAACCTCGATGCAGGATCAACGACTCACTGATTTGCTTGCCGATGCGGTGGCAGGGGTTGAGTGCCATCATGGGCTCCTGGAAGATCACTCCGATCTCCCCTCCCCTGACCTCATGCATGCGCTCGCTGGACGCCGAGCAAAGGTCCTGCCCCTTAAAAATAACTTCTCCCTCGAGAACATGCCCCATGGGCTTGGGCAATAGCTGCACAATGGACATCGCAGTGACACTCTTGCCACATCCGGATTCACCGACAATGCCTACCGTCTTGCCCTTGGGCACGGAAAAGGAAACGCCATCCACCGCACGCAGCCAGTCATGATCCTCGGTGCGAAATGCGGTGATCAGATTTCTAATTTCAAGAAGGTTCTCCTTACTCATCCCTTTCTCCTTTCCCGGATACAGCCTCAGCAGGATTGCCCAGTAATTCCTGAGGAATGCCGTCTTTGAATACATCAATCACCTTGTAAACTTCGGGGAAGGTTTTTCCGGCACGCATCGCTTTTTCCGTCTCCTTCTTTTTCGCAGTATCGATCCAAAGCACGTAGCTCTCGAGTGGCTCACGCACGACAGGCACATTGAACGGCGTGTATGCTGTGTCCGGCCAGCAGACCCAACGCCAGGTTCCGAGCCTGACATAGTCTGCTGAGTAGGCTGGCGAGAAAAACCCCTCGTCATAGATCAACTTCTGAGCTGCCAGGGAGTTTTCCCTGATCTCCTCAAGTGTTTTGGCATTTCTTACCCCCTTGGCATAGATATCCATCTGCTCATTGGAATAACTGTTAATGTTGTTGGTCTGCGGCTTGGGCTTACCCTTCTCGTCAAAGGCATTCTTGGAATAGAAAAACTGATAAAATGCAGGAAACGGAGGGCGCGTGCCCCAGCCCCAGAAAGCCATGTCATGCTCCTTCTTCATGACCGTCTTGTAGAAAACGGTGTTTTCCTGACCATCAAGCACGAGGTTCACCCCTGCTTTTTTGGCCTCCTGTTTCAGCAAGCCGCTCATCTTACCGGTAATGGCGGATGTTCCGTAACTCAGGGTCACAGACAACTTCTCCCCGGAGGGTTTTCTCAGGATGCCGTCACTACCTTCCTCCGTGTAGCCGGCCTCCTTGAAATAATCCCGTGCCTTGGTCACCGAGTAGGGACGTGCTCTGATGGAGGGGTTGGTATATTCCCCATAACCCTGACTAAATCCCTGAAGCCGGGAGAAATCACCGCGGAACATCACATCAATGACCTTGCGCCAGTTCAGCGCGTGCTGAAGCCCAAGCCGGACGTTCCTGTCATCAAGGCGTGGGCGGGAGACATTCATGTAAATACCCCGCGGCACCCGCGGATACTGGGTGTAGAATTTATAACGCTCGATATAGCCGTCAAAGACCTGCGGTATCTCGGACTTCTCATACCAGTAATCGGGAAGGGTCAGAAAAAAAGCATCCAACTGACCCGCCCGGAATAACTCAAAGGCCTTGTTCTCGTCCCGGATCACCGTGTAAATGATGTTGTCCGGATTAAAGCGATAGCGGTAGTATTTCTTATCCTTCGCCCACCAATCCTTGGCCCGGGTCAGCTTGATAGACACCCCCTTGTTGATGTCACCGTCCTTCACATAGTAGGCACCGGTGTGGCGCACTACCCTCCACTGGTAGCGATCCTCGTAGTCCGCACCATACTCGTTATAAAACTCTGGGTTAGATGGCGACAGCGAGGCAAAGAGCGGCGTCAATGGCTTACCCTCGCGCAGGGTCACGGAGAGCAGATTGTCACTGTAGACAGCAATCTGGGCATATTGCTCACGGTAATACTGCTTGGCATAGGGAGCTGTCACGTGGTCTGAAACACGCAGATACGTTGACACCTGAAAGTCTCTCGCTCTCACCTTGACGCCATCGTTGTATCGCGCGTCGGGATCGAGCTCGAAATAGACCGTGCGTTTATCAGCAGACACCGCCCACCGTTTGGCCAAACCGGGAATGATTTTACCCGTCAGCGGATGCATGCCTACCAAACCAATTTCGAGATCATCGTAGAGATAGCCGCGGAAGCTGTTGTTGGACTCCTTGCCGAAGGGTCTCACTGTGGCCGGGAATTGGAGCATCCAGGTACGGAAAACCCCTCCCTTTTTAGCCCGCGGATCGCCAATCTCAGGCTGGTCCATACCATCCTCCCATATCAGCCCCAGGGGAATGTCTTCCGGGCTTCCATCTGCAAAGTAATCTCCAAGCCCAAGGCGAAAATCGACAACCTGCAGTTCACCCTCCAGTTCATCAAGGGCATCCTGCTTTGCTGCCTTGGTGGCAGGGTCCTCCAGTGCGGCCAACTCCTCACGGGCCAACCCGATGGCCTGGCTCAGCTCCTGCTTCTGCTGCTTGAGCCAATTCTCAATATAGCGGTTGTATACCGGCTTGAATGCCTCAAATCCAAGCTCACGCTGGGCTTCATCATCACTGCGTTGACACGCACTGAGCAGAGCAAGGCTGAGCATGGCGAATACCATCCTCAATACTGGCATGAATGATACGACTCGCGTCATTTGTAATACGTAAATTTTTTGGGGTCAAAGGCCTCACGCACCGCCTCGCCCACAAAGGTCACGAGGATCAAGACGGATACCAGACATACAAAGGCGGAGCTCACTAACCAAGGTGCAGACAAATTGGTCAGCCCCTCCCGCAGCAGCGTTCCCCAGGTGGCATACTCCGGAGGCAAACCAAAGCCCAGATAGTCTAGCGAGGTTAGCCCGAGGATAAGCCCGGAGATTGAGAATGGTACTAGTGTGACGAGAATCGCCACCGAGTTGGGCAGGATATGCTGAAAAAGAATCCTTGGTGTCGTGCAACCGATTACGCGGCTCGCCGCCACGTAGTCACGGGCCTTTTCCTTGAGGGCTGCCGTGCGCATCAGGTAGGTCATACCCATCCAGCCAAAGATCACCAGGATGAGTAGAATCACACCCAGGCCGAGCTGCTCCTTGAGATCCTTGGGAAAGGACTCGCTGACAATGATGATGACAAAAAGAAAGGGAATGTTGGAAAACACCTCGATCAAGCGTTGCACGAGCAGATCAAAGGCCCCGCCAAAGAAACCCATCAGTAGCCCCACACTGATGCCGATCATGTAGACAAAGGGAATATAGAAAAGTGCTGCCTTGAAATTGACCTGCAAGCCACCAAACAAATAAGCAAGCACGTCCTCACGCTGCGGTGTGGTTCCCAGCAGATGCCCCATGCTCCAGCTGGGAGGCGCCGCCGAGTAGTAAACAACGAGCGGTCCCGTGGCCTCTTGCTGCAGAAACTCACTCAATTCCCCCTCCCCGTTCCACGTCTCAGAGCCGGGCACCAGCTTGCCATTTGCATACTGCGCGGCATAGACACGCTCCCCCTTGCGGTCCCAGCCCTCGGCCATGCCCTCAGGCATACCACGCCGGTAGGTCATTTGCATGAATTTCTGGCTGGGGTTGTTCATGTCATAAACCCTGGTCACCTGACCCTGGTGGGGAGTTGTGGCATGCTTGCGGTAGAGCAGACCATCCTCCCGGATCTGCAGTTGTTCCACGGGCAGCTCCACCGTGTCCTGGGTGGGCGCGTAGGGAATGGGCGGCATGAGTAACCAGTCCTCACCTTTCTGCTCATCAAAGCGCTGGCGAAGCTTACGATAATTCACTGGAGCCTCAGCGGCATCACCCTCGATGCCGAAGTCCTTGCCCTTGGGCACCTGCGTCTCCCTGACCAGTGCGGGGAAATACCACTTGCCCTCATACTTCATTATCAGCGGCTCATTACCCACCACCAGATGGTCCAGGGCCGCAACACATGCCAGAACCCCGAGGATAATCAGCGCCCGGTGACCGCGCTTGATGGACTTGAAACGATCCAGGCGTCGCTGGGTGATTGGAGTGAAGGTAAAACCGCGGGGAAACTTCTTGAGTAGCATTACCCCAAAGCCAACTCCTAGCAAAACGCCCAGCCAACCAAACCACAGAAAGCCCCCTTGCTCGTCCCCCCAGTGCAGCCACGCAATTTCCCGGCTGACTTCAAAACCCCAGCGCAAAGTCGGCAGCGACAGGCTCAGCAGCTCTCCCAAGCCCGCCATGAGCGAGCCCAGCAACCAAATCCATCCTATTTTTCTGAGTATCACCGGCCTAGTTGAATTTAATGCGAGGATCGATCATCGCCACGATGATGTCCGAGAGAATGTTACCCAACACCATCAGGAACGCCGCGATGGTGAGTGTGCCCATGATCACCGGCTGGTCCCTACCGATGATGGACTGGAACTGCAGCAACCCAAAACCCTGGATATCAAACACGGTTTCCACCAGCATGCTACCACCTACAAAAATGGAGACCAAATGCCCCAGGCTGGTCGCAATGGGGATAAAGGAATTGCGAAACGCGTGACCAAACACCGCGCGCTTGAATCCCACTCCCTTCGACACCGCCGTCCTGACGTAATCCGCAGCGAGGTTATCCATGAGATTGTTTTTCATCATCATCGTGGTCACCGCAAAGCCACCAACCACGTAACAAAGCAAGGGCAAGACCGTGTGGTGCGCCAGATCCTTGGCCTGCTCCCATGTCGACATCTCGTAAAAGTCCGGACTCACCAGTCCAAACAAAGGAAACCAGCCGGCACGTGCGCCCAGATACACTAGGAGGACCGCTCCCAGGGAGAAGCCGGGGATCGAGTAGCCCACAAACACCAGGACCGAGGAGATGTTGTCGAGAGGAGTGCGGTGCTTAATCGCTTTCACTACTCCCAGTGGGATGCACACACTGTAAATAATAATGGTGGAGAGCAGCCCAAAATACACCGCAATGGGAACGCGCTGCAAGATCATGTCTATGACCCTGTCCTGATAAGTAATAGAGTTGCCGAGATCTCCCTGCAGCAATCCCGAGAACCTGGATTTAAAAAGCACGGCACGGTGGGCATACGCGGGTGCCTCGTCCACGTCCGCCTTGACCCGACGCGCCCAGCGTTCCTTGCGCTCCAAAGGTGTTTCCACCCGCACGTTCCAACCCTTCTCATTCACCTCACCACCACCATCGACAAAAACCGCCTTGGCCGAGCCCACATCCTCGCCATCCCAGGTGACCTTCACCTGCCGGCCACTGCCCTTGAGTACAACGAGAGTCTCCCGCTTAAAATCGCCGATCAGGCCCACACCGATGGCATCCTCGCCACCCTTTTCAAAATTACCCTTGCTCTGCAGCCGCTCGCGCTTCCAGAGCCCCAGCCATTGAAAATAGGCCACCAACACCGGCTTGTCATAGCCGTATTCCTCCTCGAGCTCTTCCGCCTGCTCGTCACTCATGCCCCCCTGGTTTTCCCTACCTCCACCGGCACCTTTGGAGCTCTCGTCCCCTGCCTGTGCCGCCTCCTGCATCGCCCTCTCAATCGGGCTCCCCGGCATGAAGCGGGTCAAGGCAAAGACGATCATGGTCACCCCCAGCAAGGTGACAGGGATCAGCATGAACCTGCGGATAAAATAGGCCTTCATCTAAAAATCGCCGGCTGGCCGCAACACGCGCCAGATCACCCGTTGATTCTTAGGTCACCCCCAGTAGCTAGGCAAGCCCGTCCTGAGCAAATCGTCAGCCGCTCTCAACTTTGAGTGTCGCACCTATCCACGCTTGCGGCGCAACAATGCACCCATGCCACCCATGATAACCAGCAGCCCGCTGGAGGGCTCAGGAACCGCACTGGGCGGGAGGCTGAGGCTTGCTACGCGAAAACCAAGGGTATCGAATTCTCCTGATGTGCTAGAATAACTGTTGCCACCCCAGTACAATTTTAGAGGACTTCCGCTGGTGTAGTCACCGCCATAAGGCTTAAGGCCTGCTGTGTGGTCTCCTCCCGAAAAGTAGGGAGTCTCCGACCATTCCTGCACATTACCACCCATGTCATAGGTTCCATTGTTTTCCACACTTCCGCTACCCACATTCCATGGGGCTGTGTTGACATTGTCAAAATTGGAGTCAATGCCCGCTGTCGGAACGGTGTCACCTGTGGTGTAATCCGTGTAAGCACTGCCATCGCTCTTGAGATAGGCAGCCTTGTACCACTCGTCCTCGTTGGGAATTACATAAATGGTCTGGTATGTGGAGAGAGCAGTTGCGCGGTTCACTCCAGTGAAGGTTGTCGCATCACTGAACTGGTAGGCACCCAGCAGCGCGTCACCACTCGTCAGCCAGTTGGCAAACTTGGCGGCCTCATACCAACTCACACTGGCGGTCGGCTGCGAGCCTGTGTAGGGGTCAGGGTTGGTTCCCGTCTCAATGTTGGCATCGGCTGTGGTTACCGTGGCCCACTGGGATGAGGTGATTTCATAGGCTCCAATCGAATATTCGTAACTGACGGCACCCTTGCCATTAGTGTCGGCAACATTCCCTGCATTGCCGATGTCGACAAAGTCGATATCCACACTGTCGCTGCCGTGAACAATGGTCACTGCATGCGCTTGTGGCAGACACATGGAGGCAGCGACAAGACCTGCCGTGAGCACGGCTGATGATGAATTCAGCAAGGGATGAATATTCATTAGTTAAGAAAATATTAGATCTAAACAATCAAACAATATTTTATTGTTATGGATGTATTGATAATCCATATATTGCTAACAATTGTTGGTTGCACTGAAGTTCCCTGTGCGATCTGCCATTTCATGGCCTGGAGATTAGCTCCATCGCTGCAGCTTTCCGACATTTTCACAGAAAAAAGACTCCACTTTCTGCCTGAAACAGCCACTTTTTGGCTCATGCGCGACACCCGTGTGACTGACCTGCTCCATCTACTGCTGGCTGGTTGTGCGCTCGTCCTCACCTCCTGCAAGGGGGAGCCCCCGATTGATTCCTACACCAGGGACAAAATCCTGGTATTGGGCAACAGCACGGAGCCTCAAGGACTCGATCCTCAGATTGTCACCGGGGTCATTGAGAGCAATATCATCCGCGCGCTGTTTGAGGGCCTGTGCGTGGAGCACCCGTCCAAGCAGGGCGTGCACCTGCCCGGGGCGGCCGAGAGCTGGCGGGCCAATGATGACTTCACGGAGTGGACTTTCCAGCTGCGCAGGGACGGCCAATGGTCGGACGGCACGCCACTCACGGCTGAGGACTTTCTCTTCGCCTACCAGCGCATCCTGCATCCGGACTTTGGCGCGGAGTATGCCAGTATGCTCTACTACATCCGGGGAGCAGAAGCCTACAACAAGGGTGAAATAGATGACTTCGCCACGGTGGGGGTGAGTGCGCCGGATGCCTATACCCTGAAGGTTAAGCTCAAGGCCTCGATCCCCTTCCTGCCAGACCTCACCAAGCACTACACTTGGTATCCCGTGCCCAGACACATCATCCTCAGGCACGGCAGCATGGAGCAGCGCAACACGGGCTGGACCGAGCCCGGAAACCTGGTTTCCAACGGGCCTTTCGTCCTCAAGGACTGGAAGCTTAACTACTACATCAAGGCGGAGAAAAATCCAAACTACTGGGACCGGGACACAGTCCAACTGGAGGGCATTCTATTCCTGCCCATCTCCAACCAGTACACCGAGGCGAGGATGTTTTTTAACCAGCAGCTCCACGCCACCTACGGACTGGCGCCGGAAATGATCGATTACGCCGCTAACAAATACCGGGAGTATCTCAGGCAGGAGACTTACCTGGGGACGAACTTCATCCGCTTCAATGTGACCGACCCCGCGCTCAAGGACCTGCGGGTGAGAAAAGCCCTCGCGCTCTCCATCGACTCAGAGGCGATCATCACCCACATCCTCAAGGGTGGCCAGAAGCCTGCCTATGGCATGGTCCCACCCACAGATGATTATCGCACACCCAGAGCCGTGTCCTTTGATCCCGAGCGTGCCAAACAGCTACTCTCGGAAGCGGGTTACGGCCCGGAGAGAAAACTGCGCGTTAGTCTGCTCTCCACTGATCGTGAAGTCTCCAAACGCCTCAGTGAGGCCTACCAGGACATGTGGAAAAAACACCTCGGAGCCGAGGTCTCCATCGAGCAAAGGGAGTGGAAAACCTACCTCACCCGCATGTCTGGGCTGGACTACCAGCTCGCCTTGGGGGGCTGGATCGGCGACTACCCGGACCCGACCACTTTCCTGGACATGTGGAAAACCGGGGACGGCAATAATCGTACTGGCTGGTCCAACATGGACTACGAAGCCCTGCTCGCACGCGCCGAACAAACAAGAGATCCCGGGCAACGCCTGCGTGTTCTCGAGCAGGCAGAGGCACTGTTCCTCTCCGAGATGCCCATCATTCCCGTCTACTGGTATACCACCAATTATCTACTGCACGACTCGGTGAAAGGCTGGCATCCACTGCTACTCAACAACCACCCTTACAAATTTGTCGATCTGGAATTGAACTCCAAATAGAAAACCCGAACCACCATGCTTCGCACCATCCTCAGCCGTTTACTTCAGGGAATCGTCGTGGTTTTCTGTCTGCTGCTGATCACCTTCATGCTGGTGAGGCTGATGCCGGGCGATCCGTTTTCAGGGGAAAAGGCGCACGCCGAGCACATCATCCAGAAGAACAAGGAGCGCTTCCATCTCGATAAATCCAAAGCGGAGCAATTCGTCGTTTATTTGGGACTACTTGCCCGGGGCGACATGGGCGACTCCCCGGTCAAGGAACAAGCGGTGTCCAAGATCATCCGCCACTCCTTTCCCGCGTCCCTGATTCTGGGCATTGCGGGCATGCTCATTGCCATCATCATTGGCATCCCCGCCGGCATCCTCTCAGCTCTTCGCAAAAACTCCTGGATTGACTACAGCACGATGGTCATCGCCATGGCTGGCATCAGTATTCCCTCTTTTGTGGTCGGCCCCTTGCTCGCGGGGCAAGTGGCCACCCGCATTCCCTTGCTCAAGGTTGCCGGTTGGGGTGACCCCTTGGACTGGGTGCTGCCAGCCATGACCCTGGGGCTGGCAACAGCCGCCTACCTGGCACGCATCACCCGTGGAGGCATGCTCGAGGTCCTCAATCAGGACTACATCCGCACGGCACATGCCAAGGGGGTCCGCCCTGCCCTGGTAGTCACCAAACACGCCATACGCGGTGGCATCATCCCGGCTGTCGCCTACGTCGGCCCCGCCTTTGCGATGCTCATCACCGGCTCGTTTATCATCGAGACCATCTTTCAGGTGCCCGGTATGGGACAGCACTTTGTCAATGCCACCAAGGACCGGGACTACTTTCTGCTCCAGGGAGTGGTGATTCTCTTTGGAACCTTGATTGTGTTCGCCAACCTCGCTGCCGACATCATCCTCGCCCTGCTCAACCCGCGCATCAGAGCCTGACCAATGCTCTCCTCCTGATCCATGCCAAAGTACAACCCAAGCAAGCCCATCGACAAAGGCCACTCGCTGTGGTCGGATGCCTGGTTGCGCCTTCGCAAAAACAAGATGGCCATGGTCAGTATGGTCATCCTCTTCATCATCGGCATTCTCTGCTTTATCGTGCCGGTTTTTCCGTTCATCGCGGACCCCAATTCCCAGGACCTCGGCAACACCTTTCTCCCCCCCAATGGAGATCACCTGCTGGGAACAGACCAGTCCGGCAGGGACCTTCTCGCGAGGTTGCTTTACGGTGGTCAGATTTCTCTTTTGGTGGGCATTGTCGCCACCACGGTCTCGGTGATCATTGGTCTAATTTACGGTGCCGTTTCCGGCTATGCCGGGGGCAAGACGGATAGTATGATGATGCGCATTGTCGACATTCTCTATGGCTTGCCCTTCCTCGTTCTGGTGATTCTCTTCTCACTGCTCATTTCCGAGCATGCGGTGGCACTAACTGACACTCTGATAGCGCGCTGGCCGCAGCAGGAAGTCTTTATCAAGAAATTCATCAATCTCGTTCCTCTGTTCATTGCCATTGGAGCCCTCGGCTGGTTGACCATGGCACGAGTTGCCAGGGCCCAGGTGCTCTCACTCAAAAAACAGGAGTTTGTCGAGGCAGCGGTTTCGCTGGGTCTGCCTCACCGCAAAATACTCTTGCGTCACATTATGCCAAACATGCTTGGGCCCGTGATTGTCTACGCCACCCTGACTATTCCGGGCTTTGTCCTCACCGAGGCGACCCTGTCTTTCCTCGGCCTCGGAGTCGAGTCTCCCAACAGCTCCTGGGGCATTCTCCTGAGCGAGGGAGCCAACTACATGGAGACCCACCCGCGCCTGCTGATCATTCCCTCCATCACCTTCTCGCTGACCCTGCTCGCACTCAACTTCCTCGGTGACGGCCTGCGTGACGCACTTGACCCGAAGGCAGCCAAGAACTAGCTGCCACCACGCTACTCGCCCATTTGTCTGCGCCCCTGCAGCGCACGCATCAGGGTCAGTTCATCCGCGTGATCCAGTCCACCTCCCGCAGGAAGGCCCTGGGCAATGCGAGTGACATGGCAATCGCGCTTTGCTAGCACCTCTGCCAGGTAATTGGCGGTGGCCTCACCCTCGACATCCGCTCCCAGAGCGAGAATCACCTCTACACCGGGATTATTTTCAATGCGACGGATCAGCTGACTAATACGGAGATTTTCGGGCGTGACATTGTCCAGAGGTGACAGCTTGCCACCGAGGCAGTGATAATAACCTTTGAACACACCGGATCGTTCCAGAGGGAGGACGTCAGTGGCCTGTTCCACCACACAAAGTTCACGCTGATCACGATGATCATCTGCACACACCGGACAGCCAGAATCACTGGCAAAAAACCCACAAGTTTCACAGGAGCCTACAGACTGCTTGGCTCGAAGGACTGATTCCGCGAGCTCGGCAGCATTGGACTTGGGGTGTTGCAGAAGCCATACGGCAATACGCTCGGCACTGCGTGGCCCTATGCCTGGCAGCTTTTTCAACTCGGCAATCAGCTCAACAACGGGTTGCGGGTAATCTGCTCTAGCCATTTGCCTGTTGTTCCTTGGGTTGATACTTAGCATTCGGATCCACATCATCCTCACCCGCCGCAGTGTTACTTGCGGAAATCCCGGGGACAGCTCCCGCGTTTTTCTGCCGGGGTAAAACCTCACCGGATTGAGGAGCATGCCCCACCATGGCAGCTTCACAGGGCATCCTGTGTTGACTCACATACATCATCGAGCAGAACCACGCCCAAAAATAGGCAATCACGACTGGAAACGGGGAGAAGTAAACATGCCACAGGGCACAGACAGGCACGGTGGCCAAGAGCAGAACCAAACCGCTCATACCCAGAACAATGCGCCGCCATGTGGCGGGCGAATCCAGCACGGCGAATGCAATGCCAAAGGCAAAGACTGTAGCTACAGCGTAGATGACTGACACGGGAGCTACAAAGGGCTGCGAATCAACAAGACCACTTGCGAGGAATTGCCTCAGCCACACATCTCCCAGTTTGAACATACCAAGCCATTGCAACGCAACAGCAAGCACCATGCCCATTCCCCCGTAGAGGATACACGAGCTCGCCACTCTCCCCGGCGGGAAAGGTTGCTCTATGTGATGATGACTAGCCATGGCAGTGTGGACGTATTTGAGTTAGCCCTCCAAGGGATCAAATATCATCCGCATTCATTTTGCCATCACCAATTCCATCTTCATGATCAGGTTTATCACCCGCCTTCTTGTAGGACTGCACGATGCACTCACTGAGGAACTTGTCTGCATCAGTGACTGCCTCAATACCGAGTTCGAATTCATTCCTACCAGTGTTTTTCTGGATGAGGTTGAGCCCAAACTGGTAGTCCTTGAAGCGCTGCTGACATATCTGCAGAGCACTGCGTGCCTCGCTAGCTGCCTCCTCACCCAATGCCTCGATGGCATCCTCCGTGAAAACAAGCCTGATCGCATGATGTTCGAAAAACTCACGGCAATAAAGGGCCACCTCTTCCCTCGTCTTGGCAACATTCACGCGCTTGCCGAGTTCACTGTATTTGGCCAGCACCTCATCATGCTTGTCGATGAGATCTGCATCGATGGTCAGCTCGCTAACAGCCGTACCGGGAAGTTCAAATTTAAAATCCCGCAACAGGCTCTCACATACCGTCATCAGTGCTCGCGCACCGGTATTCTCCGTCTCAGCGCGCCGGGCGATGCGTTCGATGGCTGAATCATCAAACTTCGCCTGAATACCGTAGGCAGCGAACTCGCGCTCATACTGTCGCAACAAGCTCCCCTCGGAGTGTTTCATGATATCGACAAAATCCTTCGCAACCAATTTTTCGCAAACCACGCGGACAGGCAATCTGCCAATGAACTCGGCCTCAAAACCGTAATCGATAAAATCCTGGGTATTGGCGGCCCCACAGATATCCTCGTCCATGGTATGTGCGGAAACATCGGCGCCGAAGCCGATCTGACCTGAGCGCAGGCGCTTTTTCACCACTTTCTCAAGGCCGGAGAAAGCCCCACTGACAATGAAAAGAATATGGCGCGTGTTAATCGTGTCCCTGCCACTGTCACGACCACTTTGCAAATCCATCATCGCCATCATCTGGCTCTTCATGTCATGAGGGTTGCGGGCGGGCACCTGCGTTTCCTCCATGAGTTTGAGGAGTGTCGTCTGCACACCGCGCCCACTGACATCCCTGCCCATGCTGCTGGCACCACTACTGGCGAGCTTGTCGATCTCATCGATATATACGATGCCATACTCGGCGAGATCCATGTCCCCGTCCGCCTTCTGCACCAGTTCCCTGACGAGATCATCCACATCGCCCCCCACGTATCCGGTCTCGGAAAACTTGGTGGCATCGGCTTTGACAAACGGAACCCCAATCAACTCTGCAATGTGCTTGATCAGATAGGTTTTACCCACTCCAGTCGGACCGACGACAATGACGTTCTGTTTCTGGTATTCAATGCCCTCGGGAGTTTTGCCATGCTCCATCTCGTAGGAGCGCATGTATTTGGCGTGGTTATAGTGGTCACACACGGCAATGGAGAGGGCCTTTTTGGCCTCATCCTGCCTGATGACAAATCGGTCCAGATGGGCTTTGATGTCACGGGGTTTGTAATTGAACTCAAAAACATCGTCTGCACGGCTCGTGGCGGCAGGATCAACCGTGCTTTTTGAGGATTCCTTGCTCTCCTCATCCTGGGAAAAACCCGGCATTGTTACCGTGGCACCAAGGCCCATTTTACCAAACATGTCCTTGAGCATCTTTTGCAACTCATCCGGATCTGGAAAGTCCTTGTCTTTCTTCTCACTCATTGTGCGGACTATCTCCCAGCACCATATGATGCGCAACTGAAACTTCCACCCCATGACACATGGCAAGGCGATGGAATGCGACACTCCTATTCGCGCTAATTATGAAATTCATCATTGCGCCATGCCCCTTTTTGCCGAAACCTAGGTTGTTCGCGATTTAAATACGTATGAGTAAGGAGCGTTACGAGTTCAGAGGAAAAATTGGCCAGGGAGGTGTTGGCTCGGTCTACCGCGCCTTCGACACACAGCTCAAAAGGGAAGTTGCCATCAAAAGGGTGCTTGCAGATGGTGATCAGGAGGGCCAGGAGGAGGCGACCAAAAGCCTGCTCAAAGAGGCCAGCGCTCTCTCCTCCATTGAACATCCGCACATCGTAACCATCTATGATGTCGGCACTGATGAGGATGGTCCCTATGTGGTTATGGAGCTCATCAACGGCAAGACGCTCGATGAAATGGTAGAGAACAACCCCCTGACTTGGGAGGACTTGCGTGAGATCATCCTGCAGTCTGAGGAAGCTCTGGCTGCAGCACAGAATCTCAACCTCATCCACCGTGACCTCAAACCCAGCAACTTGATGATCAGCTGGCTGCCCTCCGGCAAGTTCCAAGTCAAAATCGTAGACTTCGGTCTTGCTAAATTCTCTGCTTCTCCATCGTTGCAGACCATTGATCATGGTGACTCGGTTTTCGGGTCCATTTTCTTTATGGCTCCAGAGCAATTCGAGCGTACGCCGCTTGATCAGCGCACCGACATGTATGCACTGGGCTGTCTTTACTATTATGCACTCACCTGCAAGCACCCCTTTGATGGTGAGAGTGCAGCGGAAGTCATGGTCAGCCATCTGCAGCACCACGTCACCCCAATAGGAGAGCTTCGCCCCGACATTCCGCAATGGGCTGCTGAGTGGATTATGTGGCACATCGAACGCAAAATGGAACACAGGCCGCTGAATGCACATGAGGCATTGAAACGCTTTACTGCCATGGAAAACCAGCCTGCCACTGCCAAGCTGGCTGCCGGCCCAATACCCACTGCAAAATTTGCGACCAATACGACTCCGGTTGCCAACCCAGGTTCAGCACCGGTGGCTCCAGCCAACCCGACGGTAAAGATAGCCTCACCCACTCCAACTGTGAAGGTGGCCGCTCCCGCCCCGACTATCAAAATCAACGCACCCGCGGAGCCAACTTCCAGCCCAAGCCCCACCGTAAAAGTCTCAGCGCCGACCGCAGGGGATACAACATCCAGCAAAATCAAGGCTCAGCCAAGCACTTTGCCAGCTGCCGGCAGTCAAGGCATAGACCCCGGAGTCAAGGACTCTGCACTGGGAATGGAAAGTGCCCGCAAAACCATGTCCAATGGTGCCAAGTGGGCGCTGATCAGCATGCTTGCTGCCGTCGTTATTCTTACTCTCGTTCTGGGCAGCGCTTACATGGAGAAACGCAAACTCGACAACCTCTACAATGAGGTCATGAAAGAGGCCAAGGCTCTCGATGATGAGAAGACAGACGGCATCAGTAATCTTGAGCTCAATGGCATCCAGATTAGCCAGGAGGAGATGGAACGGATTCTCACCGAGGCCACCAGCATGCAGGAGAACAAGCAGAAACCATTGATCCTCAAAACCCTGCGCTTTGCCAAGGCAGAGGGTGGTTACAACATCGACAGCATGGTTCTTAACCACACCATCAACGCGAAGTGTCCCTCGAGTATACGCGCAGGATTGCTGCAGGACGTTGTCAAATTCAGACCCCATCCGGATAATTTGCCCCTTTTGGTTGAATTCGCCAAGACCAGCGCAGAGGAGGATTCCGCTGCCGCCGCGGTTTATGCCCTTGCTTCATACTCCGGAGAATCCCAGGTGGGCGAGTATGTCAAGGACCTCCTCAACATGGTCAAAGGTGCATCATCCCCCAAGGTTCGGCGTGCGGCAGAGTCCACCTTGTCCAGAGTCCTTGCTGATGCGGCGCCCACCGACAAATCCAAGTATGAATCAGATCTGTATGATTTCTACAACAAGGCAGAGGACGAAAATATCAAGTTTGCCATGCTGCGCCTGCTCGGCCCCACAGGTGGAGATATGGCGACAGACGCGATCAGTGAGGCACTTAATTCGGGAACTCCATCTCTGCAGAACGCCGCCCTCACGGCATTTTCCCAGTGGCAAACCCGCGAGCCGATTCCCACCTTGATGGCATTCATCAAGGACGATAAAAACAAAACCCTGCGCATGGAGGCATACGAAACCATAGATACGCTTCTCAGGCTCGATCGGGAGCATGACTCCGGAGAATTGCAAGCATTGTGGCGCGAGCTGGCAGCCACGGCGGAAACAGAGCGGGAAAAAGGCTATGTGATTGGGGGCCTTGCGATGCAGAAAGCCAACTGGGCCATCGAGCTTCTCCAACCCTTCACCAAGGGGGAGAGTGACAAGATCATTGACTATGCAGAGCAAGCCATCGGGAAGATTAAGAGGGCCATCAGGAAAGCGGAGGGTGACACGGAGGACTCCAACTAAGCTGCTTTCGCTTTATAAAAAATCAATTTTGCCGTTGCGTGATTGTGAAATTTCATGCATTGTAACTTGGTCATGAAACGTTTCATTTGCACCCTTACAGCACTTTTCGTCACGGCCGCTGGCGTGATGGCAGACATTCAGGCACCTCCCGGATCCACTTACACCTCGACTCGCAAGCTTGGCCGGGCAGTCAGCAACATCTTTCATGGCTTAATGGAAGTGCCAGAACAAATTGTCCGCAAAACGGATCAGTATGGACCAAAAGCCGGCTGGACCTATGGTCTTATGGACGGATACCGCCGCGGTTTCAAGCGGATTGGATACGGCTTCTATGAGCTCTTCACATTTCACTGCCCCACTTATAAGGGTACTTTCAAACCTCCCTACGAGCGCTGCGGCGAGGATCATCGCATTGAGATGAACCCACACGATGGCCTCTCCGAATTCCCGCCAACCCTGGGATTCGAAAAATACTACCACAGCCGCACCCAGAAGTGGTAGTGACGGCATACGATACTCAATCGTAATACGACCAAAATCTCAACCAACCCGCCCTGTGTGACAGCGGCGGGTTTTTTCATATGACAACACCTTCACCTTTTGTATACATGGCCAGCGGATTATTGGGTGTTCATTTCGTCTTCTATCTTAGGGTATGATCACTTTCTGAAGATCTCTGCATTCCATTTTCTCCCTCCATCATATCCCTGTCATGAAGCGCAGATATCTCAAAATGGTCAGGAAGGCATACCGCTACCTGCGGCACCCTCATATCCGCAAGCGACCTTGGCTCACCGCCCTGACCAAACCGCTTTTTCAGCGCGATTTATGGCATCCCTGCAGGCACACGGTTGCAGGCGCGCTCTCCATTGGCCTCTTTTGTGCCATGCTTCCCCTGCCTTTTCAGATGCTTCTTGCCGCCCTTGCCTGCATGAGGGCAAGGGTCAACATACCGGTTGCCATGGCTGCTTGCTGGGTCAGTAATCCCTTTACTCACCCCCCCCTCATCGCACTACAAATCAATTTTGGCCATTGGATTCGTGACCACGTACGCATTCCCCTGCCCTTCGACAAGGCCACCGAAGTCTCATTTCTAGGGGTCAAGATAGAGGGCAGCCCTGCTGACTTCGTGGTAGGCTTCCTGGCCATGGGAATCGTGCTGAGTATTCTGGCTTACCCGATCGTGTACAGCATTTCGCTTTTTTTCCCCAACCGGGGCAAGCCGACTAGGGTTGTGACGCAGACGAGTCAAAGCTCCTCTCGCTAGTCCAGCCACCTCCATAAGGAGCGCCAAGCCTGCGGGCGATATGAACCTCTGGAAAGTAATAGGTTTTCCCCGCCTCGTCACTTGAAGCTAAAAATAAACGGTGAATTAAAATACCGACCAAGGGAATGGTGATCACAAAGCCGGCAAAAACTGCTACAAGCATCAAATTTTCCGCATCTCTCCAGCCCATCGGTTTCACATCAAAGTAAAGCTCCATTTCCCGCTCAAGAGCCCGTGCCCATGTTTCCAGTTCGTAGTGTATGCGGGCTTTGTCCTCGAACTCAGACTTAATCCTGGAGAGGATCGCCAAAATGTCCCGCTCGGGTATAGGGGCCGCCGTGCCCTCTAATTGCACATCCATACCATCTCCCCTGCGAAAGGCCATGGCCGGATTATCGCCATAAACCACTGGATCGAGCTGCTGAACGACAACCATGCCGTGCCCTGATTGCCCTATCCATTCCTCATAGAGCTCATCGGCACGCTCCCGCAGGCTGGCATCAGGGATATTCTCATAGAGAACCAGATAAACGGGATACCCGAACTCCTCGCGCATTCTCGTCAGGCTTGCGACGACCTTCGCCAGCACAGCCGGGTGAGCTTCAAAAACCTTGGCGTGATCCATCACATAATTGTGCGGCGGGGAAAGCTCTACATGAGCCGCATCACCCTGTTCGCCTGCGGTCTGCATCTGGGAAGCATCCACGGCACAGGGCGAAAGGAAGATTAATATCATGATACAGAGCTTCCCATAATTTGAGAGCCCTCTGTAAACAGATATCCAATTCACGACCATGATGGTAATCGAGCGGATTGGAGAATCAAGAGTGGATGAGTTGATTTCTAAAACCTACTGCTTCTTGTCTGCCTTGCTTTGAGCCATCTCATGCTTCATCTCGATGACAGCGGTGAGAAACAAGAGCGCGGCGGCGATCGATATACAGCTATCTGCGACATTGAACGCCGGCCAGTGCCCCCCGCTCGACGGCACCAGCTTATCATAAAGCGGGAGCTTGAAATCCAGAAAATCCACCACATACCCCTGCCCCAGTCTCTGCCAAAATCCCGCATCCTGGTAGGCATCCAGCCAGAAACCCTGCAAGAGGCGATCGGTCAGGTTGCCAAGAATACCAGCCAGAAGCAGCGGTGCGGACCAACGCGATGGCCCCATGAACGCCCCTCTTCTCCAGAAAAACATGATCACGCAAAGCGCAATGATAAGCACGAAGAGGAATACGACCGGAGCCCAGGTCGTGCCGTTACCGATGCCAAAGGCAACCCCCTGGTTGTGACGGCGCACCAAATTGAAGAAGCCCTCGATGACAGGCCGGGTGTCTTCCTCGACCCAATATTTGTTCCCGTCCTGAATGACAAAGGGAACCTTGAAGGTCATCACCACCCACCACTTTGATATCTGGTCCAAGACATAGAGAGGAAGAGTGATGCCCAGTAGCAAGCGCACCATAGAAGCATTGGATAATTTCTGATGCATTGTCTCTTTTGGGAACCGTGAGTGGGATGGGATATCCCTTGAATGATGTTGATGAACCTAGACTACGTCACTACATCGTTTGCAAACCGCAGTAACGAGAGGCTCGTAGCGGCGACAACGTGGACACATGCTGTGCTCCGTGGCTTTGGCTACTGCTGAAATTTCATCTCCGGTTTCAAGGTGAAGATCTGCTAGAATGAAAAACTCCGTGACAAAATCCCGGTCGGACAAGAGTCCGCGGCTCGGATGGTCATCCGGCAGGGTCACAGTGACATCAGCCTCATTATTTTTGTTGAAGGTTTTGGCCTGTACTTCTCTCTCAATGGCAGTCTGGATCACGGCACGAAGCTCAAGGAGTTCTTCAATCTGCTCTGACGCCTCGCCAGTTTCAAAATCAGAATCCACTGAGGGAAAATCCTGCTCGTGAATGCTGTCCTCGTGACCAGCGTGTTCCCATGCCTCGTCAGCAGTGAACGCAAGAATGGGAGCTACCAGTCGACAAACCGCATCAAAAACGCGGCTCATGACGGTTTGTGCTGCCAAGCGTCGTGTCGAGTCCAGCGAATCGCAGTACATGCGGTCCTTGGTGATATCAATGTAGAGAGCACTTAGCTCGTGGGCACAAAAATGGTTGATCTCGTTGAATACCTTGCGGAACTGATATGCCTCGTATGCCTTGCAGCACTCTGTGATTACCACATTGAGACGCTCAAGAACCCACCGGTCCAGCAAGGTCATCTCACTCTTGGGGACAGACTGGGTAGCCGCATCGAAACCATGGATGTTTCCCAGCAGAATGCGCAAAGTGTTGCGCAAGCGTCGATACGGATCTGTCACCTGCTTGAAGAGCTTGTCCGAGAACGGGACCTCTGTCTGCCAGTCCACCGATGCAGCCCAAAGGCGCACAATATCGGCACCAAACTGATCGTAGTAGTGTTTCGCGTTAATGGGTTTGCTGCCGGACTTGGATATTTTTTTGCCTGAAGTATCCACCACGAATCCGTGCGTCATCACCGCCTTGTAAGGTGCCCCACCGCGCGCAGCCACACTGAGCATGAGCGAGCTCTGGAACCATCCGCGATGCTGGTCAGTCGCTTCCAGGTAGAGATCTGCCGGTGCAGAAAGCTCCGGATGCCGGTCCATGACGGCAACGTGGCTCGATCCGGAGTCAATCCAGACATCTAACGTGTCCCGGCATTTCTTTGAATCTTCGGGCAAGCCAAGCCTCGATGCGAGTTCGGCATCATCAAGCTCGAACCAAATATTAGTCCCCTCTTGCTCGACGAGATCAGCTACTTTGTCAATTAGCTCTTTACTGATGATCGCCTTGCCATCTTTGTCAAAAAACACCGGTAAGGGAACCCCCCAGGTGCGCTGCCGCGAGATGCACCAGTCCGGTCTGGACTCGACTGTGCCATAGATGCGATTTCGACCCCATTTCGGCAGCCACTCGACCTTGTCAATTTCCTCCAGTGCCTTGCCCCTGATATCCTTGAGGGAGATGAAGAATTGCTCCACTGCGCGGAAGATGATGGGAGTTTTTGATCTCCAGCAATGTGGATACTGGTGCTCATACAACTCGCTCCCCAACAGATTACCTCCCTCTTCAAGAATTTCCGTGATGCGCTTGTTGGTCTTGAATACGTGTTGTCCAATCAACTCATCCAACCCACATTCAGGGGTGAATTTTCCATCTGCGTCCACCGGCGAGAGAAGACCAAGGTCATTCTGCTGCCCGGCGACGTAGTCATCAGCACCATGTCCCGGGGCAATATGCACGGCCCCAGTTCCGGTTTCTGTGGTCACAAAATTAGCCAGAATGATCTTCGCCTCGCGGGGAAGGAACGGATGTGATGCATGCATGCCCTCGAGCTGGGAGCCCTTGAACTCCGCATGAGCTTCCCCGAGCACAAAGCCTGTTTTATCCGCAAAGTCCTCGATGAGATCCTTGGCAACCACAAGCTTTTGTGTGCGACCATCCTCATGATTGAAAGTGGCGCAGACATAGTCAAACTGCTCATGGACTGCGATTCCCAGGTTGGCGGGCAAGGTCCAGGGTGTGGTCGTCCATATCACCATGGCAGCATCAGCAAGATCGCCGGTTGCTTCCGTGAGCGGGAAACGAACGTAAACGGCCATGCTTTTTTTGTCCAGATACTCAACCTCTGCCTCAGCAAGCGCGGTGCCCGCCCCGTAGCTCCAGAGCACGGGCTTGCGGCTCTGGTAGACAGCGTCCATTTCAACAAGTTTACCAAAGGTCCTGATGATGTCGGCTTCATAGGCAGGATCCAGGGTCAAATAAGGATGCTCCCAGTCACCAAAGACCCCGAGACGACGAAAACTTTCCCTCTGGATATCAATGAATCCACGAGCAAACTCCGAACAGCGCCGGCGAACCTCAGCAGGCTCCTCATCCCGGGCATCCTGCATCACCTTGTATTCAATGGGCAGGCCGTGGCAGTCCCAGCCGGGGATATACGGGGTTTCGTACCCGGCCATCGTTTTGGATTTTAACACAAGGTCCTTGAGCACCTTGTTGAGAGCAGTGCCCATGTGCACGTCACCATTGGCAAATGGCGGGCCATCATGGAGAATGAAACGGGGAGCGGCCTCGTCCTTACGGCGCTTCTGAATACGTTGATACAGAGCCTGTTTGTTCCAGCGCTCAAGGCGCACAGGCTCGTTTTTGACCAAATCCCCCCGCATTGGGAAGGTGGTCTCAGGCAGGCTGAGGGTTTCTTTGTAATTGGTTGCTTCCTCGCTCATTGCGTGTCGTGGCTTCTCGAGGCGCGGAAGCTAGACACTATGGCTCACGGGGTCAATCGCGTAGTTCTCCTAAGCTCATGGCCGCATGAGCCCGCATGGGAGTTGCATTTGCCCGATAGGACGAGATCCGATTATTCCTCGGTCACTCCCGGAGGCAGCCACTTTTTGGGCATTGGCTGGATGGCTGGCTGGACGGGATTACCGTCTTCATCCTTTTCCACCCCCCAGGATTGGGAATGCTGGTCAATCTGCTGCTGAATGACGTGCTCCGGATAACTTCCTGAAAATTCATGCACTTTGGCCCCCTTGCGGTAGAATTGAATGGTGGGTATGGAACGAATCCCCTGCTGCGCAGCCCACTTGGAATTTTTATAGACGTCCACTTTGATGATTCGAACCTTCTTGGGGTTTGCCTCTGCCAGTCGCTCCAACACGGGAGCAAGCTTTTTGCAGGGGCCTCATGTATCAGTGTAAAACTCCACCATGACCAGTTTTGACTCCCCAGCGATCACGGCCTTGGCTTGCTCGTGGTTCATTCGATCGACCGTCGTATGACTGTCTGCACCCACATTCTTCAACTTACCTGCAAGCTGGCTGACCTTGTTACAGGATGTCATGGACAGAACAACTGACAAACCGATGATCACCAGCTTCTGATGCATGACAACACGGCGGAATCGACGGTAGTGTCTCAGATCCTTCATGTGTCTTAATTATCACAAATACCAAATGATTACAAGGGACACTCTCAGCGAGGCCTCTTGCGCTGGATTTACTCTGTATCTTTGTTCAAAAACACCCTAACCTGTGCTTGTGAAAGTCGGCATTCTTGCAAACCCCAATAAAAAGGGGGTGAACCAAATCATCCAAAAGCTCTGCGAGTCACTGGAGCGCGAAAAAATCACACCCATACTGGAGACTGAGACGGCCAGGCTTATTGATTCAGAGGATGGCGTGGCGGCATCTGATCTGGCCAGCACCTGTGATCTTGTCGCTGTACTGGGTGGTGATGGAACCATGCTCAATGCCGCCAATCAACTGGGTCCCGCGGATCTTCCCGTAGCTGGAATCAATGTAGGAACCCTTGGTTTTCTCACCACATGCACTGATCACGAGCTCGATATTTTTGCCAAAGCCGTGGCTGATAAGAATTACACCCTGATCAAGCGCATGCAATTGCGTGCTACCATCACATCCGCCAATGGTGACAAAAAGAGCTTCAGGGCCCTCAATGAGGTCACTCTGGCCCGGGGGCAGACTGGGCGCCTTGTCGAGCTGGATGCGTGGGTGGATGGCGAACTGCTTAACCACTACCGTGCTGACGGCCTCATCGTCGCCACCACCACGGGATCAACAGCCTACTCTCTTTCTGCCGGGGGGCCACTCATCGCACCCAAGGCAGAGGTTTTTGTCATTACCCCGATTTGTCCGCACTCGCTTAGTAATCGCTCCCTGGTGGTATCAGACAGTTCTGTGGTTGAGCTCGCTCCAGCCAAAGGTGCCGAGTGCCCGATCTTTTTGACCGTGGATGGCCGGGATGTCATGGCCATTCATCAGGGCGACCGTGTTCATGTAGAGCAGGCAGGTCACGCGCTACCCCTTCTGCGTCTGGACGGGCGCAATTTTTACTCCACCCTACGCCAAAAACTGGGCTGGGGTTGTGATTAAATGGGCATCAGTCATTCACATTAGCCGTCTGACAACCTCGCACACCTTCACCGATATCGATTGCATGAGATACAAACCTGCCTCTTCAGAGCTCTTTATTCACAACCGGTCCAGGTTATCAGCAATGCTCAAGCATGAAAGCATCGCGGTCTTTGAATCCAATGACCTGATGCCGAGCAACGCAGACGGCACTCTACCATGGCAACAAAACTCGGACCTTTATTATCTCTCCGGTATTGATCAGGAGGAAAGCATTCTCCTTCTTTTCCCGGATGCGGATGAAGAACAAGACCGTGAAATTCTCTTCATCAGGGAAACCAACGAGCAGATTGCCATATGGGAGGGTGAAAAGCTCTCCAAGCAGATGGCGACAGAATTATCGGGCATCTCCAATATCCAGTGGAACAGCCAGTTTGACGCAACACTGAACCGCCTCGTCCAACAAGCCAGCCACATTTATCTCAATGCCAATGAGCACCCACGTGCTGACGTCTCAGTGGAAACCCGTGACGCACGCCTGCTGAAAAAATGCCAGGAGCTCCACCCCCTGCATTCATATGAACGTTTGGCACCACTGATGCACCAGCTCAGGATCATCAAACACCCTGAGGAAATTCGCATGATGCAAACGGCCTGTGATATCACGGAAGCGGGCTTCAAGCGCGCTCTTGGCTTCATAAAGCCAGATGTCGGAGAGTGGGAAATCGAGGCTGAGTTCATTCATGAATTTACCAGACATCGTTCCAAGGGCTTCGCGTACAGCCCCATCATTGCCAGTGGCAAAAACAACTGCGTATTACACTACACCCAGAACAACCAGCGCTGTCGGGCCGGAGAGCTACTGCTCATGGATGTGGCTGCAGAATATGGCAACTGGAAGTCGGACATGACCCGCACCGTTCCCGTTGATGGCAAATTCACCACACGACAAAGAGATGTCTACGATGCCGTTTTACGCGTACTCAAACAATGCAATGCCATTCTAAGACCAGGCCTCACACCCAAGGATTACCAGGCACAGGCCATTGACTTCGTCGAGGCGGAGCTTGTCGGCCTTGGGCTCATCAACGCCAAAGAAGCGGCAAAACAAGATGAGAGCAAAGCCCTGGTCAAAAAATATTTCATGCACGGCACCTCACATCATTTGGGGCTTGATGTGCATGATGTATGCCCGGCCAATGAGCCTTACGCGGAAGGCATGGTACTCACTATTGAGCCGGGCATTTATATACCCGAGGAAAATATTGGCATACGTTTGGAGAACAATGTCCTCATTGGGCCGGAGAAAAATGTGAACCTCATGGCTGACATACCCATCGAGGCCGACGAGATTGAATCTCTCATGGCATCACGAATTGATTCCTAGGCACTGCATGCGCAAAGAACTCAGTGCACCTTTTTGAGAATCTTGCTTGCCCGCTTTTCCATCTGGTGGGCTGATCTCTCGTCATTTTGCGAGCGTAAAAACTCGGCAAAATTCGCCGAAACTGTCGCGTAATCCATCGGCGCCTCCTTGACCTTGTCCTCATAAATTTTCAAAGCGCTTTGAAAATTTTCCTTGGCACAGCTTTCCTCCCCGGTGTGGCTCAGGGCAACAGCCAGATTGGCATAGGCTTGAGCTGTCTCGAGATGTGTCTCGCCAAATACCTTACGGCGGGCATCCAGAGCCATGACAAACATTTCACGAGCTTGATCATAACAACCGGCAGCCAAATAGAGCGCCCCGATGTTGTTACATATTGCTGCGGTTTCCTCGTCTTCTGAACCAAGATTCTCGTTGTAGATCTCCAATGCCTTCAGATACAAGGTCTCGGATGTATCGAAATCTCCACAGCTCTTGTAGATGTAGGCCAGATTGTTACATAGGCTTGCAATATCAATCGCTGAGGGTGGATCCATTCGCTCAAACAGCTCAATACTGCGCTTGTAGAATGTGATGGCCTCATCCGTGTTTCGGTCGGTCTCATAAACCACGGCGACACTGGCGCTGATGCGGGCCAATGCTTCGGTGTGAGAATCGCTGCTGTCCAGAAGCTCAAGCGCTTCAAAATAGGACTTTCTGGCTTTTTCCAGGTCGCCATACTGTCGGAAGAAATCTCCCTGCAACTCCAGTGAGAGCGAGAGCTCGTCGAGCGACTCCGGGTCATCCTCATAGAGGGCTCGCGACTTTTCCACAGCAGCACTTGCGCTATTTCTGGCCTCTTCCCATTTTCCGGCCTTACACAGTTGCTTGACGCGGTCGTGGAGCATGTGCAAAAGATTCGCTGTTCCGGATTCCATTCGTTGTAGTAGGGTGCTTGAACTAGATGTCTTGATTAAACAGCAAGCAAAGGCCTATTACCAGACCTAAATTAGTCTCGCTGTCAGCATGTAAGGGCATCCATGCAAGCAGTGCGTGATTTGGGCAAGCTGCCAAAGGCGCGCTCCAGAGCCACCGCTGCACTCGAACGCTTGTGGGCAACTCCCAACAAGCGGGCAAGCTCATGTTCATAGTGCAAAACTCCACGCTTATCGGCACCATGTGCGGCAAGGTATCCGAGCCCTCTCTGCAGCAGATCATACAGCTCGGGGATGGGGTGGTCTGGCTCAGCCACATGAGCCAAAAGCTCAACAAAATAAGATGCCACCAGCGTGTCCTTGTATTTCTTTCTCAGGTTTTCCCGATAATCAATGACCGCAACTTCACTAAGGGTATGCAGCTCACTTTTGCGACTCCTTACCCAGTTGAACTCGGCCGCAAAAAACAAATCCAACTTTCCCGCAAGCGGCCCCTTGGCACGGCGTCCACCCTTGGCAACAGTCTTAATCAAACCATGGTCCAGAGTACACCAGTGTACGATAAGGCTCGTCTCGGTGAGCTTCGTAAGCCGAATAATGGTGCCTTCTGACTTTTCCATCTGCAGAATGATGATCGATTCACATAGGCTCATGCAAAACAATAAATGAGCCCATGGCTGGCCCACCATGCTTTTTACCATTTGAGGTTGGAATCTTGCCGGTCTACAGCTATGTATCGCCCACACATGAGTGAACACAATATCGCTGACCTCCTGGCGCTGGATACTGGGGCCCTAAAAAGCCGGTTATCCGAACTCAGGAGGTATCTTTGACGTTCCAGCACTTGAAAACAAACTCGCCGGGTTCGACACAAAAATGGCTGGTGCGGACTTCTGGGA
Organism: Akkermansiaceae bacterium; assembly: GCA_049632765.1. Classification (GTDB taxonomy): domain Bacteria; phylum Verrucomicrobiota; class Verrucomicrobiia; order Verrucomicrobiales; family Akkermansiaceae; genus Oceaniferula. The sequence continues at coordinate 73,662 of JBNACB010000001.1, read as the reverse complement.
TGATCCGGACAAGGCCCAAAGTGTAGTCGCTGAGGCAAACCTGCTCAAGGGCCGCTTGAAGCCCTTCCTCGCATTGGAAGAGCGCTCTGACAATCTGGATGAAGTCATCGAACTGGCCAAAGAAGCTGATGACCTTGACTTTGCCCGGGAAGCAAATGACGAATTCAATTCTATCATCAGCGAACTGGATAAATTCGAACTCATCACACTTCTGGACAAGCCGACCGATGTGTCGAATGCCTATTTGACCATTCAGGCTGGTGCAGGCGGCACGGAGGCCTGTGACTGGGCGGAAATGCTCCTGCGTATGTACACTCGCTGGGCTGAAGCCAAGGGTTTCAGTGTAACCAACCTTGACTATCAGGACGGAGACGGAGCCGGCTGCCGCACGGCATCTCTCAAAATCGACGGCCCCTATGCATACGGCTACCTCAAAAACGAGCGCGGAGTGCACCGCCTCGTGCGCATCTCCCCTTTCGATGCTGCAGGCAAGCGACACACTTCCTTCTCGGCAATTGATGTTACGCCGGAGATCTCCAACGACATCAAAATTGAGATTCCCGAATCTGATGTGGAAATCACCACCGCTCGTTCTGGCGGAGCTGGTGGCCAGAACGTCAACAAGGTGGAGACCGCTGTGATCCTCAAACACAAACCCACGGGCATTATCATCCGCTCAACCCAGGAACGATCGCAGCTCAGAAACCGTGAAAACGCCTGGTCGCTATTGCGTGCGAAGCTCTACCAGATCGAGGAGGACAAGCAGCGTGCCGAGGCTGACAGGGAATATTCCGCCAAGGGCGAGATTGGCTGGGGCAGCCAGATCAGGTCCTACGTCTTCCAACCCTATCAGATGGTCAAGGACTTGCGCACGGGTGAGGAAACTGGCAATATCTCAGCCGTGATGGATGGCGAGCTCGATCCTTTCATCGAGGCCATGCTCAAGGGCAAAACCCGGGACAACTGATTTTTTCAAACCTCATACCAGTAAAAGCGTAATATGACCACTCAGCGAACAGGCATCCTGCTTCTGGTATCCGGACCATCAGGCTCCGGTAAAACAACTCTCTGTCGACGACTGGCGGATGAAGGTGAGGCCGTTTACTCGACATCATGCACAACCCGTCCTGCACGTGATGGCGAACGTGATGGTTATGACTATCATTTCCTGAGTCGTGAGAGCTTCGAGCAAAAAGTCCACGATGGTGACTTCCTCGAATACGCCGAAGTTCATGGGAATTTCTATGGCACCCTCATTTCTGAAATCACCGACCATCTCGCATCCGGCACGGACGTGGTCATGGACATCGACGTTCAGGGTGCAGATCAGGTGCGCGAATGCCAGGACTCTGGTGTCCGTAAAGCTCTTGTGGACCTCTTTGTAATGCCCAGAACAGAGGACGAGCTGCGCAAGCGCCTTACCGGGAGAGGCTCAGACACCGATGACATCATTGAGTTAAGGATGAAAAACGCCTTGGGTGAAATTAGCCAATGGCAAAAATACAGATACCGCTTACTCTCTGAAACACGGGAGCAGGACTACCAGCAATTCAAGTCACTACTCATTGCCGAGCGTCTCAGAGTTGCACGACTCACAGAGTAATCACCTTCACCATCCGACACATGAAAACCATCATCCTGGGCATTACCGGATCCATTGCCGCCTACAAGGCGGCAGCCATTGCTTCGCAGCTGGTGAAAAATGGACACCAGGTTCATTGCGTGATGACCCGTGCTGCCACAGAGTTCATCACTCCCCTGACCTTGCAGGTGATATCCCAAAATCCTGTCCTGGCATCCCTTGAAGACGAAAAACAGTCCTGGAAACCGGGTCATATCGACCTTGCGGACCGTGCGGATCTAATCCTCGTAGCGCCCGCCTCAGCCAACACCCTCGCCAACTTCGCCAATGGCATGGCTCCCGATCCGCTCTCCAGTGTCTACCTGGCTACCAAAGCTGCCGTGCTGATCGCGCCCGCCATGAATGGTAAAATGTGGCAGCACCCCGCCACCCAGCGCAATGTCACCCGCCTCAAGGAAGACGGATGCCACTTCATTGGTCCGGAAGAAGACGGCATGCTCGCCTGCGGCTACACCGGTCCCGGCAGGCTCATGGAGGAGTCCCGCATTATCGAAGCTGCAGAGAGCTTGCTGTGCAGCTCATCATAAACGCTCCCCGATGACGATTCTCATCACTGCCGGCCCAACCCGTGAAGCCATCGATCCCGTAAGGTTCCTGAGTAACAGATCATCCGGGAAAATGGGCTATGCTATTGCCAAATCTGCGGCAGATGCTGGGCACCGGGTTATTCTTATCTCAGGCCCCACAGAGCTGGACGTGCCCGACAGGGTGGATTTTATTCCGGTGGAGAGTGCATCAGAAATGCATGATTCAGTGGAACACTGGATCAAGCGGGCTGACATTGCCATTTTTGCGGCAGCCGTTGCCGATTACCGCCCTGCTGAGATTCAGCCACACAAGATCAAGAAAAATGAGACTAGCTTGACACTCCAACTGGTCAAAACTCCTGATATCCTTGGCTCTGCTCGTGAAGACTTTGGCTACCGGGGTGTCTTGATCGGCTTTGCCGCTGAGACCCAGAACCTCGAGGATAACGCCCGCAAAAAACTCAAGCTCAAGCATTGTGATCTGATCATCGCCAATGATGTATCACGCTCAGATATAGGCTTTGACGCTCATGAGAATGAAATTCTTATGGTCTATGCCGATCACAGCGAGGCGCTGCCCAAGGCATCAAAACAACACCTTGCTCACCTTATTCTGGAGCACGCCTCAGAACTAGCCGCGGCCAGAGATCCGGACAAGTTCACTGAGTCTTGAGCAATCACTGCGCAGAGAGTCAGGCATATCCTCCAGCTTCCAGGGCAAACGGTAACGCCAGTTTTTGCCGCCAACCGTACCGGGTATGTTGATGCGTTCCGTGCTATCAATGATATCGGTGATCATCAACGAGGCGTAATCGGCATTGGACTTCAACAAGCGGTCAAACAGAGCCCATTTGACCACTGGACCGTATTCCGAGTAACAATCCGCGTTCGCCCCCTTGGGCAAGCCTGCAAAATCGCTCAGAAGCTCGAGGCCCCTGATCGCGCCTTCATGTTCCATACCGCCCAGCATGCCTTTGAGAGTTTTCCACATCGCAGGAATGGACTCGTGATCGTGGGTGGCATAGGTGGCAAAAGAACAGCTCGGGTAATCAGATCCGGGAACTGTCTCGCCATGCCCGCGAACCTCCCAGTGACAGATCTTGAAGCCGGCAATACCGAGCTCCTCCATATTGGGCCGTACGTAATCCGGAACGCAGCCCAGATCCTCTCCAACCACTTCCCCGTCACCTGCCGCATCCAGAACCACCCTGAGGTATTTATCCCCTTCCGCCAGATTAGCCGCCCTGTTTTTTTCCGTGTCATCAGAACGTGGGAAGAAACAAGGCAGGGGGCCACCCGTGATTTTTTTTGCCTGTTTTTCGCTTAAACCCACGAATTCAGAATTACGGCTTGGCCTCCATGGGAAGCTGTAAATCCGGTAAAATCCCAGAATGTGATCGATTCTGAAAATGTGAAAAATGTCCGTCAGCTTCTCAATTCTTCGACGCCACCACGAGTAATCATTTTGCTCCTGCACGTCCCAACGGTATATGGGTATACCCCAGTTCTGTCCCCATTGGCAGGCAAAGGCATCATCCTTGAATACCGTCTCTGGCGGCGATCCACCCGACAATGACAGGTCAAACCACTCTGGCTCAAAAAATACATCCGCGCTGTTGAATGAGATACCGATGGGAATATCTCCCATCAGCTTGACATCATGTTCTTGCGCGTATTCTCGCAGTGCCCGCCACTGGGAAAAAGCGTGCCATTGAACCCATGCATAAAAGGTCAAATGGTGCTCCACCTCCTCAACGGGAAGTGATCCCAGGTAGGTCTCGGCTGCTTCAGGCGTATTGTATTGCTTGGGCCAGTATTCCCAGCCCTCGGAACCGGCCAGCTCCATGAGCCAGCGAAATTTGCAGTAAGGCACAAGCCATTCCGCCTCTTCAATACGGAATGCATCAAATTCAGTATTGGTTTCCCCCGACTTCCAAAAAGCATCAAACCCACTGGCAAGGAGCTCCCACTTTGCTTTACTGACCAATTCGTAATCGACCAAATCATCTTTGTTGGCACTGATGCCGAATTTCTTTGCCGCGGTCCTTATATCCGCCACGTCAATTTGAGGGATGGCCTCAAGATCCAGAAGCAGTGGGTCCAGCGCAACAGAACTTATCGCATTGTAGGGGCTATGGTCGGCACCTGTCTCATTGATAGGCAAAAGCTGCAGAAATCCAACTCTGTTCTCGGCAGCCCAGTTCACCGCATCCAGCAAGGCCTTGGTGTCTCCAATGCCGAGGTCATCATCCCGGCGCAGGGAAAACACAGGGATTAGCACACCCAATCTTCTCATGCGGCTCATGTCAGCACTTCCCATGCCACGGGGTATGATATGGCTTTCGGGATTAGGCAATAGTAAATCAGCTCTATCTATGAACTCGCTCATCGTACTTGTGCCATGCTGCGCGTGGCAATTAGCTTCTTGTAATCATCCAGATAAAATACCAGAATGAGGATTGTCATGAAAATCACATCAAACTTAGGCCCTCGACTAAACAACATCCTACTTGCATCCGTATTTGCGGGCACCATTTTATCCGCATCCTCGTGCGCCCCTGACCCTGAATTACAAGAACAGATGGAGCGGGATATTCTCTCTGCCTCGGAAGTCAAAAAGGCAGGTGACAGCGCCGGCCCCCAGCATGGCAGGGGCAGTCAGGCATACGGCCACGGAGGCTTTTAGAGCCGCGCCATCGCAACAGCCAACTTCCATGCAAAGCTTGTAGACCTCGCATCACGTAAGCCCCAGTGCATGGAGCCAACCGCCAGAATGGCATACTGCCATTTAGGCTCCGTAGCGAGCCCAGAAAATCTCGTCGCCAGTGAGTGCGGCCACCAGGGAATCCCAACCGCTCTCGGAGAGATCCACTCGTTTGGTGAGATCAAAGGTTACCCTGAGGCGAACGATGTCCCTATTGGACTCGGGCTCGACTTCAAACAAAGCACCCGCATGCGCCATTCGGAAAAAACCTGCACAAAGTGCGATGCAATCATCGGATGGAGCATGGGCCGTTGCCGAGCGGAGCGATTCCAGACTTTTGGCTAACAACCGGGAAGACAGGCTGAATTCGACCCCGCCCTGGGTCTGGGAGATGAGAATCACCCCGGCGTCACGCATGACACTGGAAAGAGCTTTCAGAAACGGCCTGACTTCAGACTGCATGGCCTCCAGAGAGCCGGGCCAACCTGACTCAGACTTCTCCTCGCCAATCCACTGGAAACATCCCAATTCCTCAGTGACGGGTCCCACGACATCGATCACGGGAATGCTTTCGCCATAATTGAGCTCTTCTGCACGAAGCTTGTCATCCGTAAAGCCCTCTCGGATGGCACGCAGGAACACAAGATGCCTGCGGTATAGCTCTCTCCAGTTGAGCTTGGGATCAATACCGGTTTCCTTGGCGTCATCATCCGCCCCTATCTCAGCAAGCTCGACGAGCGGCTTGAGGGCCTCACCAACATGATTCAATCCCTCATTACGGAAAACGGCCATCGTCGCGATGGACAAAACACGGTCTGATGATGCCAGCATCTCCACACTCGAGAGCTTCTGGCGCAAAAGCGCATCCCGCTCCAGCTGAAGACTGTAGAGCTCCAGAGCGCGGGCAATGGCTGCTTCTAGGTCGTTCACTTCCCAGGGCTTGGTGATGTACTGATACATCCCACCCTTGTTGACAGCATCAATGGCTGTATCAATATCTGCATAGGCTGTAGAGAGAATCCGTATGCAAGAAGGCTTGATCTCGCGCACTTTTTCAAGCAGCTGGCTACCTGTCATGTTAGGCATGCGCTGATCGGTGACCACCACCGCAATTTTGTCAGTGTTTTCTTTGAATACTTCCAGTGCATGCATGCCGTCAACTGCCACCATGATCTTGAATTTGTCACCAAACAGACGGTTAAAGTATTTGCGGGTTTTCTCTTCATCATCAACGAAGAGAACGACCTTTTCTTGATTTGAACTATCCATAATATATATGCGCGCGCTTTTTGTATTCTAATTCGTCAAGCAATCCAAGCACATTAGCGCCGTATTTGCCGCTAGTCATGTCAGCTTGCCCTTATTTTTCGAACCATATCCTGAATTCGGTGAATTCATCAACCTCAGATTCAACGGATATGGTGGCATTGTGTTGATCCAGTATGCGGTGGCAAATACTCAAGCCCAGACCCATTCCCTCACCAACATCATTTTTTGTGAAAAACGGCTCGAATATGCGATCGATATCCTCCTTGGATATGCCGCAGCCGTTATCACGCATCACCAGGCTGACTCCCTCGTCGCTGGATTCGGAACTCAAACTAATGCTACCTTGGAAGGAGCCCAACCTGGCAGACTTGACGTCAATAGCCCTCGCTGAATTCTGCATGAAATTAACAAGCAGCTGACAGAGCTGTCTCTCGTTGCCCTCAATCTCATGGGCTGGATCAACATTAATCGTGAGTTCAATATCAGCCAGAATCGAGCTCGCCAATTTGCGGGCGCTCTCTGTAAATGAGGCCACCTTGATGGGCTCTTTATGAACTGTGTCACCACGAGTAAAGGAGCGCAGGTCCGAAATGATACCGATCACGCGCACTACTCCCTCCTCTGCGTCAGCAATCACTTCCAAAAAGTCATCCTGCTCCTCGAGATCAATCGATGATTTAAACGACTTCAGGGTATGGATTGCTATTTTACTGTAGTTAAGTGGATTGTTCACCTCATGCACAATGCCGGCACTCATGCGTCCCAGGGATGACAGCTTCTCACTTTGGACAAGTAAACTGCCCTGTTCCTTGAGCTTGACGTTGGCAGACTCGAGCTCGGCGATATTCTCGGCAAGTTGCAGGTTCGAATTCCTCAGCTCCTTGTTGGTGGCTGCCACCTCCATGGCGAGGCAAAACTCCCGGAACCGGCTACCGTTGTAGAAGTAAGTAGCCGTCGCCGCAATGGCGCCCGTAACAAAAATAAAATAACCGGGAATGAAAGTGGCTTTCAAGCCTCCGGGAAGAAGAAAGAAATCATCGAGATGATGTTGGTAGATAGCGAAAAAGTAAGAGCCGATACACAACATGGCGTTAATCGCGCTGTCCAAAGTTCCCCAGCGCAAAAGCACGGTTGCGCCCATCAGCACAAGGTTGAGGCCCGCCCAGTATGGAGAGTCTACCCCGTCGGTCTGCCATATCATGATGGATATGGAAACAATCGGCAACATCGCAACAGTGTGCACCACCAGCCTCGAGACCCAATCACGGTTGGCAAATTTGCACAGCCAGCCAAAACCTAACAACAAGGCAGCAGTAATAACCCGATTCCAGAATAGTGACTGGAGACCTTCTCCTTCTCTGTAAAGATGCTCTGGGTAGACCACCAGATCGAGACTCACACCCACAAGCATGAAGACAGCCCCTATGATCGCTGCCCGCCAACAGTTGACTTTGATTGCCTGCTCTTCTGATATTTTGAAAAGCTGTTTTACGGTATGATCAGATTCACTCATTGTAACGAAGATTGGATCAGGCTCTCAGAGTTCATTGCTGGATTCATGGAAACCTTTCGAATCTCCAGAAACAGGTTTACCCCCGTTGACTCCCTCTTGAGGTCAGTTTTCATAACCGTCCCGTCCAAAGGAATCAAGTCAAGCATCTCCCAATCGTTACGATAAACAAGATTCCATTCAACCACATATTCCATCCAGCCGATGCAAGGATTCGTGGATGCCACGTTGGTCACAATGACAAGCCCCTGCGGGCGCAGCAACTTGGTAAAAAGTTCAACAAGCTTCTTACACACTTTTTGCGATAGATAGTCAAACAGACCAGCGCAATAGACCAGATCATAGGAATCCACGTCATCGGCCATGCCTCCCCGACTAGCCAGCTTGAGAAGCTGGTGTACTGAACGTTGTTCCAGCTTTATATCAGCAGCCCTGCCCTTCCTCCATTTGATTTCCGAGAGCACTTTCCCAGCGTGATCTATGGTCTCTTTATTAAAATCCATCAAGGTGAAATCACAATGGTCACTGAGGGGCTCACGCTCAAGAAAGCGCTGAATCTCGTGAGCTGCCCCGCAACCGAGATTGAGCACTTTGAGCCTCCGCCCCTCGGAGACCACCCTACCCGCCTCTGCCCGAATCGTATCGAACAGGTAATCAATGCGATTTTGGTGCGCCTGAACTGGCTCGAAGCCAAGAAAAGTCCTGTTGAGCAATTTAGCAAAGAGTGAATCACCCTCGTATGGGTCACGCATCATCATGTTGACGACCTCGTAATCCCCCGCATAGCCCAGAGGCTTCGTATAGGCCCTGTGAGCAAAGGGCGAACAAAGCATCAGAGGGTGCATCTGGCGTCTGACATAGCTCTTGTGGGCCGGCTGCTCAGCGGCTCCGATGTTACGCGTCGAAGATTCAAAACTAGTCATTCGGGGAATAAGCTCCTCCAGAACGCGCCCTTCGATCTCATTGATCACCTTTTGCTCCATGGCGTTTTTATCCACTTCGGTCATGGATTGCATACTCAGATCAATTTGCTCAAGCCAACGTTTGAGCCCAATCATGATATTCTGCATGTCAGCTACGTTGAGCTTGAAATCTGCAGTCACATGATGCACCCGTTTCCAATCCTCGACAAACGCATCGAATTGGGATGCAAGCTCTCCAGACTCGGAACCCGCTAACAAATCAACGTCGTTCCACCCCTTACCCAGTGTCGCTTCACACACCAACACCAACCCGGTATTCACCATGCTCGACACCACAGCTTCACCCTCATAGACAAGCCGCCCATTGATCTGAATGCTGAAACTCCTCAATACCTCGGAGAGCTGGATACTGCAGTAAGAGTTGTGAATCTCAAACGAAACCGAGTAGCGTCGCATCTGTAAAATGTGAGCACTAAGAGCCTGCCCCTGGCTATTCAAAAACCGGATATTACTGTTGGCAGGGGTTGGGCTCATTGTGGACATGCTCAGTGTGTCAAAAAAATCGATATATCCCCCCTGACAACCATATTATCAGTCATTAAATGATAAACATGGATAGTTATATGAATTTTTTGTACACTCGGAATGACAGCAATTAAAGAAAAATTGAGAAAACTGCAAAAAAGTAGTGCGGTTAAATTAAATTTGAGTTAATTTAAGTCATCCATTCAACATTTTCCTCTTCAAAACATCATATCCATTTATGAGCAGGCCAGCCATACCCACACCATTTCATCGCCAGGGAGCCAGAATCGTTGACAACTCAGGGGTTAATCTCCTCCAGCTTGCAGAGCAAAACAACTTTAACGTCAAAAGAGTCGCGGAAATACTCGGTTTCACGGTCATTCAGCTGCAACGTCAAGTAGAAAATGCGGTGGGCCTCAAACCCAAGGACTTGTTTTGCAACCATCGGGCTCTACTCGCCAAGCGCATGATCAGCGAGGGCATGAATTTACACGACATCAGCGAAAAGCTTGGCTATCTCTACTACAGCCACTTCTGCACAGACGTGAAAAAATTCTTCGGGATTTCTCCCAAACAGCTCGAGAAAAAGCTCAGACCTGAGTAGGGACCGGTTATAAGGCCGGGCGCCCTTTACCTTTACCTCTATCTGATTGATCTATCTCTTTGCAGACTGCCATTCTGCCTCCATCTGCTCGAGGCTGGCCGAATCGAGACACTCGCCCTGATCTTTTAGTGCGCGCTCCATGACTGCAAAGCGCTGCTCAAACTTGACATTTGTTGTCTCTAACAAAATCTCGGGATCAAGTTCATGTCTGCGCGCAAGATTGACAACTGAAAACAACAGGTCGCCAATCTCCTCGCCCAGTCCCGTGCCATCAACGGACTTTAATTCCTCCTCCACTTCAGCAAGCTCCTCGCGGATCTTGTCCATGACCCCGGTATCATCCGGCCAGTCAAAACCAACCTTGGCAGCCTTCTTTTGTAATTTTCCGGCGCGCAGCATCGCCGGCAGCCCCTTGCCTACTCCATGGAGATAGGCTTCCTTTTCGCTACCCTTCTCCTGCCTCTTGATCGCATCCCATTGACTGAGCACTCCGTCCGTGGTCTCCACCTCACTCTCACCGTATACGTGCGGATGTCGGCGAACAAGTTTGTCGGAGACACCCCGGGCAACATCATCAAAGTTGTAGCGACCCGCCTCCTCTGCCAGTTCACTGTGGAAAACCACCTGCAACAAGAGATCCCCAAGCTCCTCCTTAAGATGATCCCAGTCTCCACGCTTGATGGTGTCGACCGTCTCATAGGTTTCCTCAATGAGATTAGGCAACAAGCTCTCATGGGTCTGCTCAGCATCCCAGGGACAGCCTCCGGGTGCACGCAGTCGGTGCATGATGGCGCGTAAGCGAGCCATCTGGCGGTCACGCTCAGGGCATTCGATCATTTCCGCATCTGTCATATCTACACTCTCAGGCATGGTATCAAAACTCAGGGATTTACTGCTCCGCCACTCGTTTGAGCACCTCCCGCTCCTGTTCAGTCAGGCTTTGTAAGCCCTCGCGGCTGACCTTGTCGAGAATGCGATCCACCTCCGTATCCTCTAGATCGATATTGATTCGAGGGCGCATTTTACTCTCACGCACGATGGTGGCATCCACCACTGGCCGACGCCCGGAGAGAATTTTACCATCGGAAATAAACGAGAGCCATTGCGGGTTTCTCATCAGGATGAACCCAAGAATGGCACCACCGAGATGCCCCGCTTCACCGCCGGCGTTGTTCCAATTAAACAAAATAACCACCACACTGATGCCCAGGGCAAGAATGGCAAAAGTCCGCATACTCATCGGGATGAAGAAAAATAGTAACACTCGTAGGTTCGGCGCGACAACGGTCACACAGGCCAGGATGCCGAAAATACCTGCGGAAGCGCCCACCATCGGTATATAGGACGCCGGCACCGTTTCGCCTCCTCCTATCGGTATGGGCTGGGACCCAAACCACCCGGCATAAAATAACAACACGTAGAGCACAGCACCTGCCACCCCGGTTGCCAGATAAAAGAAGAGAAACTTGCGACTCCCCCACCAACGCTCCGCAAAATGTCCGAAAAAGAACAATCCCAGCATGTTGACCAGCAAGTGATGCCCATTGGCATGGAGGAACTGGAAGCTCAGGAAGCGCCAAACTTGCATATGCTCCACGGCAGTGGCGACACTGAAGTGCCCCCAGCTCCATAGAAAAGATCTCTGTGTTTGAGGAGCCGAGTTGGTCAGCATCTCCAGCAACCAGACCGCGATATTGATAATCAGCAACCACTTCACCACCGGGCTGCCATCCAGACGCGATGGAGCGCCTCCTCCCCCACTGTAGGCAGGATGAGGTGGCATTTGCTGGTAGGACCGGTCGGAAATTCCCATGTATAGTTGCTATCTTTACACCCGGGCTCCCCGGACGCGATTATTGATAACACGGCACGGACCCACCCGCAAGGCGCTCCCACGTCTTTCTTGGCCTATATTGGATTAGCCCAAGGTTACTACTTGCCTGATGCTCCGGGCTTCTCCATCATTACTGCATGCAGGGCATTGCCACCTTGAAACGATACCTCTGGCCTGTTGCCATATCAATCTTGGGTGCGCTTGCCTGTATCTACGTGGTGCCTAACGAGACACGGGCCGTCGAGGAGCATATCCTTGGCTTTCCCGATACGGATATCGCTGGCCACCGTATGCGCCCCTATCTTCTGGGCCTCCTCTGTATGCTACCAGCTGCTGCGGCCTGGTTGTATTGTCTGGCAGGCAGTCTGGACCGCTACATGGCACGACAGTTCCTGGCTTCTTTTGCCCTCTGCATGGGGGCACTCTTGACAGTCATGGTTCTCACCGATCTGCAAAATAATATGTCGGACTTCAATGAAGCCAGCAACACGGCAGCCGTCATGATGAGCTATTACGGCATTTTCATTCCCGCGATGTTTGTGTTCATCCTACCTTACGTGTTGTTGCTGTCCCTACTCTACTGTCTCGGCAAAATGTCACGTCATCAGGAGATCGTGGCGATGATCCAGACGGGACGAGGAGTTTTCAGGATAGTCATGCCACTTCTCCTCACGGGCTTATTCAGTTCTGCCATTTGCCTGATTTTCAATTATCATTGGGGCCCATGGGCCGAGGGCAATAAAGACCTGGTCATCGACATCGCAAAAGACGGCGAGGCACAGCGGGCCCGTTCCGTACTTTACCGTGACAGCAAGTCCAAGCGCGTATGGCTCGTTGGTTCGTTTCCCTATCAATTTGAGAAAACCGGCATTCTTCGCAATGTCACCGTGCACTCATTTAATGATGGCAAGCACCCCACCACGAAGCTGGAGGCTCAACAAGCTGAATGGTCACGTGAGACCAAAAGCTGGACCTTTTCAAACCCACAGCTCATCGATCTTCAGGCGGTACCTGTGCCCGTCAAAATAAGAACGGAAGATCAGATTACCAGAAACTGGCAGGAAACCCCCTGGCAAATCGTCAAACCCGGCCTCGACCAGAGCCATCTCGGCATTCCGGAACTTAACAGCTGGCTCAAGGCACACGAGGGAGTGGAATGGGCCAACAGACTCCCCTACATAACCCAGTGGCACTACCGCATTGCCCAACCGGCAATTTGCCTCGTTACGATACTCCTCGCGGCCCCGCTGGGAATTGTGTTCAGCAGACGTGGCATTAGTGGGGGTGTTTCCATCGCACTGTTCCTCTCAGCGGGAATGTTATTCTCATCGAGCTTTTTTCTCACCTTTGGAGAGGCCGGTCACATGCCTCCCCCTCTCGCTGCTTGGGGTACTAATATTCTTTTTGCCATGATCGCACTCTATCTCTTTAACCGGAGAATCACCGGCCGACCGATCTACCAGAGTATTAAAAAACTATTCCCAGGAGGGAGTTGACGGCCCGGCTCATGCCCTCTTGGGCTAAAACGCGATATTTTTTCGCCTCTTTCAGCTTGACGGTGGCCGTGTCGCCCCCTAGTTTCCGCCTCCCTGCTGCTGGCGCTACTCCAGTAACCAAACGCAAGGCCCAGAGGAACCAGTATTCCAGAAAAAGTTCCACATCAGCAAAACACGACCCATTAGAACTTATATGAGAGGTATCGAAATCCAAAAAGGTGAGCCCGTTGATCGCGCACTCAAGCGTCTCAAGTCGATGCTCGACACCGAGGGCATTCTTGAAGAAATGCGTCGTCGTCGTGCATTCGAGACTGTCACTCAACGCAAGCAGCGCAAAGAGCGCACAGCTTCCAAACGCCACGCTATCCGTTGGCGTTTCCAAAAGGACAAGCCTGCTGAGACTGAAAACGCCTAAAAAATCCGTAGAGTGGTTGATCCACCGACGGCATTAACTATTTCCAAAGACACTCCGCCAGCGGGGTGTCTTTTTTTGGTGCATAGCCACATCATCACCCTCTGCAAAACACCTCTGCAGACTGAACTCATCATTTTTCCTCTATTTTTCTATTGTCAATCCAGTCACCGGGAACTAAACCCCTCCCGCACCGGCAGCTCCCATGTTGCCATTAGCTAAGGCTCCATAGCTCAGTTGGTAGAGCAGAGGATTGAAAATCCTTGTGTCCCTGGTTCGATCCCGGGTGGAGCCACCACTCACCTAACTCGTTGTCCAAATCACAATCCCGCCGCGGCTTATGCACCGGCGGGTTTTTTGTTTCTTTCTTCAATGCGGGCATGGGAGCACATGAGCCGACTCAAAAAAGGCTGGCTGCCGGTTTTTTGGAAGACATGATGGGGCCGGCTGGTATAGTCAGCACGTAATTTCATCATGAGACACTCACTTCTTATCCACTGGGCCACTATCCTGTTCTCTGCAACATCCCTTTTCGCAGCTCCGGCTGGAGACATCACGGATCTGAAACCCATCGAACAATGGGAAAAATTGGCCAACGGTGTTCATGTCGCCACTCTGGGCAACTCTGCACAACTATACCGCTACAGCGATCTGGCGGGAGCCCCGCCGAAGTTGCAGACCTTGAATCAACTGCCGGATGTTCCTCTCACCAAGGCACTCAAGAATGCCCGTTACCGCCTCAACCCGGATCGTAAAATCATGGTCTATATTCCGACCGATCCGGATGAAAAAATCTATGGCTACGGTCTCCAGTTCGATCAAACCATGCGTACGGGCAAGGTGCTTGAACTCAAGGTGGACCACTACAGCAAGGACGGAGGTTCAACCCATGCACCGGTGCCCTTTTTCATCTCCAGCAAGGGATATGGTGTGTTCTTCAACACCGCTGCCTACCTCAAAATCTACAACCAGGTATGTAACCGTAAAGACTCACCCCACCTGCCGGTCGAGGTGGACCGCAACCCGCCTGCAGACGAGAAACAAGCCGGGCCCTGGCTGGCCGTGCCTCCAAGCGCCGCGGTAGAAGCCTATGTTCAGGGTGAGGGGCTCGAAATCGTAGCTTTCACCGGAACCGACCTTCAGGACATCGTGGCCCGCTACAACCTCTATTCCGGTGGAGGCGCCATGCCTCCGCTCTGGGGGCTGGGTTTCTGGCACCGCACCCCCGCCTCATTCAGCGCTGCAGAAACCAAACAGGAAATCGAGGACTTCAAGACACATAACATTCCACTCGATGTCATCGGTCTGGAGCCCGGATGGCAATCGAAGTCCTACCCCTGCACGTTTGAGTGGCAAAAGAAGCGTTTTCCTGATCCTGCTGCATTCACTCAAAGCCTGCTCGAGGACGGCATCTATCTCAATCTCTGGGTAAACCCATACATCTCTAAACACGCGCGTATTTACCGAGACATGTACCCACTCTCCTGCTCACACACCGTATGGCTGGGCATTGTCCCGGATTACACCATGCCGGCCGCGCGCAAGGTCTTACTTGATCAGCACAAGACAGATCATTTCGATATTGGTGTCTCTGGCTACAAGATTGATGAATGTGACGGTTACGATTTCTGGCTCTGGCCGGATCATGCCACCTTTCCCTCGGGAACTCCTGCCGAGGTGATGCGCCAGACTTACGGCATGCTGATGCAAAACATGATCTACAAGGATCTCTACCAGAAACATAACCGTAGGACCTATTCCAAGGTTCGCGCCAGTAATGGTGCGGCATCCAATTACCCCTTCGTGATCTACTCCGACTCCTACGGTCACGACCAATACGTCACGGGTATTTCCTCAGCCAGCCTGTGCGGTATTCTCTGGTGCCCGGAGATCCGCAGTGCCGGCAACAGCCGGGAGTGGATCAACCGCATGCACACCACCTGTTTTTCCCCCATGGCAATGCTTAACGCCTGGGCCAGTGGCACCAAGCCCTGGACTTACGGAGATGCCACCGATGCCATCCGGCGCACTATCCAGCTACGTATGCGTCTCTTGCCCTACCTCTACACCGCTTTTGCCCACTACAACCGGGCAGGCGTTCCACCCGTGCGCTCCATGCTTCTGGAGACTGGACAGGCAAAGGCTCAGGCAAGGCGGGAGACGCGCAAACTCGACAGCGAGATTGACCCCTATGGAGATGGCTTTCATCAGGAGATCAGGGAAGACAATACTCTGTTCATGTTTGGCCCGGATATCCTCGTGGCACCCTTCATCAACAGCCAGAGTGAGCGCGAGGTGAATTTACCCAAGGGCAACTGGTATGATTTCCACACTGGAAAACTGGCTGGCAACGGCAACAAAATCACGGTCACTGCAGCGCAAACTAATGACCTACCCCCTCTCTATGTCAAAGAGGGTGCGCTTATCCCCATGCTTAAGGCATCAGTGGACCGCACCAGAGACATGGCCGGGGCTGAGATTGAGGTTCGCCACTATGGAACCAGCTACCGTAGCTGCCAACTCTATGAAGACGACACCACCAGCTTCGACTATCTGAAAGGTAACTACAATCTCTATGAGCTCTCAGTAGAAGACGGCAAGCTTCAACAGAAAGCACTGCATCAGAAGGCAGCCCCCTTCTACTCCGGCTTTGAGCTGCGCGAGATGACAACCCGCGAGTAGGAAAACTGTCACTTCTTGCCCAGTGCCATGGCCAACTCGGCAGCCTTGGCAACAAGCAACTCCTCACCACGCTTCACGGTCTCCTCAAGAGTGCGGTATGGATCATGCACGGAGTACACCTCATCAAAGATGTCTGTGGACACCCCCTCCTCGATCAGACCAGCAATAAGCATGACGGGCTTGCCAGCCTCCCGGGCCATTGCAGCAACACCCGCCGGCCCCTTGCCGGATAGTGTCTGTAAGTCATACTTGCCCTCCCCGGTAATCACCAGATCGCTAGCTTTTATTTTCTTCATGAGCCCGATCTCACCGGCAACAAGCTCAAAGCCCGGCACGAGCGCTGCATTACAAAAACTCAGCAAACCAAAACCGAGGCCCCCGGCAGCACCCGCCCCCGGTAACGATGCCAAATGCTGATCCCCTGAGAGCTCAACTACACGGGCAAGGACCTCCTCCAGCCCATCGATATCATCCTCTGTCACTCCTTTTTGCGGGCCATAAACACGAACAGCACCCTGGTGACCAAGCAGCGGGTTATCAACATCACAGGCCACGAAAACTTCAGGCAAAGCAACCCGCTTGGAGGCTTCTATCTTTACACAATGAGCTAATGCCTCAGGGGTTGGATCCAGCCTCTCTCCATTCTGATCAAGAAAAACGACGCCAAGTGCGGCGGCCATGCCGCAGCCGCCATCATTGGTGGCACTGCCACCAATACCCATGACAATGCGTTTGGCCCCCGACTGCTCGATAGCATGCCGCATCATTTGCCCTGTACCATAGGTGGTGGCTCTCCAGGGATCGAGCGAACCAGGATCGAGTTGTCGTATACCCGACGCCTCAGACATTTCCATGATAGCCGTCTCACCACAAAGCGCATAACGCGCCACCAGATTCCTTCCCATGGCATCCTGCGCCTGACACTCCACCCACTCACCACCGAGTTGCAGGGCCATGACCCCTGCAAAACCATCACCGCCATCCGCAACCGGACAGCTTGTGATGTCGGCATCGGGTAATACCTCCCTAATGCCCTTCTCCATCAACTCACACACCCGCCCGGCACTAAAAGTGCCCTTAAACTTGTCCGGAGCCAGAAGGATATTCATAGGCATCATCACACGCAACAGGTAGATTAAGCTACAACGCGGATTCTTTGAGAACTCCGACGTAGGGTAAATTGCGATAGCGCCCCCTATAGTCCAGACCGTAGCCGACAACAAACTCATCTCCCACCACAAAACCCGTGTAGTCTGCCTCCCTGAAAGCCTTCCTCTCAATATCCTTGGACAACAACACACAGGTTTTCACCTCAGCAGCGCCATGCTGGGCAAGTTTTGTGGTCACCGCATGCAACGTTTGCCCCGTATCAAGAATATCATCAAGCAGGAGCACGGCTTTGCCGCTGACATCCGGCAGGGACTGATCAAGAAAAGTCACCTCACCACAGCTGCTTGTTCCTCCGTGGTAGCTGGCCACATTCACGCACTCGATCTCCATGGGCAGAGGAATCCTGCGCAGCAAGTCCGCCATGAAGAGAATGGCCCCCTTGAGCAGGGCCACTACCACCATCGGCTTGCCCTCATAATCAGCTTTCACCTTGTCAGCAAGGACTTGTAACCGCTTTTGAATGACCTCCTCATCAATCAATACTTTTTCGATGTCCTGGTGCACGCCCCCAGCCTAGACGCAAAAATCTCCTTTGCCCATCGTCATTTTTTACGGGTAATTTGCTTCCACTACCGCTATCACCCGTTCATGCCAAGCAACGTTGTCAACCTGCTTCAAAAACTGATCCGCATCCCAAGTGTCAACCCCGACTGCAACCCGGATGGTGACGGCGAAGCCGCCATGGCCGACTTCGTTCAGGGCTTTCTTGAAGAAATTGGCTTCAATGTTATTCAGGAGCAAATACTTCCCAACAGGCCAAACGTCATCGCAAGGTGCCCTGGCCCCGATGATCAAGATGACAACCGGCCCCGCATTCTGCTCTGCCCACATCTGGACACGGTAAGTGTGGCGGGCATGGATCTGGATACCTTTGGCACGATCACCAGCGACGGCCGTATTCTAGGACGCGGAGCATCTGATACCAAGGGCCCCATGGCAGCCATGCTTCAGGCTTTGGCAAACTGCTCCGACATTCTCGCAAGCCTGCCTGTTGCTGTCGACTTTGCCGGTTTTATGGGCGAGGAGGCCTCCCAGCATGGCTCCAAGCACTTTGCCAAACATCACGCCAGCGAGTATGACTTTGCCATCGCCGGGGAACCCACCTCACTCGATATCGTCCATGTAACCAAGGGGTCGCTCTGGGCGACATTGCAGGCCACGGGCAAGGCTGCCCATGCCTCCCAGCCTGAGGCTGGAGAAAACGCCATTCTCAAACTCGCCCGTGCCCTTGATCGCTTTGACCAGACCATCACCGACCAGCTGGCTAACTACACCCATCCTAGCCTCAATCAATCAACCCTCAACATTGGAGTAATCACAGGTGGCAAACAGCCCAACATCGTGCCGGACCTTGCCTCTGCCCAGATTGATATTCGCACCACTCCCTCCCTTCACAACGGCCCGGGTGGCCTTGCACTGGTGGAGCAAATCATCAAAGATCATCAACTACCCCTGAAGATCATCAACCCCGTCGAGAATCCACCCATGGAGGTAGCTGCTGACAATGTATGGATCCAACGTATTCAAGCTGCCAATCCCGCATCCGCGGCAGTGAGTGCGCCCTGGTTTTCCGATGCGGGCCACCTGAATGCGGGTGGCCTTGCCTCCGTGTGTGTTGGCCCCGGATCCATTGACCAGGCACACACAAAGGATGAATTCATCCGCATTTCCGACTTGGAAGCTGGTGTCGCCTACTTCGAAAACTTCATCCGTTCTCTGGACAAATAGGAGACCGTCCGGGAGCAACCTTACGTCTTAATTTACCCAAGATGGTGAAAAGCAATTGGCAGTGCCTCTTAGCTTGAGTTAGCGGCGTTTCTTCTGCCTTTTCCCGGGTTTTTGTGTCTCCCGGTGGCGGTGATTTTTTTCCTGCTGGCGAAACACCGGTATCAACTGGTATTCCATCCATTCGAAGGCGGCATCGAGACCCTGTTCCTCATAAATACGTCCTATCAACGCTTCCACAGAAGTCGCGTTGCCAATGTTGCGAAGAAAGTCATTGGAAGTACAGCGGATGAACATCTCACCGTCCATCCTACCCTGCTCCTTGAGGATGAGACGGCGCATAAAAAGTGCCAGTACCGCATCACCGACCCAAGCCTCTTCACGCTCACGCATGAGCTGCTCATTGATTTTTTTGGGAGCTGACATTTCCGAGGACCAGTTAGCTGGAGTTACCAAATCTCACCCGCATGATACATCATGGTGTCGCAGGAGAAATAAGGCATGCACGACACTGCAGCAGAAAACAAATCAGTTCAAGGCTGTCATCCCGATACCTCGACTTGATGTCAGGCTGCTGATATTATGAGCGGCTTTTCATCTCATTACCCCGGCAGCTACATAAGCTGTGCTCCGGCCTCAGCCAGTGGGCTGCGCTCACCTCTGGAAAGCGTGATGTGCGCGGCAAATGGCTGACCCTTGAGGCGGTTTCTCGTAAACACGAGTCCATTGCTGCGGCTATCGACATACGGGTTGTCAATCTGGGCAGGATCTCCCACAAGCACGAGCTTCGAGCCTCTGGACATCCGTGTCACCACCGTCTTTGCTTCCTGAGGGGTTAATTGTTGGGCCTCATCAAGGATGAAAAAACGATTGGGAATAGACCTTCCTCTTATGTAGCACAGTGCTTCAATTTCGATGATCCCGCGTTCAATGAGGGCATCGTAAGGTTTGCTTGTAGCCTCATTGAGACTCTCCTTCTTTTGCTGCTTTCTGCGTGGCCCTTGATTATTATCGGGTTGCATCAGCAGGTCCAGGGCATCGTATATGGGCTGGAGCCATGGTTTCATCTTCTCGTCCAACGTGCCGGGAAGGAACCCAAGCTGATCACCCATGGAAATCACAGGCCTACTGATGGTCAGCCCGTTGTAGCGGCGATTGAACATCTCGTGCAGTCCTGCCGCAACAGCTACCAGGGTTTTACCCGTCCCTGCCTGCCCATAACAGGTGACCAGGGAAATATCGGGATTAAGTAGGGCATCAATCAGGCATTTCTGTCCAAGGTTCAACGGCTTGAGATGGTGCCCATCCGGAATGCGCAACACCTCTGGAATCTGAAGACGAACGAAAGTGCCGTTTGAGTCGAGCCTTGCGGGCATGGTCTGCTTCTCACCGGCCTTGAGCAAGACATACTGATTGAGAACAATCTCCTTGCGGCGGGGATGCTCCAGCGCAAGCTCACCTGAGCTTGCAAAACGCTGCAGCTCGGAGGGGTCAACATCAACACAGCGCATATCATAGCTACTGATCTCTACAGGGTCGACCTTGTCATTGAGATAGTCCTGCGAGTTGATGCCAACTGCGCGCGCTTTGAGCTGCATATTCAGATCCTTGGTTACCAGAACGACCGGTGTATCATTATGCTCCATCAGCAACACCGTTGCGGCCAGGATCCGGTGATCAACACGCTCCCTGTCTGGAAACACCCTCAGAAACTGACTGAGCTCCTTGGAGTTCTGCTCACAAAAATCAGGATCATAAATCACCAGACGTATTGTGCCACCTCCGTCAGTGGGGACCCCGGATGTTACTCTCTCTCCAGAGGAAAAAAGCTCGGTCAAACGGCGATGCACTTGGCGGGCATTGGCGCCGCGCTCACTTTGCTCTGATTTGAACTTGTCGAGTTCTGCAAGAACATCGACGGGAATACAGATGTGATTGTCCTCAAATTGGTTAAGGCATCCCGGATCGTGCAAGAGCACATTGGTATCCAGGACATAATTTTTGACTTTGTTAGTTGGGGCTTGGAGTCCGAACTCCTTGATGCGGGATTTTTCGCCTGTGGTTGTTATTTTTCTATGGCTGGCTGGCGCGGTTTTCTCCTCACATAGATCGGTTGGCTCGGGGTGGTTGGGTTGAATCATTGGGCTGATGGTTAACGTCGATGAAGTGGCGGGTGAATACATTACAGGAAACAGCCGCCCACTCTAACGACTGCCACCTGTGATCACGGGTGCGTGAATACAAGGTACCGCAGATGCTGCTTTTGCATCGGGAGCATCCAAGAACTCCGCTGCGGGTTAGGGTTACGATTCCATTCAGAAATGAATGATCTTGTAAATTAAATATCAAGATACCTTAATTATTGCTGCTTCTCGTCGTGATGGCAATCATTTTTTCTCAGCTATGTCTGCAATTGCTCATCGGCCCATTCCTCAAGCTTGGCATAATGCACTTTCCCCAGCGCACCGCGCGGAATCTCATCGACGACAAGCAGCTCATCAATGCGCTCCGCAGGGTGACAGAGAGCATTGTAGCACTTCAACAGCTCCGAGGGGTCACCACCACGTTCCACACAAAGTATCAGCTGGCAACCCTTGCGGGCATCCTGCAACGCGATGACCGACACTCCCTGAACGGCCTCTCCCGGAGCCAAGCCCTCACTCACATTGTGGACTTCATCTTGTATTTCATCCAGGTTGACAAGCTCACCTACTACCTTGACGCACCGATCTACCCTCCCCTTCACCACTAGGGTCTCATGATTCATCTCGACGAGATCTCCCGTGACAAACCAACCCTCCAACTTGGGGTCGTGCATACTGCAATGTCCATCACGGCAAGTGACATAGGCAGTGAGCAGAGCATTACCCTTAACACCAAGTTGACCGTTCGTTGTGACTTTGGTCTGCCAACCAGCAAGAACCTTCAGATCCCTCTCCCCTACATTGGACGTCGCTATCTGTGAACATGACTCGGTCATACCGTAGGTCTCTATCAGGGGCCATCCATATGCCATGGCTCGCTCATAAAGGCCATCATCGAGACGCCCACCTCCGACAATCAGCGCTCTCATGGATTCAGGCGCACGTATACCTGCTTCCACGATATCAAAAATCTGTGTCGGTACCAGAGAAGCAAGGGTGATGCCTTGTTGCTGCGCAAGGGAGTGGAATTCTTGGGCATCCCAAGGCCCAGACATGCGGGTCAGGGAGCAGCCCTGCTGATATGAGCGCGCAATCACACCCATGCCTCCAACATGAAAATCCGGCAATGCCAGTAGCCAGTGATCACCCGGCTGCACTGACAAATGCTCATTCACCATTCTTGCCGAGGCGAGCAAAGCGCCTTTTGACAAGGCAACCCATTTTCGACCTCCCATGGTCCCCGAAGTGGCAAACAACACATGCCCGGACAAGCTTGGTTCATTTTCTGCCCAATGTTCAATGATTCCGGCTTGTTCAACGGCATCCAGATCACGTGGATTTACCATCACGTGACACTGCTCCGATTGCCAGAATTCAGGCGTCATCTGTTCAGCTGCTTCCATGACAAATTCTCCAGTAGTTCATCAAATCCTAGCCCGGTTCCTGCGGGTGGCTGGAAATCAGGGCCAGGCAATCCGAGTGCATTAGTAAAGGCATCGGGCTGGAACAAGCCATGGGTAACCAGCCCGCAGGTATCGACAACACCCGTGAAATCACGGCGTGCCCTGGCTGCCTCCCATGCTGCAAAACATTGACCCAATGGATGGTCCATATAACTGGTAAACACCACCCTCTTGCTTTCCTCAAGCGCACACTTCAGGATGGGTGCAGGCTCGTTGATAGCGGGTTTAACAACAGCCACAGCAAAACCACCACAGGCGTCTTCCACTTCACGATCAACGGCCATGGGAACTCCAAACGGGCCCAGAGCATCAACCCATTGGCTCTCCCCGCACGGATGAGCATCCTCGATAAAATCAATTTTGTCACGGACCTCCTCCCCGAGATTTGAGAGAAACTTATTCACCCCCTGATAATCGAGCGCGTGATTGAAATCCAACCTCCAGAGAAGATCGGGAAAGAGACCCGCCTGCGTGCGGATGAAGTCCACCTCCTGGGCAACATTGCGACCAACCTTGAGTTTCACGCTGTCGAATCCGGCATCGACGGCCTTACTGACGCCCTCCTCCACCATCATCAAAGTCGCATGACTTCGAGGCACCACCAGGCCCTTAAAGAGAGAAACACCCTGGCGTCGTGCCTCGGCATCCACCTTGGCACAATACAGGGCCCGTTGGCTCAGCGCAGTCAGCTGCCCAACCCTCAGCATGGAGAGGGTCTGCTCAAGGCCGGCATCCCCGAGCTCGGGCCATGGATGAATGCAACCATAGCCGTGACCATGCTCATCACTCGTCCGGATCAATACCCCGTGATGTTCGCAACGCTGAGACTGTGCATTGAGAGCTGTTTTGCTCACAAGGCTATAGGGATGAATGTGAATGCGGCTTTTCATGCTCATGGGAAGCTGACATTCATCGTAAACGCCAGGGCGTAGAGAATCAGCTGCAGGGCGGATAAGGCCAGAAACTTGTTATACACTGGGCCCGGGGGATGAGTGCAAAGATTTCTCACAACAAACAAGCCGATGATCAGGGAGGGAATAAAATAGAACGACTCCAGCCGGGCACCGAACAAACACACAGCGCAAATATAGGCCACAGTAGTCATGGCAATGACCAGATTAAGCACGGCCGGGCGGCCCCATCGCACGGCAAGGGTGTTTTTGCCATTACTCCGATCCTCGTCCACATCACGCAGATTATTCACCGAGATCAGCACTGCTGATAGACATCCTACTGCCAGGCCTGCCGCGAGTGCCTCAGTATACCACTCCCCTGTCTGCACAAAAACGGTGCCGGTAACAGCCACCAAACCAAAAAACAGGATCACAAAGAGCTCACCAAGCCCCCTGTAGGCCAGAGGCAATGGGCCACCCGTGTATCCATATGCCAGGTAGAGAGATGGAATACCGATGACGAGCATAGGCCATCCCCTTGCCATGATAAGCGGCCAGCCACAAACAGCAGCCAATATCAAACAGAACACCGCCACCGCATAGACGGTTTTTGTGGAAAGTTGACCGGAGGCTGTCACCCGAACAGGTCCGAGTCGCGCATCAGTGTCCGCCCCCTTCTGCGCATCAATGGCATCGTTGAAAAAATTGGTCGCTATCTGGATCCACAGGGCACTCGCAAGGGTGTAGATCGCCAGGCGCGGGTTCCACTCACCAGTGAGATAATGCGCCAGCAAACAACCTATGCAGACGGGCACAATGGCTGCGGGAAGCGTCTTGGGTCTGGCAGCGAGAACAAAAGCCTTCATGGGTGTAGAGCCATCAAACCCGGAATCAAGGCTTGCTCCGAGGAAAAAATCACCACTCCTGCTGGCAATCAAGCCGAACAATCGATACACTACCATGCATGACTAGCAAGCGCGTCATTTTTGAGGGTAGAGTGCAGGGGGTTGGCTTCCGATACACCGTGAAACAACTCGCCATGGGCTTTGATGTCGTAGGCACGGTGAAAAATCTCGCGGACGGCACTGTGGAGCTCATCCTCATGGGCGAAACAGACGAGGTAGAGGAGTTCATCACTGAAATTGTCGACGAGAGCACCCTCTCACACTACATCAAGGATGTACATTCCACAGAAATTCCAGCCCTCGAAAATGTGAGAGGATTCACGATTTCTCCCTGACTGACCAGAGCGAGGCAGAAGAATCAACTTGCTGAAGGGTAGTGGCAATGATAGTATGCATGTGTATCTTTAGCTTTCGGGCTCATGCCTTTGACCAGAAACATTATCAGCTTTGTACTGGCACTCCTGCTGGCAAACCCGGCATGCTGCTGCGTTCAGGGGGCGTGTCGCGCGCCTGACAAAGAGCCTGCCCGGTCATGTTGCTCATCATCGTCTGATCAGGAGAACGGCCGGGACAAGGAAAACGGACACACCTGCATGTGTTCACAAAAAAACGAATACCCTGACTTCAAGGCCTTCCACTTCCAGCCCACGGATTTTTCTCCCGCAACGGAAAACCCCACCACTCAGCAGGAACAGGGATACCTGTCCCGCTCCTGCCATGTGATCGTATCAAGCACAGTGCACCCACCTCCCGGGTATTCGCTTTGCATTCTCTATTCGACCTTCCGGCTTTGATGCCCGGAAGCACTCCGCCTGCCGCCTCTCACCCGATGTCTGCGCAGCTCAAGGAGTGCCCAAGCTCATCAAGACATGGGCTTTGGGCCACTGTTTGCCTGATTCCTGTATTGCGGATGTCTTCCCGGGGAGGCTTACGCAACACCTTGGCTGCATACTAACATCCGTGCACGTCATCAGCATTTCTCCCCAACCACATCATTTTCCCATATCTAACAGAACCACCATGAAACCTCGCTTACTCATGACCATCCCCCTGGCAGCGTTTTTCATCTCCTGCCAGACAGATCCCGCCGCCCGATATTCGCAGGGCGGCACCCTGGGTGCCAGCGTTCAGAGCAGCACGAAAGCGGTTAACTACAGCATATCACCCCGGGCAGGGGTTGAGGAACTGGTGACTCTATCCCTTGAGCACCACCCCTCCCTGCACGCAGCACAGCAAAAAGTCAGCCGTCTCACAGCAAGGGCAGCCCAGGAAAAGGCACTTCCAGATCCCAACGCACGTGTCAGTTTAGGCGATCTGGCCCAGACGGCTGCCGGACAGGTGGATACCATCGTCGGCGTGGAACAACGCATTCCTTTTCCGGGTAAGCTCAAAGCCAAAGGCCTCGCTGCGCAGAAAGAGGCGGATGCAGCCTCCGCCGAGCTCGAAAGTCTCAAGCTGGCATTGGCACAGCGCGTGCGCATTGCCTACTGGAGTCGCTACCTCGCTGAGCAGGGCCTCCGGACCAACTTGGAAAGTAGGGATATCCTCAATGCCATCAGCGACATTGTCAAAAAACGGGTTGAGTCCAATCAGGCCAATCAGGCTGACCTGCTGAGGATCACCAGCGAAATCAGCAAAATTGACAAGGAGATCATCATCGCACGACAACGCAGCCGAAGTAGCGGAGCCATGCTCAACGCCCTGCTCAACCGGCCAGCTGGTGCCTCCCTACCCTCACCGAAGCGTTCCTCCATCCCCGGCGAGAGCAATCTGGATGCACTCATCAGCAGGGCCGAATCATCCCACCCCAGTGTGCTCTCCGGCCAGGCCCGGCTTGAAGCCTTCAGGCACCGCCTGCGCAAGGCCAGACTGGAAAATTATCCGGATCTCATGGTCGGGGTCCAACGTGCCTGGGTGTCGGATTCAGGTTTGTCTCCGGTCGCGGACGGCAGTGACCAGACCATGTTCACCCTGGGTATCAACATCCCCTTCTGGCGGGCTCCCCGGCGGGCCGGTATTGATGAAGCCAGCGCGGGCATTGCTGAAATGCAGGCCAATATCGCCAGCTCCCGCAGTAGTCTGCGCCAGCGGGTTGAGGATGCCTGGCTCAGCGCCAAATCCTCGCGTGAGATCATCACCCTCTTTGAGACTCGCCTCATTCCCGACGCGCGCAAAGCTCACGAGTTGGCACTCAAATCCTACAGTGCCGGCGAACTGTCTTTTGTCGACGTCCTCGATACCTGGCGCACACTCCTCAGCCTGGAACTACAACTGGAACATAACCGGGCATCCCTTGGCAAGGCATCGGCCGCCCTGAAAAGTGCCGCCGCCATTTACTAACATTTGCTACCAAAGAAAATGAAAGCAACCTACATTCTCACACCACTCAAACCCCTGCTCAAAAAACCGGCGGCTATCCTGCTGCCGATTGCGCTGTTTTTTGCCGGATGGTGGTTCGCATCCCCTTCCAGTGAAACCACATCAAATCGCGAAGCTTCATCTGGAGCTGCCAACGAATGGACCTGCTCCATGCACCCCCAGATCAGGCAACCCGACCCGGGCCTTTGCCCCATCTGCAACATGGATCTCATCCCCCTGAAAGCCGGGTCCGGGAGCGGGGCATTGCGTGAAGTCACGATTAGCGAGGATGCTGCGGCCCTGCTTGATATACGTGTTACTCCGGTGGTGCGTGCACCGGCCTCGATCAATATCGAACTGTTCGGAAAAATTGACTATGACGAACGATCCATCGTTACCACCACAGCCCGCGTGGGTGGCAGGCTGGAGCGTCTCTATTCCAATTTTACCGGCACGGCCGTGAGCAAGGGAGACGCGATCGCTGAAATCTACAGCCCCGAGCTTTATGTCGCCCAGGAGGAGCTCATTCAGGCAGTAGTAGCCAGCAGGGAAAAAACCTCACCAGCCGTGCAGAAAATCAATGAGAGCCTGCTGGCTGCCGCACGTGAAAAACTACGGCTGTTACAACTTACCGATAAGCAAATCGCAGGCATTGAACAACGTGCCGAACCCAATGACACCGTCACACTGACGGCACCACAGAGCGGCATCATCGTTCGTCTCAATGCCAGGGAGGGCCAGTATGTGAAGGTTGGGGACCCGCTCTTCGGCATTGCCAACCTCGACTCTGTCTGGTTGAAGATGGAGGCTTACGAGTCCGAGTTACCCTGGTTGCGCTATGCCCAGAAGGTGAGCTTTACCGTCGAGGCTATTCCCGGGAAAACATTCACCGGGCGTATCTCATTTGTCGACCCTCATCTGGACGCACATCACCGCGTGGTCAGGGTTCGCGTCACTGTGGACAACCGGGGCCACCTGCTCAAACCAGGCATGTTTGCCAGCGCAGCGGTGCAGGCCAAGGTCAATCTCCACGGTCAGGTTGTGAGCGAGGAATTGAAGGGTAAATGGATTAGCCCCATGCACCCCGAGATCATCAAGGATCAGCCCGGAAGCTGTGACATCTGCGGCATGGCACTCGTGCCTGCCGAGAAATATGGCTTTGTCGGCACCCCCGAGGCGGCCGAACAACCGCTACTGATTCCAGCATCGGCCCTGTTGCGAACCGGAAAACGGGCTTTGGTTTACGTCAGGCACAAGGACAAAAAAGATCCGGTGTTTGAGGGCCGGGAAATTGTCCTGGGTCCAAAAACCGGCAACTACTTCATTGTCGACCGGGGTCTCGACGAGGGTGAGCTTGTCGTCACCAAGGGTGCCTACAAGCTCGACAGCGAGCTACAGATCAAGGCGAGGCCATCAATGATGAACCCCAACGCCGGCCTGAGTGAGCAGTCAGCGAAGCGGCCGGATGACCAACTCACCGGGCAGTGGTCCCCGGTGCTCCGGGCCTACGGAAAATTTGTCCACTCCATCTCTGAGAACCGTGGCGAAGGGGCATTGCAACACCTCGCCAACATGCAGGAGGCCTTGGCAAGCATCAAGGATGATCAGCTTCAAGAGGCGGATCTTGCCTTGTGGCGGGATTTTTCCATGCGGCTGGACAACGTCCTGACCCAAGCCGAAACCATGGACATGGATCTCTCCACCCTGGCTATGGTGCGTCATCAGGTCGAGCAGACCGGGCGCTATGTGGGCCTCCCATGGGAGCCACTGCCATCCGTTGAGGCGGATACCCACTGGATCGACGGCCTGCGGCAAAGCAAGGATGCCTACCTCGCCATCGCCATCGCCCTGTCTGATGATAATGCTGCAGACGCAAAAAAGGCAGCCCCGGAACTCATCAGGGCCATCACCACCCTGCCGGATGATCCTTCCGGGCAAAAGCTACTCAAGCAGGCCGAACAACTCCGGCAAGACGCGGACATTGCTGCGATGAGGACATCCTTCAAGCCCGTCAGCGACTCCCTGATTGCGTTGATCCGCAAACATGGACTCAACCATCTGGGCAATGTCTACGTGATCCATTGCCCGATGGCCCACGGCGACAAGGGAGCAGACTGGATCTCCGCGGACACAGAAGTTCGCAACCCTTATTATGGCAGTGCCATGTATGCCTGCGGATTCGTCAAGGACACCCTCTCCCTGGCGCCGAAAACCGATGTCCCGGCCCACTCCGGAGACAAACACAAGCATGAGCACGACCATTAAGACAAAAGCACACCCACACAACACCCAGGAACTTTGATCCATGAACAAGCTCATTGAATTTTGTATCAACCAGAAGCTGGTGGTTCTGATCCTGCTCGCCTTTACCATCGGCTGGGGGGTCAGGGTGGCTCCGTTTGACTGGGACACTGGAAACTTGCCGCGTGATCCCGTCGCTGTTGATGCCATTCCCGATCTCGGTGACAACCAGCAAATCGTCTTCACCGAATACATGGGGCGATCCCCCCAGGATGTCGAGGACCAGATAAGTTATCCTTTGACAGTATCACTCCTCGGTATTCCCGGGGTCCAGGAAGTGCGCAGTTACTCCATGTTTGGACTGTCTTATGTCTACCTCATTTTCAAGGAGGATGTGGATTACTACTGGAGCCGCAGCCGCATTCTGGAAAAACTCAACAGTCTCCCCTCGGGACTCCTTCCGGCGGGAGTCACGCCGGCACTTGGCCCGGATGCCACCGGCCTCGGGCAGATCTATCAGTATTACCTCGAAGGCAGGGATCCGGATGGCAATCCCTCCCCCGGATGGAATCCCGAGGAACTGCGCTCCATCCAGGACTGGTATATTCGTTATGCCTTGCTCGGTGTCGAGGGTGTCGCGGAAGTTTCCTCGGTCGGTGGATTTGTTAAACAGTACCAGGTCGAGGTCGATCCCCTCAAACTGAGGGCCTGGGACGTCACTCTGGAGCAGGTGGCCAATGCGGTGCGCAAAAGCAACCGGGAGACGGGTGCGCGCAACCTCGCGATCAATGGAGTCGAATACATTTTACGGGGAACCGGCTACATCACTTCACTGGATGACTTGCGCAATGCCGTGGTCGATGTGCGTAAAAACACCCCGGTCACCGTGGCTGAGGTAGCCACCGTACAACTTGGTCCGGACATGAGGCGCGGGGTTATTGACGTCAATGGCGCTGATGCAGCTGGCGGCATCGTGGTTGCCCGCTTCGGAGCCAACCCGCTCGAAACCATCAAAAACACCAAAACACGAATCAGCGAACTTGCGGCCTCACTACCCGAGAAAGTGATCGTTGACTGGACGAAAACCACCCGCCAGGAAGTAGCCGATTTTGCTCAGCAACATGGTATTGTGCCCGCCTTCGGCGACAACACAGGGGCAAGTACCGAGCTCAATCAGGATGCCTGGCTTGCATGGAGCAAAACGCACCAACGCACCGAGTGGCCCCGGTGGATGAACACCTCCAAGGTGACCATTGTTTCATTTTACGATCGTTCCGGCCTCATCGCTGAAACTCTCAACACCCTCAACGAGGCGCTCTACCAACAAATCCTGGTCGCCATCATTGTTGTCGTCATCATGGTACTACAGTTGCGCAGCAGTGTGTTGATTTCCTCCATGCTGCCCCTGGCAGTACTCATCGCCTTCATCGGCATGAAGGCCTTTGGCGTTGATGCCAACATTGTGGCCCTATCCGGCATTGCCATCGCCATTGGCACACTGGTGGACGTGGGCATTGTGCTCACCGAGAACATTGTCAAACGCATCGGGGAAGCACCACCCGGAAGCAGTATCTCCGCCGTCATCTATCAAGCGGTGACCGAGGTGGCGGGAGCCGTCACCACCTCGGTGATGACCACCATTGTGAGCTTTCTCCCGGTTCTCGTTCTCTCAGGAGAGGCCGGCCGACTCTATCGTCCACTAGCATATACCAAGACCTTCGCCCTTGCTGCCTCAATCGTTGTTGCGCTTACCATCATTCCTCCCCTTGCCCATTTCCTGATGGCAACCCTGCCCCGGTGGCTCAAGTCCGACAAATCCACCCGGATCATGGCTACACCTTTTGCCCTCAAACGCAGACACCTCATCACCATCCTGTTGGCCATCGGCTCTGGTATTTCGCTGGGATTCTCCCCCACACTTGCCATCGTTCTTCTGGCCCTGGCGGCATTGAATGCCTTTCACCCGCGTTTACCTGAGAGAATACAGAAAACGGGCAGGTTAGGTCTCAACATTGCCACGGCTCTTGTTGTCGGCTGGCTCCTGGCCAAGAACTGGATGCCTCTCGGGCTCGATTCGACTGTTCTCTTCAACTTCCTTTTTGTCGCCATCATCATTGGCGGCCTTCTCACCAGCTTTAAGTGCTTTGAGCTGGGTTACACTCGCATTCTCGGCTGGTGCCTGGAGCACAAGGCCCTGTTCCTTTGCCTGCCACTGGCCATGCTGATCTCGGCCCTGTGCATCTGGCAGGGCTTCGGCGAGGTCACCTCCAAGCTGCCCCAAGCCGTCAAAAACAACCGCCTCTATCAGGACATCGAGCGCAAGTTTCCCGGTCTGGGCAAGGAATTCCGGCCGGCCCTCGACGAGGGATCCTTTTTGGTCATGCCCACCATCAGCCCCCACGCATCGATCGAGGAGGCCACGGATACCCTGCGCACGCTCGATGCAAGCATTGCCGCCATTCCGGAAGTTTACCAAGTGGTTGGCAAGATCGGCCGGGCAGAGTCCGCCCTCGACCCTGCTCCGATCTCGATGATTGAAACCATTGTCAATTATTCGCCGGAGTTTCGCTCTGACGCGAAGGGCAGGATCATGACCTTTAAAACCGATGATCGTGGAGACTATGTCTATGACGAGCATGGCACGCTCATCCCCGACGAGGACGGCAAACCCTTCCGCCAATGGCGTCCGCACATCCGGAGTACAGATGACATCTGGCAAGAGATCAGTAGGGCTACCCAGCTGACGGGCACGACCGGTGCCCCCAAGTTGCAACCCATCGAAACCCGCCTGGTGATGCTGCGCACCGGCATGCGTGCCCCCATGGGCATCAAGATCAAGGCTCCTAACCTAAACCAGCTGGAGGACTTTGGCATCCAACTCGAACAGCACATGCGTGCGAGCGGAATAGCCGGTCTGGATATTGCCAGTATTAACGCGGACCGTATCGTGGGCAAACCCTACCTCGAGCTCCGTCCTGACCGGGAGGCGGCCAAACGCTACGGCCTGAATGTCATCGATATCCAGAGAACCATCCAGACCGCCGTTGGCGGCGAGATCGTCACTACCACCGTTGAGGGACGCGAGCGTTACAACGTCCTGGTGCGCTACGCCCGTGAGAGCCGTGATTCCATTGAAGCCATTGAGAAAATACTCGTCAGCACCAAGGAGGGAGCCCATGTCCCTCTGGGGGAGGTCGTTGATGTCGAATACGTTCGCGGGCCACAGGTCATCAAGAGCGAAGACACCTTCCTCACCGGGTATGTAACCTTTGGCGCCAATCCGGGCTTTGCCGAGGTCGATGTGGTCGAGGACGTGCAGGCTTATCTGACCGCTCGGGAACAGGAGGGCCAGCTCAAGAGACCAGGTGGCGTTCACTATGAGTTCGCCGGCAACTACCAGTCTGCCCTCGAGTTTGAGCAAAAGATGCTGCTGATCATGCCTCTCGCGCTACTGACCATTTTCCTAATTCTCTATCTGGAGAACCGCTCGGTGGTCAACACCTTCATCATTTTCAGCGGTATAGCGGTGGCCTTTTCCGGCGGGTTCATTCTGCTCTGGCTATACGGGCAACCCGGTTTCATGAACGTCGATATCTTCGGCCACAACCTGCGTGCCCTGTTCAACATTGACCCGGTCAATCTCTCCACCGCCATCTGGGTGGGCTTCATCGCGCTATTTGGTATTGCCACCGATGACGGCGTGGTGATCTCAACCTATCTGCGCCAGAGCTTTGCCAGAAAGAATCCGCAAACCCCGGCTCAAATTCGCCAGGCGACCATCGCTGCAGGGCAACGCCGTTGCCGCCCCTGCCTTATGACCACTGCGACCACCCTGTTGGCCTTGCTGCCGGTGCTCACATCTACTGGCAGGGGTGCTGACATCATGGGACCCATGGCAGTTCCCATTTTCGGTGGCATGCTCTTTGAGCTGCTCACTATGTTCGTCGTGCCCGTGCTCTTCTGCGCCTGGCAGGAGAGGAAAAGAACCGGAAAATAGAAACGGATGAGCCTTAAGCCAGGTTGGTAAACACCGCCTGGACATCATCGTCTTCCTCCAGCTTGTCCACCAGCACCTCGACCTCTTCAATCTGGGCCTCGGTGAGTTCCACCGGGCTGTTGGCAATGCGTTGCAAGGTCGCTTTCACCCCCTGGATTCCCATGTCCTCACAAGCCTTGGTGAGCTCGCCGAAACTGGTGAACTCTCCGTAGACCAGCACCCGTTCGTCCTGCACGTCCATTTCCTCCAGGCCAAAGTCAATCAGGTTTAATTCAATTTCCTCCAGATCAAGATCGTTGGATTTTTCAAACTCAAGGACCGCCTTGCGGGTGAACATGAAATCCAGCGAACCACTGTTGACGACCTGACCACCGTTTTTGTTAAAAATGGTTTTCACGTTGGCCACCGTCCGGGTGGTGTTGTCCGTGGCACACTCCACCCAAATCAGTGACCCGTGCGGACCCTTGCCCTCATAGCTGACCTCATCGTAGTTGGTGGCATCAGCAGCGGTGGCACGCTTGATGGCCTTCTCGATGTTGTCCTTGGGCATGTTCTGCGCCTTGGCATTGTTAATTGCCGTCTTGAGCGCCGTGTTACTTTCAGGATCACTCCCTCCCGCCTTCGCAGCCATGGTAATGACCTTGCCCAACTTGGGGAACAAACGGGACATCTCGCCCCAACGTTTCTCTTTTCCTGCGCGGCGTGCTTCAAAGGCTCTTCCCATGGTTCTCTATTTTCCGGTTAGTGATTACTGCAAATGGTTTCGGTCGCCAGAAAATAAATGAATTCCGCAGAGGCTCAAGCTTTCTTCATGGCTGACAAAAAATCACCCTCAGGGAATCCAGCCTCAAACGGGATTTGCCAATGGCCTCGCACAACACATCACGCTGGCCACGCAGCGCGGTAATCTCCTCTTCGCTGACATGATCGTTGATCTGCCCCAGGGACACCAAACGGTCGATTTCAGCCCCCAGCCGCACCTTGCACTCCGTGACTGCTGCCTCCACGACAGCATGCATCTCTTGAGCTGCGAGGCGATGGCTCTGCTCAAGCATACCCGGCAGCATCACACGACGAAATGCATCCTGAGCAAGAAGCTGGTGCAAGTTGCCTGACCTGAGCTGGTCTGCGGTTAATGCGAAGTCAACACTGCGATCCCTGCCCTCGTGATCCACCATGCACCGAACGGGTGTTGCAGGCAAAAAACGATCACTGTGCAGAGATGCCGGGGCAACACATTCCACCACGTGATAAGTTTCAAGCAAAACCCCCTTTTGCGGAGCCCCCTCCCAGACACCAAAGGATGCGTTACCCGCCTCGGAGGTAAGCAGCAACTCCAGGGCAGTGCGGGCGACCGGGTGATCCCAGCTCATGAAGGTGGTGTCTTCACGTGACAGTGCACGGGCACGGTCAAATGTCACATTGAGGCCATCATCCGGGAGCGACGGAAAAGCATCTGTGATCAGGTGACCCGGCAGCAGAAGATAAGAACGATCGCTGAGCTCATCAACATGCAGTCCAAAGTGGTCCCACAACCTGACCAGAAAAGCCTCGGCTTGGCGGTCACCATCCATCGCAGCGATAGTTTCCAGAAGCCCGGCTACTTGGTCCGGCCTGTTCGAGTTGATCTCGAGCAAACGGTCATAGCCGCGCTTCAATTGCTGCGAAACTCTGAGGCGACATTCTTTGGAGAGTTTGATAAAGGACTCCACGTTGTCCTCCTGCATTTTTTCCCAGCAGGGCTTTCCCCCAAGCTCGCGGACAATCTCCGTAGCCCCATGAAGACTCTGCTCAAAAGCGTTGAGCCCCTCATGATACCAGCGAGCCAATAAATCCTCTTGTGTATTCCTGACATAGGGGACGTGGATATGAATCGTTTCACTCTGACCAATCCTGTCCAAGCGACCAATACGCTGTTCCAGAAGCTCAGGGTCGTCCGGCAAATCATACAAAACGAGATGGTGGGCAAACTGGAAGTTTCTTCCCTCACTGCCAATTTCCGAACACACCAACATCCTGGCTCCGTCCTCCTCAGAAAAATACGCTGCTGAGCGATCACGCTGCAACAAGGTCATACCTTCATGGAAAAAACCGCAGTTGATATTGACCCTTTGCCTAAGCTTCTCAGGAATCTCCTCTGCAAGTTCTCTCGTCCGGCAAATCAAGAGCACCTTGGCCTCACGAAGTTCCCCGAGAAGTCGCTCCAGCCAGGCTATTTTGTCATCCTCGCTGCTCAGAGGCACTAGAAAAGCCTTCCTTTTTGGGAAACCAGTTAATGCTTGCCGTGTATTGCGAAACATCACCCTACCTGTTCCGAATGTATCGAGCAGCTCACGTATCAATAACTCCCGCGCCGATTCATCGCCCTCGTCCAAGGCATTCAAATGCTTGCTGACACTCTCGGACTGTGAAGCGAACAAGGCCCGATCCTCTGGGCTGGGGCTGGCTCCCTCCTGTAATTTTCCGACAGCGTTGGCAACTTGCTCGTAATGATCAGCCTCCTGCCCAAAGGCATCCATATCCACATAGCGGTCAGCATCGAGCAAGCGCAACCGGGCGAAATGCCCCTCCGGACCCAGCTGTCGCGGGGTTGCGGTGAGCAACAACAAGCCCGGTGTATCCCGGGCAAGGGATTCGACCATCTGGTAGGCAGAACTCGGCTTTCTGGCACTCCATTCCAAGTGATGTGCCTCGTCCACAATAAGCAAATCCCACCCGGCGTCTATGGCCTGACGGCTGCGCCTACTATTCCCAGATAGAAAATCAACACTGCACAATACCAGTTGGCTGTCCAGGAAAGGATTCTCCTGGCCCTCACCCCCGTGCTCGATAGCTTGGCACCTGGGCTCATCAAACAAACTGAAAAGCATATTGAAGCGCCTCAGCAGCTCCACAAACCACTGGTGAAGGAGTGGCTCGGGAACCAAAATCAAGACCCTGCTCGCCCGCCCTGTGAGGTGCAGGCGATGCATAATTAAACATGCTTCAATTGTTTTACCCAAACCCACCTCATCTGCCAACAATACCCGCGGAACTACTCGCGATACCACCCGGTTGGCAATATAGAGCTGATGCGCAATGAGATCCACGCGCGCACCGACAAAACCTCGCTCTGGTGATTTCATCACCCGTGACTGATGGCAAAGGGCTTCAACCCGCAGATCATACGTGACTAAATCGTCCACATGCCCGCCCAACAAGCGGTCCTCGGGCCTACTGAAACTCATCGTGTCAGACATTTCCGCTTCCGGAAACTCACGCTGGCCACACCTGTAAATCAGCAAGCCATCGCGCTCAAGAACCTCGTCGATCTCAAGGACTTCGCCCTCCTGCGTCTCCAAGCTCTCACCTGCTTTGAGCATGACCCTTCTCAGGGGTGCTCCATCCAGAGCATACTGTCTGTTCTCCCGGGCAGCGGGAAAAACCAGCTCGACGCGTTTAAACTCCGACCTGAGCAGAATACCCACCCCTAGCTCAGGTTCGGTCTCACTGATCCATCTCTGGCCAGCTACAATGTTCGTGGGCTTGGGCATGGTTGAATGCGGCGCAGACTACAGTGCCAAAATCATCCTGCAAGCCATTCATGACTGGCACGACGAGCACAACACTGCTAGTGTCGATTCATGGAAACACGCGTGCACGTGCCAGACATGGAGCCACCGTCCAGTATTGCTGAAGTGATGCTGGCACTGCGAAGTAAAAAACTGGAGCCCCAGCATGAAAAAAAGGATTGGGGGGACTGGATCACGTTTCCGGAAAAACAGACAGTCATCAGCATTGAATCCATGAGGGGCATGACAAGCTCGGCCACAGTCGAACACGCTGAGGAAGATGGCTATGAGATCAACAATCTGATTCTTGCAGCTTTTGGCAAGCTGGGATGGATGGGGTCTGATGAAGATGGTGAATTTCGTCTCGACTGATTTGGGGGTCTTTTTCCAGATCCAAGCCGCATAAGATCTTGGAGAAAAGTACTCGCGCAATCTCCTTGCCAAAGAACTCCCCCTCAACAAGGCTCCTCGACATGAGAATCATTTCACCCAAGGATGCCGTGTTTCAGAAAATTGAATCCTCCTTGAGTGAACATAAGGGCGACACCTGCCTGGAGGTCTTGGCCGGCATTGACTGTGATGAGCAGGACATGGGCAACCAGCGTGAACTGGGTGACGAGGACCCCATTGCCACTATTGAACTCATCGTTCAATGGCTACCTCAGACCGGTGAGGGCATTCTGGATTGGTTCTTTGTGCGTCTTTCGGCTGTCGACACAGACCCCCCTGAGGTGGAGCATGGTGGGGCATTGCTTGCCTTCAATTGTGAAGGACAGGAGCCGGATCTCGATCTGCTCATCGATAACTCTGTAGCGGCCCTTAATGAGTCCGTGGATTGGGCCGAGTTTGAACTTGAGGAAGATGTCTGATCCTGATCCCTGGGACTTGGTAGTCATAGGAGGCGGTGCTGCTGGCTTCTTTGCTGCCATCGTCTGTGCCGAGGCAGCATCCGGATCACGTGTGCTCATTGTTGAAAAAGCATCCCGTGCCTTGGGCAAAGTTAAAATCTCAGGTGGTGGCCGCTGCAATGTCACGCACTCCTGCTTCGATGCCAAGGCCCTGACAGAGCATTACCCACGCGGCAGCAAGTCATTGATAGGACCATTTCATCGCTGGGGAGTTCAGGACACAGTGAACTGGTTCCGGGATCACGGCGTTGAGCTCAAGACAGAGGCCGATGGCCGCATGTTTCCAACCACAGACAGCTCCCAGACTATCATCGACTGTCTGGAGAATGCTGCCCGAAGGGCTGGAGTGGTGATCCAAACCTCTACCTCGGTGGATTCAATAGCGGTGGTCTCCGATCGAACTCATGATACCAAGGAAAGTTCCGGGTTCATTCTTGAAACCAATGCCGGCAACACAATCAAAACACGTAATTTACTTCTGGCCACTGGAGGAACCCGTCTCGCTGCGGGAGCACGCCTGGCTGAGTCGCTTGGCCATGAGCTTACTCCCAATGTTCCCTCACTCTTTGCATTTAATATCGAGGATGAGCGCATTGCGGCTCTTCAGGGGGTAAGTGTCCCGAACGCACTGGTCACCATTGATGCCCTCAAGCTCAAAGCCAGCGGTCCCTTGCTCGTCACCCACCATGGCCTGAGTGGGCCGGGTATTCTGAAGCTGTCTGCGTGGGGAGCACGTGAACTTCACGCTGTGGATTACAAATTCACCGCGACCATCAATTGGCTGCCAGAAGCAGATGTAGCCGCTTTCCTACAAAAAACACGCCAGCTGTCTGGCAAGCGCATGGTATGTAACCGGTCTCCCTTTACAGGCCTGCCCAAGCGGCTCTGGCAGCGCTTATGCATGGCAGCGTGTATTCCGCAGGACTGTACATGGTCGCACCTTGGCAAGAAACATGCCGATCAACTGGTAGAGCAAATTACAGCATGCCGGTTTCACGTCTTTGGCAAAAGTATGAACAAGGATGAGTTTGTCACCTGTGGCGGCGTCATACTTGACGATGTACATTTAAAGACCATGGAGAGTAAAATCACACCTGGGCTCTATTTTGCGGGGGAAGTCCTCAATGTGGATGGCGTTACCGGTGGTTTTAATTTCCAGAATGCCTGGACTACGGGGTATCTTGCCGGTTCCTCGATTGCTGCGAAGTCTTAAGGCTCTCACACCCCCGGGATTGTTACCGAGGTATCGTTTTGCGCATTGCATGGAGGAGATGCGGCAGCTAGTATGGTACCCTATAAATCCATGTATCCATGATGCAATCGGAGTTCATAGACCCCTCCATCACAACAAGAACAACAAACATGAAAACATTCCATACACTCATGGCGCTCACTACACTCGCAGCGCTGCCACTGGTCACTGTTACAGCAGTGCACGCATCAACGGGCACCCCCGGGGAAATCAAATTCGAAGACGAGGAAACAAAAACCATCAACCTCAAGATAACCGGCATGACATGAGGTGTTGGCTGTGTGAACAAAGTGCAGTCTGCACTTGAGGAGGTTCAGGGGGTTGTCAGCGCATCAGTGAGTATGCCTGACACAGCGGTGGTCATTGTCAAAAGCACTGTATCTGCAAAAGATTTGGTTAAAGCGGTCAAAGCTGCCGGCTACGGAGCATCAGTTGAGGAATAATCCATCCGATCTAAACTGATAAAGGCACGGCTATGGCCGTGCCTTTTGTTTTTTAAAATGAGCCGCGGAGCTTAACTCAAAAACGACCTGACCCGTGGATCACACAAATCCTCCACGGACAAATCAGCCCCGTGGCCACTGAGTTCCTCAACCGAAAACCGACCGGTGGCAACCGCCAGCGTTGCAGCTCCCATGGCCTTGCCACAGGCTACGTCCTTGGGCGTGTCACCAATAACTACCGAGCTCTCCGCCTGGAATGCTATTCCATGCACAGCACTGGCGCGTTCCAAAGCCACAGGCCCAAGTAAGTTTCTGTCATGGTGATCGTCTCCGTAGGCACCGACTTCAATCGAGAAATACTCATCGAGCCCATAGTGCTCAATTTTTGCCTTGGCGCCATGGGCGATGTTACCTGTGAGTAAGCCCAGAGAGACATGCGACTGTTCCATTTGATCAAGCAGCTCGGTGACTCCAGGAAGGATTCTGCCGGCAAATGACTGCAGATTGGGAGAAAGCCGGTGCAGATAGACCTGGTAGAAATCCTCCAACTCCATCTCGCTGTCAAAATGATCAAGCATGCCACGCACAATGCCCGAGTCCGTGCTCCCCGCAAGATCCAGCTCAGGCCCCTCAGCACCAAAAAGCTCACAAGCGGCTTCTTTAAGAGCAGCCATGCCAGCACCCCCCGTATCAATCAGGGTGCAGTCGATGTCAAACAAGAGCAGGCGCGACACAGATACAGTGGCTTGTTACCGGTTGCGTTCCACCCGGCTTACTCCTCTCCCTCGGCTACATGATCCTCGTCTTCAAAATCGATATCTTCATCACCCTCATCATCGGGATCAATGAGATTACCGTGACTCAAAAGGAAATGGCGCTTTTGCTTATCCTTGGAAAGTGGAGAGAGCATCATACTGACAGCACGCCCCGCCAACCGTGGAGCCTGATCAATGTGAGCCATGTCCTTGAGATC
Source organism: Akkermansiaceae bacterium (assembly GCA_049632765.1). Classification (GTDB taxonomy): domain Bacteria; phylum Verrucomicrobiota; class Verrucomicrobiia; order Verrucomicrobiales; family Akkermansiaceae; genus Oceaniferula. The sequence goes on along the minus strand of JBNACB010000001.1, from coordinate 33,511 downwards.
CACAGCACATTGTTTCAACACATCAACACCTATTTCCTTGTGTGCATTTTCACGACCGCGGAACTGGAGACGGAAACGGACTTTGTTGCCATGTTCCAGGAATTGCTCGGCACGCGCCATCTTGATATTGTAATCGTGCTTGTCTGTTCCGACACGGAGTTTGATTTCCTTGATGCGGGTGACTGCCTTGGCCTTGTTTTTCTTGAGCTTACTCTGCTCATACTTGTATTTGCCATAGTCACACACTCTGCACACAGGCGGGCTGGCATTGGGAGCCACTTCCACCAAATCCATCCCTACTGCCTTGGCTTTTTCAACGGCCTCGCGTGAACTCATCACGCCGAGCTGCTGGTCTTCGTATACGACACGCACTTTGGGTGCCCGGATCCGCTCATTGACACGAGTCATGTCACGGCGGCTACGCATTGGTTTTTTCTTAGGTCTAGCTATGGTGTTCTCCTTTAGTTTGTTGGAAAAATCGACTGCCTGCTTGAGGACGTAATGTCATCGTGTGATGAATAACCGCGCTCACAGGAACATGGTGAAATAGAAATAGTGCCATTGAATGGATCCATGCAAATAAGCAATTAACGAACATTCGCCAGATGAAGCGGCCTACAATGACCGGCTGGCAATTTCCGTTTGGATTTTAGAAACAAATTCATCAATGGACATCGCACCCAGATCATCCTGATCCCGGTGCCTGACTGAGACGGTATTGCTTTCAGCTTCCCGTGCTCCAATGACTACCATATACGGCACCCGATCAAGTCTGGCAAGGCGAATTTTGGCTCCCACCTTGTCTGCATTGCGGTCGCAAGTTGCCCTTACGCCCGCATCGGCCAGAGCCTTGAGAGCTGTGTCCGCGGCCTCATTGAACTTCTCTGATATGGGCAAGACACGCACCTGCTCGGGCGAGAGCCAGGTTGGGAACTTGCCCTCAAAGTGCTCGATGAGCAGGCCACCAAAGCGCTCAAGAGACCCAAAGGGAGCGCGGTGGATCATCACCGGGCGATGCGGCTTGTTATCCGCACCGACATAGGACAGGTTAAAGCGCTCAGGCAAGTTGTAGTCTACCTGCACAGTACCAAGCTGCCAGTCACGACCGATGACATCCTTGACCACAAAGTCAATTTTGGGTCCATAGAATGCCGCTTCACCCTCCTCCTCGGTGTAATCGACACCCAAAGTCTGCACGGCCTGGCGCAGTGCGTCTTCTGCCTTGTCCCAGTTCGCGGGATCACCCACGTATTTGTCACTGTCTCTGTCACGTAGGGAGAGACGCACCCGGTAGTCATCCATACCCAGGGTGTTGAGCACTTTCTTAACGAGTGCCAGGCAGCTTTGGACCTCCTCTGCAACCTGCTCGGGTGTGCAGAAGAGATGCGCATCATCCTGAGTAAAACCGCGTACCCGGGTCATGCCACCGAGCTCGCCGGACTGCTCCCAACGATACACTGTACCAAACTCGGCGAGCCTTACCGGTAAGTCGCGGTAGCTGTGATGGTCACTGGCAAAAATCTTGATATGATGCGGGCAGTTCATCGGCTTGAGTAGATAGCCCTCGATCGTGCCCGTCTCCAGACCGTTGGTCAGTGTCGCACAAGTCGCGCCCTCCTCGGAGAGCTTCTGCAGCGTATCCCGCTCGGCAATCGCCGGATACTGACTCTCCTGATAGTAGGGAAAATGCCCGCTGGTGCGGTAGAGGTCCAGTTTGCCGATATGCGGGGTGAATACCTGGGAGTATCCCTGCTTGTCGAGTTCCTCGGTGATAAAATCCTGCAAAGCACGGCGCATCAATCCGCCCTTCGGCTTCCACAGGATCAGACCCTGACCGACTGCCTCATCGATGTGGAAGAGCCCAAGCTCTTTTCCGAGTTTACGATGGTCACGCTTTTTTGCCTCCTCGAGTTTTTCCAGGTGCTCGGTAAGCATGGTTTTATTTTTAAAGCAGGTGCCGTAGATACGCTGCAGCTGCGGGCGGGTGTTGTCTCCCTTGTAGAAGGCACTGGCGACACTCATCACCTTGAAGGCCTTGCAGTTGCCCGTGCGGCCCACATGAGGCCCGGCACACAGGTCCCAGAAGTCCCCGTTTTTATAGATGGAGATCTCCTCCCCTTCAGGGATATCGTTGAGCAAATCAACCTTGAACTCGCTCACCGCATCACGCTCCGAAAGAGCTCCCAAGCGGCCGCTTTTGGCCATCTCCATGGCCTCGTCACGTGAGATCACCTCTTTTTCGAAAGTCTGGTTCTCCTTAACCACCTTCTTCATCTCCGCCTCGATTTTCTCGAAGTCGTCCGGAGTGATGTGGTGATCGAGATCGATATCGTAATAAAAACCACTCTCCACAGGCGGGCCTCCGGCCAACTGGGCCTCCGGCCAGATACGCAAAACAGCAGTGGCAAGTACGTGTGCACAAGAGTGCCTCAGGCGTTCCAGGTCGGACATTTGGTGACGCTCTTCAAGCGTCTTGCGTTCATGGTTTTCTGACATCGCGGCGTCAAAAAGCCACTACTGGCAACGATTTGCAACCTTTTTTAAGCTGAGTTGTCCGTGTATTACACCCACAGCACAGGTGCGCTCCCGTTTACTTGAGGGAAACGAGAACGATCTGCATACCAACTCCCCTAGGGTACTCTGGGAAACTTGGAAAAGTCCGGTTTGCGCTTCTCGATAAAGGCGTTTTTACCCTCCTTGCCCTCCTCGCTCATGTAGTAGAGCATGGTGGCGTTTCCGGCCAGATCGAGCAGACCCATCTGGCCGTCACAGTCGGCATTGAGCGCGGCCTTGAGGCAGCGAAGTGCAATCGGTGAGTGCTGCAGCATTTCACGGCACCATTGTACGGTTTCCTTCTCCAGATCGGCAAGGGGAACCACCGTGTTGACCAGCCCCATTTCCAAGGCTTGCTCGGCATTGTACTGCCGGCACAGATACCAGATTTCGCGCGCCTTTTTCTGACCGACAATGCGAGACAAATAGCTGGATCCGAGGCCTCCGTCAAAGGAGCCGACCTTTGGGCCGGTCTGGCCAAAAATCGCGTTGTCAGCAGCGATACTGAGGTCGCAGACCACATGCAGGACATGCCCGCCGCCAATCGCGTAGCCCGCCACCATCGCCACTACCGGCTTGGGCAGGTTGCGGATCTTGCGCTGAACATCGAGAATGTTGAGTCTGGGCACCCCGTCGCCGCCAATGTAGCCGGCGTGGCCACGTACTTTCTGGTCGCCCCCGGAACAAAAGGCCTTGTCCCCCGCTCCCGTGAGAATGATTACGCCAACTTCGGGGTCCTCATGTGCGAGATCCAGTGACTTGAGCAGCTCCTGGGTGGTCTCCGGCCGGAAGGCATTTCTGACCTCAGGCCGGTTAATGGTGATCTTGGCAATCTGGCCGTCCTCGCTTTTCTCATAGAGAATATCCTCAAAGTCCTGTGCTGATTTCCACATGATGAAATATGTAGAGCTTAAATTGTATGTTTCAAGTGCATTGCCAGAAAATCGAGGCATACTCTGGAGAACTGCTCCGGCTTTTCCCATGGTATGCGGTGTCCGCAGTCTGAAATAATCCTGTGCTCAGCATTCGGCAGCCTGGCCACCGCATCACGACCAAGTTGGGTAAATCTCTCATCACGCTCTCCCGTGAGCCAAAGTACGGGACATGTGATTTTGGCCAAATCAGGCAACAGCTCAGCCTGGGTGCCGAGTGACCAGTCCACAAAGGATCTCGCAACGGAAGCACGACGACTTTTGAGCTCGCTGCGGTCCGGCAAGTCACCTGCATCGCCGAGCACGCTCTGGGCATTCCATTGCGCCAGAAAGTCTGGCCACTCTCCCTTCAGCGCCAAACTTGACCACTCGGCATCCTTCTTGCGCCGCTGGGCCCTCTCGCTCTCAGATGACAAACCCGTGTGCGCAGAGACAATGATTGCCGCCTTCCAGGCAGAAGGCTTGGCCAAAAGAGCATGGAGTGCCAAACGCCCGCCCATGGAATAACCCAACAAAACAGGCTTCGGGTCCACACGCAGAATTTCCTCGTTGAGGGCATTACCACACGCCTCCAGCGACATGGGACAACAGTCCAGAAAGCGCCATAGGTCCAGCCTGCGCAGGCCACCGAATTCGGATGGCAAACCGGCGGCAAATGCGCGCCAGTCTGCCGCCATGCCGACGGCTCCGTGAAGAGCCCAGATCATGACCGGAATAGAAGTTTAGAGAGACTTCAGGCAATCCTGAACGGCCTCAAAATCAGGCAAGTCTCCGGGACTGTCATTGACCTCTGCGTAACGCACCACCCCACTTGTATCGATGACAAATGCGGAGCGCTTGGGAACCCCTCCCATGATGAGATTTTTCTCGGGAAGGAAAGACTCGTAGGCAACACCATAGGCCTTGGCCGCCTCGTGCTCGTAATCACTGAGCAAGGTGATTCCAATGCCCTCCTTCTCTGCCCAGGCTTGTTGCGCAAAGGGATTGTCACCTGAAATACCGACAACTTGGGCATTCAGATCAGTGTAGGCAGAGAGCCCCTGGGTGATGTCACAAAATTCCTGGGTGCAGACACCGGTAAATGCCATTGGCACAAATAAAAGTACGGTGTTGGATTTGGCAACAAGATCTGCAAGCTGCACGGTTTGAGGACCCTCTTCTGTGAGAGTGACGAGATTAAAATCGGGAGCTTGATCTCCTACTTGTAGGCTCATGATAATGTGGTATTGGATGTTTGGTATTGTCTAAATTAGAGTTGGGCTATTGAGGCAATGCCTTGTTTGCATATGCTTCAGCCGCGCAAAGCATTGATTAAAGCGACAATCAGGTCGAGCATCTTTTAATGTGGCCCTCAGAGCCTAGCCAGCTGTGGCGACTGGGGCCATAATTCGTCTGGCAAACCACCAGCCCACAAAAGCCCCGCCAAGGTGGCAGGCATGGCTTATCCCAAAAAGCGCTGCCCCGCCACAGGCGCTGACGAGCCCACCAATAGCTGAAAAACCAGGCACCCCCAGACTGGGATTGATCAGCCAGAGGATAGCTTCACCCAGAACAATACCCAGCCCCAGGTTTTTGCCACTCACAGGCACAAACCTAAGGCGTGTGGTGGGAGACAAGGTCAGCATGGTAAATAACAAGGCAAAACACGCGCCTGAAATACCGATCAAGTGACTGGTATCATGACCTCCCAAAACCAAAAACATTTCGGTAATCAAATGCATGAGCCCTCCTACCAAGACCCCCAGAATCATGATGGCAGCACAACTCTGCTGGCCCAATATTTGCATAACCTTAGCCCCCGCAAACGACAGCAGCAGCAGATTAATACCCAGATGAAACCAGTCACCATGCAGTAATGCATAGCTGAATGGTTGCCATGCCTTGCCATCGGCAAGACCACCAAGCGAAAGGCCAAAATTCTCGTAATACCACAACGACCCGGGCAGCCCACCAGCCAATATCAAAAGCAGATGAACCAGTATTAGGGCGAATATCAAAGCCACCACCACATTCCATGGTGCAAAGGGCTTGGCTGCGCTGTATCTGGGGGAATTCACTTGGCACAAATTAACGCCCAAGCAAACAAAGACACAGGAAAATCATGCTCATTTTCCACTGAGCCAAAATGATGCTTGAAGCCGGTGATGTGAAGAAAGCATGGATCTTCAGCGCCACCAGAGCCGGCTGCGTGAGCACGACTATCTAGCCCTGGGCTCAGCCTTGACCCGACTATCGGCACCAGAGCTGGTAACAAAGGGCCCGCCCTCGAGAGGAGCCACTCCCGTACTAGCAACGTCAGGCATTTCGCTCGGTTTACCGGCAAGCGGGAATTCCTTGCGCAGAGGATGAAACGGATAGCCCTCCCACATGAGGATGCGGCGGAGGTCAGGATGGCCGGCAAAGCGAATACCCATCATATCGTATATTTCACGCTCGTGCCAGTCGGCTGTGGCCCAGAGGTCACTCACCGTTGGCACCTCCTCATCCTCCGCCACGGCTGCCTTGATGCGCAAGTGAACGGAGTCGTCAACGGTTGCCAGCTCATAGACCATCTCAAACCTTGGCTCGCTGCCCATGTTGTCGACACTGGAAGCGTCGATGAGAAAGTTGAGCCCGAGCTCATTGAAGCAAAACTCCATGACAGCTCTCAATTCATCCGGGCTGGTTGTCACTGTGTGCTCACCACGAAACTCGTGAGAAGAGGCGGCGGAAAACTTTTTCAGCACTTGCTGGGCTGCTTCTTGGGCATTCATATTATTGGGGCGTTTCAGTTCTTCAAGGATGGGTCTGCCTTGAGATTACGAACGGATTCTTCGCCATCGATTTTACGCTGAAGTTTCATCAAGCCCTCGATAAGAGCCTCCGGGCGTGGTGGGCAGCCTGAAATATAGACGTCAACCGGCAGAAGTTGGTCGATTCCCTGCAGCACGGCATAGCTTCTATACATGCCACCGCTGGAAGCACATGCACCCATGGCAATGCACCACTTGGGGTCGGGCATTTGATCCCACACACGCTTGACGGCAAGTGCCATTTTGTAGGTGACTGTGCCCGCTACAATCATGACGTCACTTTGGCGCGGTGAGAAACGCATGACCTCGGCCCCGAAACGGGAGATATCAAAGCGAGAGGATGCGGTCGCCATCAATTCAATGGCACAGCACGCGAGACCCATGGGCATCGGCCATAGGGAATTTTTTCTCATCCAGTTGATGGCAGCATCAACTCTGGTAAAAATCACATTCCCCTCCACCTTGGAATCATAGGCTGCATGTGCGAGAATGTTTTTCGCTTCTTCTGCTGAATCTGGTGCGGATAATGAGGCAGAGGATGAACCGATTAGGTTTTCCGGGGAGGTGGTGCTAGCGGGTGATGCCATGATATTTTGATACCGGTGAGTTTCAGGAAAGAACCTGCGGGCACACCCTAGCCGGAGAAAAGATCACCACAAGTCCATTTTGTGTTCAATTTGTCAGGATCTCCGGGCGTAAAACCATCACTCAGCATGTAAGGGAAAGGCCCACATTACTGGCGTGGCGGCACCATCTCGCCGATCTTAAAAGCTAATTTTTTTGAACTTTACGCTTACTTCAGAGCCATCTCTTGGCTATAAACCATGGACTGACTCTTGATGTACAGTCCTCCCTTACAATCTCACAGGCAATTAGCGCCAGAGAGAACAGCTCACATCCTGCTGACAGCTACGTTGGCGGCATGTATGCTGTTGCCCATTTCCCGCGCCTTTGCACAGGAGTCGATTGTTCAGAGAGAGCTTGAGCGCAGGGTAGAAAACGCCCGCCAAGCGACTGATCTGTTGAGCTCTGGCGACACGGCCTACCAGAGTGCTGACTACAAATCCGCCGCCGAGCATTACGCACGGGCATTCTCTCTCTTGCCCGGCGGCTTACTCAGTGCAGAGCTTCGTGCTGCAGCTGCCAATCGCTACGCGACCGCCACCACCCAGCATTGCCGGGCTCTGGCCAAGAAAGGCTCATATGACGAGGCGCGCAATTTATTGGATCAGGTTCTCCAGCCACAGATCGCGCCGACCCACTTGGATGCCCTTGCATTGAGACGGCAACTCGACGACCCCGTTCGCTACAATCCTGCCCTCACCCCCGATCACGTCGATGATGTGGTCAAGGTCACTCGCCTGCTTCGCACCGGAGAAGGACAATACCAACTCGGGCAATACAATCAGGCATACCAAAGCTACCAATCTGTTCTCCTCATCGACCCGTACAACAAGGCAGCGCGAAGGGGCATAGAGCGCATCAATGTCATCCAATCCGATTATTACCGTGCCGCCCGGGATCAAACGCGATCAGAAATGCTCGCCGAGGTGGATAAGAGTTGGGAAATTTATGTGCCTGCAGCTGATGACAGCTTGCCGGCGATCAATCTGGGCAATTTGGCCGTGCCCGCTACAGACCTGAGAAATGAACTGGCGGAAATCATCGTCGAGGACATCAACCTGGAAGATCAGAGCCTTGCAGAGGCCCTCGATTTTGTCAGGATTCAAAGCCGCAATGGAGACATCCCAGACGCCAGCGGACAACAGGCGGGCATTAACATCGTACTCAACCTTGGTGACACTTCATCGGAGGCTGCCATGGCGGTTGCCCAGAACAGGGTCAACATCAATGCACGCAACCTCCCCCTCTCAAAACTACTTGATTACATTACCGAACAGACCAGAACACTGTGGCGAATTGATGGTGTCAGTGTCGTGGTAACCCCACTGGGCACACTCCAGGAAGATCTCATACTGCGCACATTTCGCGTACCACCGAACTTTCTCCAGGCGGCCACCACACGAGGCGCGGACATTGATGATGACCCCTTCGGTGAGGATAACGGCGATGAGGGCAAGCTACCAGCGCGTGTTAACATTGTCGATTTCCTGAAACAAAACGGGATCAGTTTTCCGGAGGGGGCATCGGCCTCCTATTCAGCGGCCAGCAACAGCCTCATGGTGCGTAACACCCCTGACAACATCAATCTGGTTGAGCAGCTCGTCTCCATCATCACTGACGAGGAACCTGTCATGGTCATCATCAGAACCAGCATCATCCGCGTCAGTGAAGAGAAAATCAAGGAACTCGGCTTTGACTGGGCGATCACACCTCTTGATTTGGGCAGCAACCTCATTCTCGGAGGTGGTGGTGTGGGCAATGGCAGCCCATTGAGCGATCTTGGAGGCGGTCCGGTAACGGCGGGTAACAGAAGCGGCAATAGTGCTATAGAGCCCGACGCAATAGATAGTTTTATCAACCGCACCGCCGGAATTAGCTCTGACAGCAAGGCGCGGGCCCCCGGCATTCTTCGCCTGACGGCCATCACCAACGGCATGGTCATCGATATGATGATGCGTGGGCTCAACCAGAGCAAGGGAGCTGACATTGTTGTCAAGCCATCCACGATCACACGCAGTGGTGAGCGCTCCAAGATCGAAGTCATTCGTGAGTTCATCTACCCCACGGAATACGAACCACCCGAGTTGCCACAGTCAATTGGAGGTGGTATCGGCGGCGGCAGCGACGAAGGCGGTGGTGCTTTGGAAATCTTTCCGGTCACACCGGCAACTCCAACCGGGTTTGAGACAAGGCCCACAGGTATCATATTGGAAGTTGAGCCGACAGTTGGCCCCGAGAAAAAATACATCGACCTCTCCCTGCAGCCGGAATTGGTCGAGTTTGAGGGTTTTGTAAACTATGGTTCACCTATCAAGACGCTTGCAGCTGACAGCTTCGGCAACCCCGAGAGCCTGACGGTCACCGAAAACAGTATTCTCATGCCTATTTTCAAGACCATTCGCCTACAAGATGCTAACATCACCATCCAGGACGGAGCGACCGTGGTTTTGGGTGGCCTGGTCACCAGCAAGCGAACAAAGGTTGAAGACAAAACGCCCATTTTGGGAGATATTCCCTTTGCGGGAAGACTCTTCCGCTCAGAGGTCAACAAAACATTTCGCGAGGCAATCCTTGTCACCGTCAATGCTGAGCTCATAGATCCAACCGGCCTGCCATGGAGAAACCGCTGACCAAGATGATCATGGCAGAGATTACGTGATATCGGTATTCTATTGTCCAACACCGGTTCGCAACCGCCGCATACAACATTCAAGATACATGGAATCCGAGCCCCATAAACCGAACGAAGATCACGAGCATTACTCCATTGACGAGATGATGGCCCGACTGAAGCAGTCGCAGCGGGACGAAGAGACTCAAAAGAGAATCAAGGAGGGCGAACTCATCACCCGTTCTGACGGCTCGCAAGTCATCAGGGTGAGGAAACGTAAAAGGCGTTCAAAACAGCCCCCAAAAGCCCTTCATCCCAATTTCAAATGGGCTCTTATCGGGTCTGCTGCAGGCCTCATCCTCATGGTGACTCTCATCACCGTCTACATTATCGTCAAATATAATGGTGCCACATTCAAAAATGAAACGGAATCGACCATTGCCGGTCTTGTTGGCGCAAAGTCCACTGAGCTCACCCAGCTTCGCGTGACCCCCATCTCAGCCAGCGCATCCCAGGCCGATATCCAATGGGGAAACATGACATTTTACCACTCCGCCAAATTCGAAAATATACGTGCGGACATCAAGGCGACCAGCTTCCTGTCGCGCAATTGGATAGGTGAGGAAATCGTCGCCGAGCTTGGCAAAATTCGCCTGCAAATCCCCTCTACCCAGAGTAACGACAGACGTAAACGCATCGATTTACCATACCGCTTCCAATCCTATCGATGTGAGAAACTCGACATCCTCTTTGGAGACCCGGATGCAGCATGCTCGGTGACAGGATTGCATGGCACATTGCAGCAACTCTCCGATAGCCGCTTTCAAATTGCCTTCAACAATGGTGTTGTGGAAATATCGAACTGGCCTCAGTTGGAAATAGCATCGGGTGTCATCACCATGAATGGTTCCAACACCGAAGTGGATGTGCGTCTGGCGGATAGCGACAGTCACAAAGGAGAACTGCTTGTCAACGGCATCGCCTACAAAGACAAAAATGAGCCTGTTGTGATGACCGTCAAATCAGTCAATTATCCCATGGAAAAGCTACTAGGGCAAGACCTTGGCCGTTTCATCCAGGGAAACATCCACAGCGAGATGGGTTCTCTGACCTATGATCACAGCAAGGAGAACGGCGAGAACCTCAGATTTGTCATGCCATTCAACTCCAACCAATTAATGGTTAGCGAATTTGCCATGTTCAATGACCTGCGTGATCTCACCCGCAAGACCCAATACCTGCATCCGTCGTTTAACTTCTGCCGGGGCACGATTGTGCACACACTCGATGGCGTTTCACTGAGCAACCTGAAACTGGTAAGCAGTAAATTGCTCAGCATTGAGGGCAATATCAAAGTTAACCGTGAAGGCGCGCTTTCCGGAAAATTGAAGGTAGGCATTCCAGCCAGGCTCTTTGACAGTGAATCCCCCGCTCCATCGATATTCTCTGCCGCCGAGGATGGCAACGTATACACCGAGGTGACACTGGGGGGCACCATTCACAACCCGCACGACGATCTCAATGCTCGCCTCAAATCGAGCGCGCCCTCCATCATTAAAACTTCATCTTCGCCAAGTAGCCCGGCCATCAATGAGCCTCTTATACCTCTGGATCCACGCAAGGAGAAAGAAAAGGCCTTTGAGCAGCTGGTAAAATAAATTTACCAGCTTGAATCAATCATCCAATATACATCTACCGACGCTACTTTGTTGACATCGAGCTATGCATTATTAGATATGGTATAGTTTTGACGAAGTACCTTCCCGCGCTAGCCATCATGACTGCCGTTGCAGTCTGGCCACTGCGTGCAGAATCTACGGGCATTAACGATGCGGAAAAAGAGAATCAGGCAAACGCCGCATTGACCTATCTCAAGCTTGTAGGTGATGGCGCCTTGAGCGTCGACAAGCACACCGCCATCTCCAGCCACTGCGGCAAAAAACGGCGTGCTGAGATTGAAGCCACGATCCAACTTGCACGGGAATCCCACTTCCAGAAAAATGACAAGCTTTCGGTCGAGGCGCAGAAATCCGCTGCCAGATTTGCGGCCGTCTTGGTCCGCGCAGAAAACCCCATCAACCCGCTGGATACGCGCATTCACGGCGTCGCTCTCATACGTAAAAAAGATCGTTGGTTGCCAGCCCCGCTTCCCGGCTCATTTAGCAATGCTGGATATGGCTACGACAAAGAAGTAGAGCGGTCAGTTCTTGCCCTCGAAGCATGGATGGCCAAACAAAAAATTCTGCGTGAGCTCGATTACCGTCAAAAAAATCTATCCACTCTCAAAACCAAGCTCCTTAACATTGAAAAAGCCGCTGGATTTGACCACATGTCAGCCGAGCAAGTTGTCACTTATTTTTTAGAGCAATGCAAAAAACGCAACGTGCTCGGTATTGTCGCCTGTCTTGGTGGAGGTGACCAGAAGTCACATGAATCTCTTCTCAAAGAAATCAAACTCGTCACCGAGGCAATCCAGAACAGAGACAAGCATGGCCATAACAGCACCTGGGCTTTCTTTTTCAGACCATCGTGCCTAAGCCTCGTTATCGAATCGGATGATCAGGGAAATGTCATGGCAGGGCACTATAACCCCAGGCCCCAAAACAAGTGGAGCTCAGGCAGGTGTAATATCTTTACCTTCAAAACGGACGTGGCCGAGGGTAGAACATGTATTCGCCTACATACAGACAACAGAGGCCAACAATCGCCTGCGAGATATGCAAGCAAGCCCGAGCTGAAAAATCAATTTGCCACCATCGCCCTGCGAAACACCTCCGCAAAACACTGCCAAAGCCCCAATGAGCTCCTCGATCATTTACTACAATCCGTTCAACAACGTGACTTTGGCAAGTTCATGGAGCTCACACCCCGCCAAAATGATTATTGCTCCAAACCGGAGAATCATTCTTCCATTCTCTATCACATCAGCAGTATGTGGCGCACGATACCAGAGCATGACGGTCTCTCCTATGGCTTTTCTGAAATAGTGAGTGATGACAATCTGGCAACGGTCAGACTCCTAAGTGGTCAGGCAGGTGGTGGCGATCTTATGCCAACGATGCAAATCTGGATGCTGAAAGATGAGCACGGATGGCACATCATACCCCACGATATCATCGAGGATGTGTTGATGCCGGCAGATCAGCAAGCCGGTGGCGGAGGAGGCAGCACGCTCAAACGCCTCTCAGAACTCGACATCCGCTTGGAGAAACAAGAGCTCGAGCATGTTTTCAGCGCTACCATGCAAATAACTCTACCCTTGTCTCTTGATGCTGTATCAGAGGACGAAGCACATGCAATCCTACGCAAATATCAGGACCTGATTCGCAATGGTCATATCAAGTCATCACTAGCCCAATGCGTTACATTGGAAGGCTCGGACAAAAACCACATTATGCACCAAACGTTGCGCCACATCAAAGGCGCCAAAGGAATGACTCAAGACATCGAGATCTTAGGATCGTGCACCGAAAGTGGCTGGGTCGGAATCTCCGCCAAGACCAAGTCCCCGATCAGCGGGGAGGCAGATTACCCACTCTACATCGTGATCAACACCGCCAGTGGCCCACGCATGTTCGCAAACCTCGATCTCCGCTACCCCCACAACTACGGACGCAAGATCCTCAACGAAGAGAACTGGAGACAATTCAAAAACATGGCACCCGCAGCCTCCGTTTCAAAGCTCCAATCGATTTTCAATGAACATCTCAAACGCTGCGAAAGCGATATGGCTCAAATTCAAAAATAACCCCTCTGCTCTATTTACACATCCATCCACGATCATTACAAAAGACCTGAATGAACTCTCTCGACACAGCCCAGCGCCTCGAAGCATCAGTCCTCAGCATCATCAAGGGCCATGAAAAAACCATTCGCAATATTCTTGCCTGCATGATCTCAGGGGGGCACGTATTGGTCGAGGACAACCCAGGAACCGGCAAGACAACCCTTGCCAAGACCATTGCCAAGTCCATCGACGGCGCACAGTTCAACCGCATCCAGTTTACTCCCGATTTGTTACCCTCTGACATTCTGGGAGTTTCCATTCTCAACCAAAAAACCAGCGAGTTCAATTTTCACCCCGGGCCGATTTTCACCGACATCCTCCTGGCTGATGAAATCAATCGGGCATCCCCCAGGACACAGAGCGCCCTTCTGGAATCCATGGCGGAACGCCAGGCAACCATCGAGGGAAGCTGCCATCACATCGATGGCATCTTCTTTGTCATAGCGACCCAGAACTCAGTCGAATTTCGTGGCACCTACCCACTTCCAGAGGCTCAAATGGACCGCTTTACCATGCAATGTTCCCTGGGCTATATCAGCCCCGAGGAAGAGTCCGAAATTCTAGCATCTCAGAACGAAGGCCATCCTCTCGATGCTCTGGAGCCGAGTGTAACTTTAAATGAGGTTCAAGACCTGATCCATGCCGTTGCCGATATTAGGATCAGTAATGAGCTTAGAGACTATATTGTAGCACTCACAAGCGCCACCCGTCATATCGAGGACATCCACCTCTCTGCCAGCCCGCGAGCGTCCCTGGCACTCATGAAGGTCTCCCAAGCCCTGTCCCTTTTTGAAGGCAGAGACTTCGTCACCCCTGAAACCATACAACAACTCGCGCCCGACATCATTGCTCACCGCCTTGTGGTTTCTCCCGAGGCCAAATTCAATGGGCTCACTGGAAGGGGCATTGTCGAGAACATCCTCGAGCAAACACCCGTACCTGTGTAATCAATCGGATTTATCATGGCGACAGCCAGACCATCCCCCCTCTTCCTGCGGCTGATCTACCGGATCTACCATGGCAACTCGGCCGTTGCACATTTTTTCAGTCACCGGGTACGGCCTGCGGGTATTTTACTCATTATAATCATTCCCATCTCATGGACCTTGATGCCCATGTATAGCCTCGGCCCTGTTTATCAGTTGCGCGGCATGATATTCGCAATGCTCACCGTGGGCATTCTCTGGTTACTGTTTCGCAAGGCCAGGGTGCGTGTGACCCGCCGCTTACCCAGAATGGCCACCGCAGGAGAACCGCTGGAATACCACATTCAAATTTACAACACAGGAAAGAGAACTCTTGCGGGAGTCAATTTTCTTGAAATGGCGCCTGACAACCGCCCGGGGCGAGCTCTTTTTGGCAGCTCTCGCGAGCCCGGGGAAGAACAGCGTAACCTCTTTGACCGCACCTTGTGCTACTATCGATGGGAGTGGCTCCAGAAAGGCCTGACCCTCTTCACGGGCAAGCCCTCTGAGTTTATCAAACCGCTCGGGCCCGGCAGCTCCACAAAAATTCCCATTACACTTACTCCCAAGAAACGCGGCGTTATCATGCTCAAGGATCTCCGCATCCTGCTACCCGACCCCCTGGGTATTTTTCAGAGGTGTTGCAGAACAGATTGCAGCGAGGACAAACTCATCGTTCTGCCGCACCGTTATCAGATTGCACAGATTGATCTCCCGGGCAATGCACGCTTCCAGCTTGGTGGTGAGGCCTTGTCCAACACCATTGGACAATCAGGCGATTTTACCAGTGTGCGTGATTATCGACCAGGCGATCCACTACGGCACATTCACTGGAGAAGCTGGGCTCGGACAGGCAAACCCATTGTTAAAGAATACGAGGATGTTTTTTTTCCCAGATACGGACTCATCCTCGACACCTTTGTGCCTGCTGAGCAGGCAGGGCTATTCGAAGAGGCCGTATCCGTGGCGGCATCCTTTGCCGCAAGTATAGACACCAACGAAAGCCTACTTGATCTGATGTTTATCCACGACGAGGCATTCGTATTCAGCTCAGGACGTGGCGAAGACCGCATCGAGAGCATCCTTGAAGTGCTTGCCGGAGTGAGTTGCGAACCCAGAACCGATTTCGAAGCCCTGCAAAATGTGGTGCTGCAATACAGTGACGAGCTCACAGCATCCATCTGCGTGTTCACCGGGTGGTGCGAGAATCGGAGGGATACTGTTGAACGCTTTCAGCGTGCCGGAATGGAGCTCAAAGTCTTTGCTATTTGTCACAGCCTCGAGGAGGCAGATGAGCTGATGCGCCTCTACCCTTCACCCGTTGCCATTCACTGGTTACGTGCCGATCATGTGGAAGCTGACCTTTCCATGAATGTATCCTGATTCAGCCCTGGTATGTCAAACTCACCACCCAAGCTACTCGTAGGACTTGCTCTTCTATATTGGGGCTACATGACAGGAAACCTCTCTGCCGCCATCCCGGCAGCAATCCTGCTCGAATCAAAATCCGTCGTGAATTTACGCTGGGACTTCAAGTATGAGTCCTACATCAAGGCATGGAATCTGTGTATTCTGTGTGCATTGCTCACCGTCATGATCTCCTGGATCAATGGAATGCGTGTAGGTAGCATTCACACCCTCTTTGTCTGGGCCCCGTTTATCATGTTGCCGATCGAGCTGGCACAGCGATTCGGCACATCCAAAACAATTCCGCTGAGCATTTTCTCCTACTTTGCACGAAAAAAAATGCTCCGGGACATCAAGGAGGGAGCCTCCATCTCACCGCGTGTGTTTAACTCCGGATACCCCTACATCGCCGTCGTGATACTGGCCACAGCCAAAGCCAGCCGTCATGACCTTTTCCATTACATTGGCTTGTCACTTCTGGTGGGCATCTGCCTCTACGCCTACAACAAAAACAGAGGTCGTCGCACGTGGGCCTGGGGCTGCGCGTTCATCATACTATTAGCCCTCTCATGGGCCGGCCAATGGAGCATGTACAAATTATCCAGATACTACAGGGGAGGTAAGCACGAGATCACGATCAACCAAAATATGTCAGCCACAGAGAGGCGAACAAGCATTGGCAGACTGGGTCGCATTAAGCTCAACCCCAATATTCATTGGCGAATGAGAACCCACGCGGGCGCAATACCGAGACTGCTGAGATCAGCAACCTACAACCAATACGATCGGGCTCGATGGTTCTACCAATTTCAAGCATCTAGTGATAGTGCTAATGAATACGACGAATTTGGCTACAGGAGTTACTCTACAAAGATGACGGCGGAAAGTATGCGTGATATTCGATGGTTCACCCGTTCAGCTCCCAGACTCTCGGAGGAAGCACCTATCAGCATTATTGGTGAAATTGAGGCGAAAATAAGAGAACACCCCATACCCGTTCCCAGCCAGTTCATCGCCATTGGCGATCTGGATGAGGAAGCTGATGTGGAATGCAACTCACTCGGGACCATCCGCATGGCAAACCCCAACTACAACGTGGTTGAATATGCTGCTTGGATAGGTGACTTGAGTAACACTGAAGAACCCCCGACGAGTCTAGACCTCCAGATTACACCCACTGAGGCTGATGCCCTCAAACGCATTTGCAACCAGCTTGACCTCTACAATCCATCTCTGGACACACAGACAAAAATTAAGAAACTACGGAACTTTTTCATAGATAACTTCACCTACAGCACCCATCTCACGACACCAAGATTTGACCGTGGTAAACGTGACTCCTCGGTAGGCCTCTTCCTGGAAGACTCGCGCACGGGTCACTGCGAATATTTTGCCACAGCCACCACCCTTCTGCTTCGTGAAGCGGGCATTCCTGCCCGCTATAGCATCGGTTATGCGGTCAATGAACGGGGCAAATCCAAGAATGAGTGGGTCATGCGAGGCTTGCACGCTCATGCATGGAGCCGCGTGTGGCTGGAACAAGCCAACAACAGCGGAGGTATTTCAGGGAAATGGGTGGATGTAGACCTCACCCCTCCGTCGTGGCAAGCCATGGAAGCTATCAACACAAACCACTGGAAACAGAGGCTGGCAGACGGCTGGCAACGTGCACGAGAGGATTTCCTTATTTGGCGCACACGCGAGGCAAACAAGACACGGGTTTATGTCGTGCTCGCCGCCATCCTCTCGATTGTTGCCATTTGGGTGAGCTGGCGCCTATGGAGCTCACGCCAGCGCAAGACCAATGCTGTGAGACACCCTTATAAACGACCCAAGGATGCGGCTGATACCCCGCTCTACAAACTCGAGCCCCTGATCACGAAAAAAATCGGACAGCGCCCCATAGGCACGCCCTATTGCATTTGGCTGCGTCAACTTCTTCGCGAGGATGTCACACCCCACGATGAGTTAAAAAAAATACTCCTTCCCGCTATGGCACTCCATTCAGCGATTCGCTTTGATCCTGAGCGACCCCGGACAGATCAGCAGCATGAGCTCAACAAACTCACTGTCAGCCTACGCCAGCTCATCAAGAGTCTCCCCAATCACAACAGGGCACGTGGATGAGCTGATGCCTTTGAAAGCCTGTTTTTTGGATTGGAGTTCATCGTTTTGCCGCTACCATGCAGCCCATGGAACAGCCACGCTCCAAAACACCTCTCATTTATATTGCCGTCGTTCTTGTTCTGGGTGCTGCCACCCTTGGACTGCTTACCAACAAATGCTCCAGGGATGAGAAGATCCCGGCAGCCAACGAGCAGGCGGAGACAGACAACGACCTGGAGATCGGGGATGACAATCACCCGGATGCGGAACCCACACCTGAGGAGCTGATCGGCAAAATACAAGAGGTTGTTCTTTTGTCTGATCAGTCCGGTAACGCCCAGCCGCTGATCGACTATCTCCGCAGAGCAAACCTCTCTCAGAATCAGATCAGACAACTCAAAAAACTGGCTGCCAGCTCCAACCTCAAACTTGACCCCAATAACCCGGTTTCCAAGGTGGATGGACACCCCGACAGGTGGTCACTCAACCTGGCAGACGGAAAAAAAATACTGGTTGATCTGGTCAAAACTGAAAATGGGCAATGGCAGGTGAAAAACATTATTCTTCCGGACGATACTCAAGCCTCGTCACAACAAGCTACTTCGCAACAGGGAGATCCAGGACTCACCGGCGCACCCGAGGTCGACCAGTCTGCTCTCATTGCCATCAAGCAGTTCCTCAATGCCATTAAGAGGCTGGATGCAGCCGAGGCGAGCAAGTATATTGACCAATCAAAAGTATCTTATGCCACCCTCGCCGGGCTCTGTATTGTTTTTGAGGAAGGTGAATACGCCCTACTCAAGGAAAAGACTCTTCGTAAAATGTTCCTGCGCGACACCAGCTCAGGCTGGCTTGTCAGGCTTCAGTCACTCAAGACAGACGAGATGGCCACCTTCTCCATTACTAGCAAGAGAGAGGATGTCCATTCACCGTGGCTCATCACCGAGATTAATCTCGACGGCCTGCTGGCGAATTATGCTGCACGCGTTCTGGATGGTGACATCCACTATAGCCCACTGATTAAGAACCCTCAGGGTGGTGACACATTGGCTGTCTATTTTGATCTCGATGCGAGGGATCTCACCACCCGCACCAAACGTCAGCTTGCTATTGTCGCTGACCTTCTCAAAACCAGCGCAGACAAAAAACTCATCATTTCAGGTCACACCGACGCCCTGGGATCAGACCCCTATAATCTGGCCTTGTCCCAGGCTCGCGCCGAGCAAGTGATGCTTTTTCTCTCCGAAAGCGGCATCGATGCGGGGCAGATGAAAATGGTTGGCTATGGAAAATCCCAACCGCGCCTGCCCAACACCACGCCTGCCGGAGACGACTCACCTGAGGGAAGAAGGGCCAACCGTCGCGCCGAGATATTACTGGATTTCTAGCGATGCCCAGGGTCAAGCCCCATCACGCCAGTCAAAAGATTCTTCAGAGTCTGGTCATCACCGTCTTCATTGCCACGATTGGACTGGTCATTCTTGGTTACACCCGCAGTAAAAAAGATCCTGCTGCGCCGCTCAAATCGATGGATTCTCCGCAGCAGGCGGACGCTCCACTCGGTTACCCACTGCCCGGGACAGACAGAAAAGCACCCTTCGACCTCCGCTTTATTCAACTCACCGCATTTGAGCGTGCACTCATACCCACTGCAACTCGCATGGCCTTCCCGATGGGAAGCGCTCAGGGTGCCCTGACCTACAACGCCCAGAGTTACTGGGATGACAATCCGGGGCGCGGAGGCCGCCACACGGGCGATGATCTCAACGGCATTGGCGGTATGAATACCGACCTGGGCGACCCGGTATACGCGATCGCCAACGGTATGGTTGTTTACCGTGGAGAGCCCTCTCCTTCGTGGGGGAACACATTGATACTAGCCCACAGAACCGCGGAAGGAAACATCCTCTTATCGATGTATTCACATCTCGACAAAAGCTACGCCCCCTACGGCAGGCTTGTGCACATGGGAGAAATCATAGGCACGGTAGGCACCGCTCATGATCACTACCCAGCCCACCTGCATCTGGAGATGCGTGACAGCACAGGCATCTACATCGGTCCGGGCTACACATCCAATCCAGGCGAATCGCGCAGCCCATCAGAAACGATAAATCGTTACAAGAGCACTGCCCCTGACGGGCTCTTTCCCTCAGCACTTGCCATGGTCATGCGGCAGGAGCACGAGCGCCAGCGAGAAAAAATGTTCCTTACCCGGTAATGTCTGCCAATTCCTTCTTTCTATCGCGGCGAGGTTCAGCTACCTTACTCGGGATTTAGAGAAAAATGCAATGAGTTGATTATCACAACTCAGCAGGCACACTGTCACCATGAGCATGGAATCATCATCAAGCGACTTCATCCCCCCCGAGGTGGAGGAAATTGCGGAACTATTGCCTAACTTCGAGATTCTCTCCCTGATTGCCAAAGGCGGCATGGGAGCCGTCTATCTGGCCCGCCAGAAGTCTCTCGACCGCGAGGTGGCAATCAAGATATTGCCCCGGCATTTTGGTGAAGACGAGGATTTCCGCTCCTCCTTTGAGACCGAGGCCAAAAGCATGGCCAAACTCAACCACCCAAATCTCATCGGAATTTATGACTTCGGCCAGGTTGACGGCATGCTCTACATCGTCATGGAGATGGTCCACGGCAAGTCTCTCTATTACGCTGCCTACGGTAAGCAAATCGACCCTGAGGAAGCGGGGCGAATCATCTGCGAGGTCTGCCATGGCCTGCATAATGCCCATCAACACGGCATCATTCACCGGGATATCAAACCAGCCAACATTCTTCTCAATGCTGAACTATCACCAAAAATTGGCGATTTTGGTATCGCCCGGCCTCTGGGAGATCATGAGGCAGACACTGCATTCGGCACCCCGGGATACACCGCTCCAGAAGTCATCCATAATCCAAGGGCGGTTGATGAAAGCACGGACCTCTACTCCGTGGGAGCCATGCTATATGAGTTACTCACCAGCAAGCTCCCCGAGAAGCTCTACATGCCGGCAGCGAATCTGATCGAGTGTGATCCTCGATTTGATCAGGTTATCCGCAAGGCGATGAATCCGGACCCTGCACTCCGGTATCGCACTGCCAAGGAAATGGCTGAGGCCATCGAGGCCATCATTCATCAAAAGGAACCATCTGCAGCAAGTAACCGCCTGCTCACCGCACCATCTCCTGCCTCCGAGGGCAGCCCCAAGCCACGGCCGGCTTCCCGACCAGTCGTCGTTTCCCGACCGAAAAGCCCGGTCGCGCGCAACATCCTCATTATCATCCTGCTTCTGGGTGCCATTTATGCTGCCTGGGGTTTCTACCAGAAGAAAAAGACAGAACGTGAGGCCGAAAATGCGGAGATCATTCAACAAAATGAACAAAAAAAGGAAGAGGTGAGGACCATCTTACGCGAGAAACGCGATGCGATTCAAACCACCGCCAAGCAGGCAAGGCCGGGCCCTGGCACCCCCCCAGTCTCAGTGCCGAAGAAACCCACTACCTCGGCCGAACCGCCTCCAAGCATCCGCTGTGACCAGCTTGATGAAATCCGCACAAAATGCATCGAACTGACAGGTGAGATCAAAGCAAAATACGACGAGCAATTCAGAAGTAACCTCAAGGGCTACGAACGGGAACTGGGCTTTTACGTGCGTGGGCTACCCAAGAACAAGGGTAATGAGATAGCTCCCTATGTGGACAAAATGCTGGAGATGAACACAGACCACCGGATTTCCGACAACATATCCACTGCAGGCATGCCGGACAAAGTCGCGAGGATTTATGCAAGCCGGCTGAGAAGCCAGTCGGCTGTGGAGAAAAAGTTTCTTCAGGAAACTGACAAGCTACGCGGTCATTACCGTAACAATCTGGACAAAATAGTAAGGGAGCTGCAAGACAGCGGCCTGCGCAACCAGATTCCTGCGGTGGAATATGAACTCGATGCCACGCGGCTTTCCGGCCAGAATTTCGTCGATTATATCCTCAGGACGCAATAAAGCCTGGCTCTCATCCCCGACCTCCCCGTGCCTGTATCGAAGGGGAAAGTCACGCATGAACCAACTCGTGATTGGCAAGATGCTCTTGCAGTAGCATATTGGCACCGTGCCCAGCAAAAAAAGCCCAGACAAGCCCTCGGGTGACCATGAAAGCATCCGTATTCGGGGTGCCAGGCAACACAACCTGAAGAGCCTCGATCTGGATATTCCCCTGGGCAAGTTTTCGGTGATCACAGGTCCGTCCGGATCCGGCAAATCGTCCCTCGCCTTTCATACCCTCTATGCGGAGGGGCAGCGCAGATACGTGGAAACATTCTCACCCTATGTGCGTCAGTTCCTCGATCGCATGGACAAGCCTGCGGTGGACCGCATCGAGGGCATACCCCCCGCCATCGCCATTGAGCAAAAAAACACCATCCGCTCCACTCGCTCCACAGTGGGCACACTCACGGAGCTCAACGATTACCTTAAACTGCTCTACCCTCATTTTGCTGAGGCATTCGACCCACACACGGGTGAACGCATCAAACCGGACACTGCTGAATCAATCGCTACATGGTGCCAGGCAGAGCGCACCAATGAGACGATCATGATCGCCTTTCCCGTGGCTGTCGCAGCGGGAACATCCTCATCGGACGTCCTCACTCTGCTCAACGCTCAAGGCTACACACGCATCTATCACGAGGGCGAGGTCCAGCGCACAGACGAAGGCGGGGCACAACTTCAATTTGGGGCGACGGTTCTCGTTATTCAGGACCGGATCAAGATCCAGGCACGCAACAAGGCTCGTTTACTTGAGGCCATCGATCAGGCTCTCACTCTTGGCAAAGGTCATCTTGAGGTCATCGCATCAAACGCCTCGCAGCCCTTTTCAACGATCTGGAGCAACCCATCCACCGGGTTTGAACTGCGCCCCCCCACCCCCTCTTTGTTTTCCTTCAACTCTCCTCTGGGCGCGTGCCCACACTGCCGGGGATTTGGTCGCACCATCGGCATTGATCTGGGCAAAGCCATCCCGGATCCATCACTTAGCATCAGACAAGGCTGTGTCACCCCCTTCACCACGGCCCGCGGTGCGGAGTGCCAGCGGGATCTCCTGCATGCTGCCCGTGCAAATGGCATTGATATCAACACCCCATACGAGGACCTCACAAAAAACGAGCGTGACTGGCTGCTTTATGGGGAGAGGGGCGACCCACAGGATGCGTGGGAAAGCGGGGAATGGTATGGGGTGAAAGGTTTTTTTGACTGGATCGAGACCAAGTCCTACAAAATGCACGTCAGGGTTTTCCTCTCCCGCTACCGTGCCTACACCGACTGCCCTCATTGTCATGGAACACGACTGCAGCCAGATGCGCTATGCTACAAAATCGATGGCAAAACCCTGCCCGAGCTCTGGCAAATGCCTGTTGCAGAACTCAACGACTGGTTCTCAAATCACTGCCGGGACAACACGGCTCACTCCATCAGCCATGCTCTCGACGAGGTCAGATCACGGCTACGCTATCTCTGCGAGGTCGGCTTGACCTACCTGACGCTTGATCGTCCAGCAAACACCCTCTCGGGAGGTGAGATCGAACGTGTCAACCTGACTACCTGCCTTGGCGCAGCTCTCACCAATACCCTCTTCGTCCTGGATGAGCCTACGGTGGGACTACATCAGCGCGACATCCACCAGCTTATCCGCATCATGCATGAGCTTCGTGACAAGGGTAATACCGTCGTTGTGGTTGAACATGAGGAAAGCGTCATGCGCTGCTGTGACCACCTCATCGATCTGGGTCCTGCTGCCGGCGAGCATGGAGGCAGCATTGTCGCCGAAATCTCGGGCAAACAGGCCCAGCAAAAAACCATTGCCGGAAAATTCCCGCAATCCAGAACACTTCCGTATCTCTCTGGTGTGGAGAAAATCGCTATTCCCACAAAGCGGCGAAGTGCCCGCCACCATCTCCACATCAAAGGAGCCAGTAAGCATAACATCAGCCGGCTCGACCTTGCCCTGCCCCTTGGTGTGTTCACCTGCCTCACCGGCGTCTCTGGCTCGGGCAAATCCACCCTTGCCCATGACATCCTCTATCTCAATCTTGCCAGACAACTGGGTATCACGCACATCGATGAGGCTGCCCCGATCAAATCCATCACCGGTCACCAGCACCTCAGTTCCGTCGAGCAAGTCGACCAGTCTCCACTGACACGCACCCCACGCTCAACCCCCGCCGTTCACGCGGGTGCCTTTGATGCCATACGGCAGCTCTACACGCTTGGCGAGGAAGCCCGAGAACAAAAGCTCACACCCGGCTATTTCTCATTCAACTCGGGAGTCGGCCGTTGTCAGCGCTGCATGGGCAATGGCTTTGAGAAAGTGGAAATGCAGTTCCTCTCCGATCTGTTCATTACCTGCCCCGAGTGTGAGGGCAAGCGCTATACGAGCCGGGCATTAAGGTATCAATACGGTGGTCGCAACATTGCCCAAACCCTCGAGTTCACCATCACCGAAACAATTGAGTTCGCAACAGAGCATCTTGAGAATGCCTCGGGCAAGGAATCACGCCTATTAAAAAAGATCATCCAATCCCTCCAGCCACTCGTCGATGTCGGTCTTGGCTACCTGCGTTTGGGACAACCCCTCAACACCCTGTCAGGTGGCGAATCACAGCGCCTCAAGCTGTGCAAAATACTCACCGAAGCACACAAAACCACCGCCAAACTTCTTATCCTCGATGAGCCCACCACCGGACTTCACTTCACCGACATTGAAAAACTCCTCGATGTCTTTCAGCGCCTGACCGATGCCGGACACACCCTGCTCGTCATCGAACACAACCTCGATGTCATTCGCTGTGCGGATCACATTATTGACATGGGCCCTGGTCCCGGATCAGAGGGTGGCAACATCATTTTTTCAGGCAGTCCCGAGCAAATACTCTCTGAAGACTCCGCCACTGCCATGGCCATTCGAGAGGCAACCGGGCCATCAACGTTGCCAAAAAACAAAGCCAAAAGCTCTGCTCAATCCGTTTCGCCAAAATGCAAATCCTCCTCCATTGAGATATCCGGAGCAAGGGAACACAACCTCAAGGACATCTCTGTGAGTATTCCCCGGGACGAGCTCGTCGTGGTCACCGGACTCTCCGGCTCGGGGAAATCCACTCTTGCTTTTGACATTGTCTTTGCCGAGGGCCAGCGCCGCTTCCTGGACTCCATGTCACCCTACGCGCGCCAATTCGCCGGCCAACTCGAGAAACCCAATATTGACCGCATCACTGGCTTACCCCCCACGGTTGCCATCGAGCAGCGTGTCTCGCGTGGTGGCGGCAAGTCGACGACAGGCACGGTGACTGAGATTTACCACTTCCTGCGCCTTCTCTATGCCAAGCTCGGTGTCCAGCATTGCCCCGAATCCGGCGAAGCTGTCATATCCCAGACAGCAGACACCATTGATAAACAAATACGCCGGCTCCGCCAGAAACATAAAAACCTCCTCGTTCTCGCACCCTTGGTGCGGGCTCGTAAGGGCTACCATACTGACGTTGCCGCAGCGGCGGCCCGACGGGGCATTGCCCGCCTGCTGGTGGATGGAGCACTTGTCGATACGGAGGGCTTTCAACCTCTCAAACGCTATCAGGCACATGATATCTACGCGGTCTGTGAGTCCGTGGAGCAGGCCTTGCAACTCGGCAAGGGAACCTGCATGGCATTGACCAACAAACCTACTGGAAAGAAAAAAGCTCAACTCCAAACATTCAGCTCAGCCCGTGTGTCACCCGTCACTGGCAGATCCTTCGAGGAGCCCGACCCGCATCACTTTTCCTTCAACTCACACCGTGGCTGGTGCCCGACATGCCGAGGATACGGAACCATCTCCCTGGCAAGCGGACGTCGAGGCAAGGCCCATCCGTTCAACTCCGAGCTGGAGGCCGAAATTCACGAAAACCTCAACGCGACTGACTCGCAATCCCAGCTGCCCTGTCCTGACTGCCATGGGGCCAGGCTCCGTGAAGACTCGCGCCATGTCCTCATTCACGGAGAACCCATTCAGCACATCAATGCGCTCTCAGTCATTGACGCCATCAAGCTCCTGAGCCAATGGAAATTCGGCGGCCGCAACAAGCTCATCTCCCGCGACATCCTTCCGGAGATTATTCAGCGCCTTCACTTTCTCAATCACGTGGGTCTTGGCTACCTACAGCTTGACCGCTCAGCAGACACCCTCTCGGGTGGTGAGTCACAAAGGATTCGTCTGGCTGCTCAGCTCGGATCCAACCTGAGGGGTGTGCTCTATGTTCTGGACGAGCCCACCATTGGTTTACACCCGCGTGACAACATCAAACTGCTCGACACACTCGAGTCCCTGCGCCAGCGCGGCAACTCACTACTCGTCGTAGAGCATGACGAGGAAACCATCTCCCGCGCGCACACCCTCATCGAGCTGGGCCCCGGAGCTGGTGTCGAGGGGGGGCAGCTTGTTCAACCAAGACCGGTTACCCCACCAAAACGATCGCATGACCGACGGGCCCTTCCCAAGGCCAATGCCAGGAGTGGATGGCTCAAGCTCACCGGCTGCCACGCCAATAATCTCAAAAACATCGATGTACGCATCCCCCTCTCCCGCCTCACTGTGCTCACCGGTGTCTCGGGCTGTGGAAAATCCTCCCTGATGCGTGGCTGCCTCTCCCACGCGGCAGGCAATCATTCCTCTCAAGGCGCCAGCTACAATTCCAAGTCCGGATTCAAGGCGATCAAATCCTGTTTCGAGGTGGATCAGTCTCCCATCGGCAAGACCTCACGCTCCTGCCCGGCTACCTATGTCAAGCTACTCGACACCATCCGCCAGCTCTTTGCCCAGCTACCCGAGGCCCGCGCACGTGGATTCAGCGCTTCTCGCTTCTCATTTAACAACAAAGAGGGCCAGTGCCCTGAGTGCAAGGGCAACGGTCGCATCAAGCTCGAGATGGATTTTCTGCCCACCACATGGGTCCACTGTGAAGCATGCCATGAGATGCGCTACAATGCAGCCACCCTCGACATCCGCTATCATGGCAAAAACATCGGCGAAGTGCTGCGCATGAACATCCGTGAAGCTGCGGAATTTTTCAGTGCCGTGCCCAAGCTTCACCGCACCTTGTGCCTGCTTGCTGACACCGGTCTTGGCTACCTGCAACTCGGCCAAGCCAGCCCCACGCTCTCAGGAGGAGAGGCACAGCGCATCAAACTCGTTTCCGAGCTCACCAAGGGCCGTGCCAGGATCACTGGCAGCAAAGCCCATGCTGCCAACCTCTACCTCATTGAGGAGCCCTCCATTGGCCTGCACCAGCAGGATGTGGACAAGCTCATCGATGTCCTCCACCGCCTCGTGGACGAGGGGCACACGGTTGTTGTCATCGAGCACCACACCGCCATCATGGCTGAGGCGGACTACCTGATTGACATCGGACCCGAGGCCGGAGAACAGGGTGGCCGCATTGTCAGCCAGGGAACACCCGAGCACGTTAGCCGCTCAAAAACCTCGCGTACAGCACCCTTCTTGCGGGAAGCACTCGGCTAGACCTTGCCAAGCAATGGCAAAATGTTCAGTCCTCTCCGAGGATGTCACCCACACCGAGAGGACTTGCCAACATAAAGTCAGCAGCACTCATCCTGCGCGATCCGTCCGCTTGCAAGGAGCTGATGACCAGACAACCCTCACCACAGGCAACACGCAGAGTGTCGCCAGCTTCAAGCACCTGGCCCGGTTTGCCGGATTCCGTGCCCACCTCTACCTGAGGGAAAATTTTCAACCTGCGCAGCCGGCCTTTCTTGTCCCGGTATGTGGTCGATGTTCCTGGCCACGGATCGTAGGCGCGGATTCGCCGCTCCAGTGGCTCGGCAGATTGTGACCAGTCCAGTTCACCGTCTTCCCGCAACAACTTGGAGACGTAACTCACTTGCTCAGGATCTTGGGGTGTGCGCTCATCAATTCCATCAGCTAACTGCTGCAGTGCCGCCATCAGGGCTTCAGGCCCCAGGTCTGCCAGACGGTCGTGCAGTTCACCACCGGTTTCATGCTCACCAATCGCAAACTCACGCTTGAGAATGATATCTCCTGCATCGAGTGCCTTAACCACATGCATCACTGTGATGCCCGTGTGGCTGTCGCCGGCATCAATAGGCGCCTGGATGCATGCCGCACCCCGGTATTTCGGCAACAAGGAGGCATGAAGGTTGATGATGGCCACGGAGGGAATGTCCAGGAGGGCCTGGGGCAGAATCTGGCCATAGGCCATCACCACAATGATATCCGGCTGCATGGCTGCCAGCTCGGCGAGGAAGACCCTATCCGCTGCTGACTCCGGCTGAAGCACGGGGATATGGTGGCTCAGTGCCAGCTCCTTGACTGCAGGAGCCGTAAGCACCTGTTTTCTGCCGACCGGCTTGTCGGGTTGGGTCACCAATGCCACAAGCTCATATGCACCATCCTCTCCAGAGGCATCGAACATGGACTGCAATGACGGCAGGGCGATGTCCCCGGTTGCCATGAAAACAATGCGCAGCTTTGCCATGCCCTGTGTTTACCCCTCCTGTCCCCATTGCCAAACTCCAAAAAAACAAAAAGCACTCCCGCTAGCGGGTTTTCAACCTGTGAGTCCCCCAGCCGGGGCAGATCAGAAACTCACGCCCTGCAACTGATTGATCTCAAAATTCCAGGTGTAGCGGTGGTTGGGCTCAAATTTCCTCTCGCCCGTGGTGGGGTGCATGTTCTCAGCAGCAACGGCATACTTGTAAGTGCCTGACTTCAGAACAAGGGTGCGCTTGGAACCAGCGGCAACATTGACGATACGGCTCTCGGGCCCATCTACTCCAACCACAATGTCACGCTTGGAGGTATTGTGGATCGTCACCTGCGGCTTGAGAACCATTTTGCGTGCCGGCTTGCCACGCTGGGCTGACCCCGTGGGGGAGCAGGACGTCTGGAGCACTACTGTGATGATGGCCACGAGTAGTCCTAGAAACTTGCCTACTCGCATCATGCCGGGATGCTCCCCTCTGACATCGGAACGCAATTAAAAATACAAGGTGTAGCCGCGGCCAGGATCGAGCTGCTTGTATTGTGAGATGGGTCTGAAGCCCTTCGCAGCTGCACTATATTTGTAGGTGCCGGACGGGACCCTGAGTGACTCCGATGACCGGGCTGGCACAAGGACATCGCGGTGGCCGGTGTCCCCGAGACGCTCGAGGCGAACCACAACGGGTTTGTAGAACGTGTTGCTGAGTTTGAGACGTGATGTGGCACTTGAGCTTGCAGTCCCCTGACTACCTGCACTTGTGCTGACCGGGCTACAGGATACAAGAACCAAGCCAGCAAGGGCGAGACTGGCCATCAGCAAGAGAGAGGCGAGCGTTTTCATCGTCTAGAATCGGGGAACGCTGACCGTATGGGTGAAGTGATAGCCGTAATCCTTCAGGATATCCTGCTGTGTCATTCCCCCTTTCTCAGTCATGACCAGACCGCGCTCGGTGAGCACGGTGATTCCCAGCTCAACACCAACCAGTTGACCTTCTTGCGCAGCCTCGGCTGAAGTTGAGTCTGCCATGGTGTATATGCCAGTTCCCTTGATGACAAACGAGTGGTATTGAGCCGTGCCCGTCTCGCTGCCAATGGTGAAGCGTTTGACGCCATTGGCTTGCTGCACGAGGAATGTCACGGTCAGTTCGTAAATGTCCTCGGCCAAGACGTTTTCGGCCATGAAGTCCTTGGCATTGGTGAATTGGGCCACTGCCGGTGCTACGGGAGATGTCAGGTTAGCTTGACCAAGAAGGTGGGTAAACGTGTCGTCTGGGTCGACGAGGTGCCGATACAAGGTGAAGGCTGGAAAGGAGCCCACTGCTGTGGATGCTGTGCCCGATATCTGGTCACGGTAAACCAGCCTGTAACCCACGGCGGACACATCACCACCGTCATCCGTGGCTCCACCAATGTCACCATCGTAACGATCCGGGGCAGCTGTGAAGAAAATCAGCCTGCAAGCATTGGTGATTTTTTTGTCAGTGGGGCCACCTTGGGCTGTGCCAAGCTGTGGCTCGACTGCCGCATAGAGCCACTGGTTGCTGCTACCATCCATCCTTGCCACCATCGCCTGGAAATCCCTGGTGATCGCATCCATCGCCTCCTTGCCCTGACGTCCTGTCACCACCTTGTCGCGGCTTTCCCGGTAACCATCCATGGACTTGCCGGTCATAAACGTCACCATGCCCAGCAAGATCACAGTCACTGACATGGCGACCATGAGCTCGAGCAGAGTGAAACCTCTGGCACGGAGCTTGTAGTGATGATGTGTGTTGATTGTCATGATAAATGGGTCAATTAAATGGGTTGGTCGGACGCCATGCCTTAACGCATGACCGCCATGTTTTTGGTGAGTACGGGTGTCTCAGTGTCAGGTGACACGGTCCACGTATTGTTGATAAAACTCCAGATAGGCGGCTTGACCTCGTAGAACTTAACGCGAAAGACAAGCACTGGATCGACAAACTGGCTAAAATCACCTGTCATGCTTGATGCGCCCGCATTGTAAACATGCCAATAGTTCGATGGCATCTCCAAACTTCCATCGGTAGTGTTTGTACGCAGCTGAAAAAACCTTACGCAATAGACTTTTCCCTCGAGAACACCAGGGGCCAGCTCTGCCTGAATTTTACTGTTGTCGACGGTATCATTCAATCTTCGCACCGAGGTTTGAATGACATAATCCTTACCGGGAATACCGGGATTGGCAGCGTTATAGGTATAGGGGTTGAGTGTGCCATCCGTGCGCACACTGTCGGGATTGCCCCGGTACTGGTAAACCAACACTGGAAAATCCTGATCAAAGTGACAAAGTCTAATCCACCAATAGGTTTTTTCGATGGCGCTTGAATAGATATCGTCATTCTTCAGCGTGGTGAGCTCAAGCTCGAGCGCGTTGGTCAGCCTGTCCGCATCCTTGGAGCTCAGTGACTTGTTGATGCCCTGAATAGCTGGACCAAAAACCACGACGAAGGAGGAGATCATCACCGCCACCATGCCCAGGGCAATGGCCGTCTCAACGAGGGTGAAACCGCGGCGCTTGGAGGATTGCAGCATTTTTTCAACTTGCTTCTTCATGATGGCAGGATGGGCTGAATGTTAAAATTTGGTGTTATCGTTAAATACCGAGCCAGCAGCTATCTGATCCGGGTGCCGGAATACCGAGGTGCGTCCATTGCGCCAGATGACAAAGCCCGCAGCGTTTTTCGTGCCGGCTCCCGAATTCGCTTTTGGCTTGGCAGCTCCCGGAGGCATGCCTCCCGCACGCATGACAAAACGTGGCACATCATTTTCGTAGGCCGTACCATTTGTAGGGGCTGGCACTGTAATAATCCCTTGTGAGTTGAATTCATAAACCCGGCAAGTCGAAGCTCCGCCTCCCCCGGGAAGGAAACCACTGGCCTGTGTCACATTGGGCGCGTCGCCTAGATTGCTCAAATCCACTGAATAAAAGACGCCCTCAGGAAGCTTGACTCCTCGAGAGGCTGTGACCCACTCATCATCCGTGGTGACTTCTGTGTCCTTGGTATCCCAATATTGCACTGCCAAGTAGCGCAGCCTCCGCTCCCGGTTAAGATTGTCCGTGCGGTTATCATCATGCACCAGGACCCTCGTGCCAGTACCCTTTTCAATCGCCAATGATCTGGCCTGGGCAAAGACCCCCTGGGCAATGGGCACAGCGGCACCTACTCCCGTTGCCTTACTGTAGTTTTTGAGCCCAAAGGAACCCACGGTCATGAGTACAGTGATCAGTGAAATCACAATCAGCAGCTCAATGAGCGTGAAGGCAGCAGCCTGGTGACGAACGGAACGGCAATGTAGATGAGTTCTCATGTGGAGATGCAATATCGACTAAATCTAGTCAAAAGCGGTGTGGAGGAAAGCTTCTTTTCATATACAGGTAGCTCAAAACGAGGCCGACCACAAGCATTCATTGTAAATACATTGTGAAATGGGCGCTGATGGGTCACACTATGGCTATATTGGCCAAAAATCAGCCCCTGCAGGACTCATCAGGGCCACTTGCCTATGGTTTCCCCTCAGCGTCCTCGGCATCCACATGATCCTCGATGCGTTTCGGCTTCCTTGCCAGAAAACGAGTCAAATCACAGCCAAAGTAGCGCAGGCAAGCTAGCAGCACAGCCACTACCGTGGCCTCATCCAGATTTCCCACAATGGGCAGGTTATCCGGAATGAACTCGATCAAACCCCATGTGGGGTTGAGCAGATACCAGCCGCAAAACAGGGCAAGCAATGCCACCAAAAAACGTCTCACGGGTGGTATCCTAGCCGGCCTTCCAGTGTGGTGCAACCTCTGAGATATGGGCCTCTACTTGCTCTTGGCACTTCTTTTTGTCGCTTTCTTGGCAGCTTTCTTCGCGGTTTTCTTGGCAGCCTTTTTTGCAGGCGCCTTGACCGCACTGACATCAATCAGATCGGAGCTTTCCTTGCCAGCCGACGCCGGAGCCTCCTCGGCTTCCGCATCGTCTTCCAATTCGCCGGCGCCGAGGATAAAGGCAAGGTCATCCATGCCCAGGCTACTTGCAAAGCCCTCATCACCAAGCACGTTGGTAACGAGCTGCGTTTTCTGATGCTGCAACACACGGATCTTTTCCTCAACGGTATCCCTGGTGAGCAAGCGATAAGCAATCACCTTGTTTTTCTGGCCAATGCGGTGAGTCCGGTCAATGGCCTGGTTTTCCACCGCAGGGTTCCACCATGGATCATAGAGAATCACATAGGACGCCGAGGTCAGGTTCAAACCGGCACCACCGGCCTTAAGCGAGAGCATGAACACGGAGGGGTCCTTGGTCGTCTGGAAACTCTCAATGACGCCCTTGCGGTCCTTGGTCTGACCCGTGAGATAATGGAAGGGGCGGCTTTCAACCTCCAGACGCGCCTTGATGATGTCCAGCATGGAGACGAACTGGGAGAACACCAGAACCTTGTGGCCCTCTTCACGAAGCTGGTCGAGCAGGTAGAACAGCGCGTTCATTTTGGCACTCTCCTCCTTGAGGAACTTGGGATCAATCAGGCCCGGGTGACAGCAGATCTGACGCAAGCGCATGAGCCCCTGCAGAATGGCGAAGGAGTTCTTCTTCACCGCCTCATCAGAATCAAATCCCAGCAAGGCTTTTTGAATGCGCTTGAGCTCCGCCTTGTACATCTCAGACTGGACACTTTCCATTTCGGCAAAAACCTCCTCCTCGGTCCGTGGCGGAAGATCCTTGGCAACCTGGAGCTTGGTCCGGCGCAGGAGGAACGGGCGCAGGCGGGATGCCAGGCGGCTCTGCGCACCAGGATCCTTGCGTTTGTCAAAGCGCTTCTTGAAATAGGCCCGGCTGCCCAACACACCCGGCATGGCAAAGGCCATCAGTGACCACATGTCCATGAGACGGTTCTCGATCGGTGTGCCGGTGAGAACCAGACGGTTCATGGAGTTGAGCTCGCGAGCCGCCTTGGCCGCCTTGGAATCCGGATTCTTGATTTGCTGGCCCTCGTCAAGAATAGTGCTCAACCACTTGACCTTGGCTAGTTCTTCGCCACAGAGGCGCAGCTGGGCATAGTTGAGAACAAAGACATCAATCTCTGACTCGAGCATTTTCAGATCCAGGTCATCGCGGGTGCGCAGTATCTTAACACGCAACTCCGGAGCAAACTTCTCAGTCTCAGCATGCCAGACATCGATGACGGAC